>SDRQ01000010.1 GCA_007845355.1 TM7 phylum sp. oral taxon 352
TTTTTCGTAGCAAATCTTGTAGTTTCGGTCGATCAAAACCAAGCACTAATTCCCCGTTAATATCCGTTACTGGCACGCCTTGGAAATTGCCGCCATTTTTATTTAGCAATTCCTCTTTTGCGCCAGGGTCAGCCTCGATATCTTTGGAAACAAAGTCACTTTCGAGCTTCTTCACTTGACTGCGCTCCGTAAACTTGTTGGCTAATTTTTTACTTTCAGCGCTAAATTCTGTTTGTTTTTTCGGACTTTTTAGAATTGCAATTACTTTTTCCGCTACGCTTTCTGGATTATTCTCTGCAAAATAGCCATTAACTCCGTCCTTCACAACCTCTGAAACTTCCTTGTCAATAATAACAATAGGCTTTCCGGCGTGAGCAGCCTCGTGAAGAACCCAGCCTTGCGTATCTTTAAGCGAAGGAAAAGTAAATACGTTCATCACTTTATACGCCACGCCCAAATCTTCTCGTGGCATGGCGCCCGTAAAGATAATCCTATCCGCAAAATCCGTCTCAGCCGCCATTTTTTCCAAAGTCTTTCGATATTCAAAATCGCCAACAAACAATAGCTTCGATTTCGGACGAGCTTCAGCAATAAACTCACTAAACGCCTGAATCAAAATTGGCAAATTCTTCTCCTCGCCCAAGCGACCCACAAAGCCAAACACTTCATCTTTTTCATCAAGACCCCATTGCTCGCGGAACTCTGCGACTCGTTTCGCGCTCGCCCGCGGAAGAGCATTCACGCCGTTTGGCATTAAAGTAACGTCGTACGCGTAATCTTCAGTCTGCCAAGATTCCAATTGATCGCGGCTTTTACGCGACAGGGCAATCACCGCATCCGCCTTGCTGTATAAAATAGTAATAACACGCTCAATTATGTCTTTATTCCATTTCGTTACGCCACTACGCGGGCGATAAAGCTTGGCAACTTCCAGCAAATCTTGTCCGTTCAATTTCACCGACAATGGAAAAACTACTCCCGCCAACGCCAAAACTCCTGGCAAAACCGCAGGATAATGATCGACGAACTCATATAAATCCGTACAATGCTGGATAATCAAAGGGATATTATTTTTCTTCGCTGCCTTCACGCCCAATAGTCCAATTTGCGACGGCGTAAAAATATGAACAATGTCCAGATTCATATTAGCAATTTGACGCTGCACCACAGGAGGGAAGAACACCGACGTGTCGTAATCATCAAAAAACGCGCCCGTAATTGAGCGGAAACGAATTATTCGACTATTCTCATCTTCGTGAAGAAGTTCGGCCTGCTTGGATGGACTAATAGACTTTGCTGGGCAAAAAACATAAACCTCATGCCCCAAAGCTTCCAGCTCGCGCTTTAATGATTCGACAACGTAAACGATACCGTTAATGGACGGCCTGTAGCTGTCCGTAAAAAGTCCTATCCTCATAATAGCCCCATTATACCATTTATATCAGCGATCGATAAAATTCGACTAAGCGCTCGGCGCCAGCACTACTGTCAAAACGCTCAGCAATTTTCTCAGCACCAAGTTGCGCTTTCTTGTAGGCTTTCTTATCTTTGCGCAATTTACTGATCAATTCTAAAAATTCATCGTCCGTTTTTGCCATAACAGCATCGCCCTTAAATGTGTCATTGTACTGCGGAATGTCGCGCAGAATGATCGGCAAGCCAGCGCCAGCCGCTTCCAAGACGCACATAGGGTGATTTTCCTGCATAGCTGGCAAAACAAAAACGTCGGCAGCGACATAATAGTCACGAACATTCTCCAGAGGTATCACACCAGTTACAGTGAGATTATTCGGCGCATTTTTTATCATATTTTGCATGGCGTTATAATCCGCGCCCAAATTCTTAAACGGAATTCCTCCCACCCAGAAAAACTTTACATCTGGCATTTGTTTGGCAGCTTTTATTAAAATATCCAAACGTTTTCGCGGCTGGACTTGACCATTTCCCATAACCACAAAATCATTATCCTTCAAACCAAGCTTCTTCCGAGCCGACTTTTTCTCCGCAGCAGAATGCTTATATCTCGACATATTTATCGTATTGTAAAGAACTTTCGTCTTTGGCACGTGCATATCATTTATCAATTCATCAGCAACCATACCGGAGCAAGCTAAAACCAAATCAGCCTTTTTGTAAAAGAATTTTAGCCACGCTCGACCTAAAGGCTTCCAATATTTCGCACCTTTAATCGAACCAACAAAACTATCCGGCACAATGTGAGCAGAAACAACTTTTTTGCCACTTTTTTTCATCAAATGCCGAAACGAATACAGACCCATAGTTTGAATATGAATAATGTCAGCAGGACGATCAGAATTCACTTCAATATCAATATCTTTTCTTTTACGCAGCGCGTCCGTAATCTCCTTGTAAGCCGTATGCACACCGTGACCCTGAACGGTGAATTCACTCTCAGAAATCATATTAACAATTAGTTTTTTATCGTCTTTCTTACTCATATCTACAGTATAGCAAATAATTATTCCGCCAATATCAATTCGGCAACCAGTTCTGGACTGTCCAACACCGACAAATGCCCCGTATCAAGCTCCACAAATTTATCAATTTTTACGCCATCGGCGGCGTTCACAGGAAGCGAAATCTTGTCCCGTTGCCCAACTATCAATCCCGTAAATTCGCGCTCAGAAATAATAATTTTTTTACTCCGAGAAATATCCCGCGCAATTTTCGATTGCTCCAAATATTGCCGCCGCGTTACTCGCGTATTTTTCGTCAGCCACCGTATCAAATCCACGACATTTTTCTGTCTATTATTCACCAAACACAGCCCACGGAACACCGAAAAGTAATAGTTCAAATAAATATATTGATTCACCCGACGAGTGCGGTAAAAGAAAGACGAGGAAATTCTCGATATAACCGAAGTTTTCATCGGAGGACTGATGTACCAAATTTTCCGGCATCGCATTTTATTTGCCACCAAACATCCAAGCGAATGGGCAACAACCTCGTCAATCGACACGCCTTTACCGTCAAAAGCCGACATCAAATTCATCGCCCAATTTTCAACGTCGCTCATTTTCATATCTTTTATCAATTGACTTCTGCCGTGAGAAGGCAAATCAACAAACACCAAATTTGCATCATTTTTCAGGTGATAAGCCAGCGGAATCATTCCGTGAAAATCGCCACCAATGCCGTGAATTAGCAAAATAGTTTTATTCGAGCCGCCTTTATAAAAATAATAGGCAGTTTTCACGCCTCCGACGCCCATAAAGCCACTTGATATTTCGCCCAAAAACTTATCGTACATTGGTAGCATATTCATTAAATTATATCATCACGGTATAATAAAATTATGAAGCTTTTCTCTTGGAACGTAAACGGCATTCGTGCGGTCATCAACAAAGGTGAATTCGCGAAGTTTATTAACACGTACGATCCAGATATTTTATGCCTACAAGAAACCAAAGCCACCAGAGATCAAGTTGAAATTGACCTGCCAGATTATCACGAGCATTTCTATTCCGCCACCAAAAAAGGCTATTCTGGCACGGCAATTTTCTCTAAAATCCCGCCTCTAAATTGGCGCGACGGTTTTCCGCCGAACATCATTGAGCAATTTGACTTGACGGGCGACGAATACGGCAATCCAGCCGACGAAGGGCGAATTATTACCGCTGAATTTGACGATTTTTGGGTTGTCAATTGCTATACTCCGAACTCAAAAGGGGATTTGAGCCGATTAGATTTGCGATATAAAAAATGGGACAAGGCAGTGTTGGCTTATCTGGAAGAGCTGGAATTGTCAAAGCCAGTCCTTTATTGCGGCGATATGAATGTGGCATATCAGGAAATTGATTTGGCAAATCCGAAACCCAACGTCGGCAAACACGGCTTCACCGACGAAGAAAGGGAAGGTTTTCAGAACTATTTGGACGCTGGATTTACGGACACTTTCCGAGCAGCTTTCCCTGAAAAAACTGGTGCGTATAGCTGGTGGACGCACTGGGCAAATGCCAGAGCGCGAAATGTTGGTTGGCGGATTGACTATTGGCTAGCGTCGCGTGAAATTGCAAATCGCGTTACTAATCCACAAATTCATCCAGAACAGATGGGCAGCGACCATTGTCCGGTGAGTATTGAGGTAGATTTGTAATGGATATGAAATTTTGGCAAAAACAAGAGCCAGGGAAACCACTTTTTCCAGATGTCGAATGGAACAAGCCAGAACGACGCGACCAAGCGGGAAAATTAGGAATCATCGGCGGTAACAAATTAGGATTTTTAGCGGTGGCAGAAAGCTATCAAGAGGCGCTCAAGGCTGGCGTGGGCGAGGCTCGCGTTTTACTGCCTGACGCCTTGAAAAAAAATGTTCCCGCGAATATGACCGACGTGCTATTCGCGCCAACAAACCAATCGGGCAGTCTGGCAAACGAAGCGCTCACTGAAACTTTGGCGCTAGAAAGATGGGCGGACGTATTGCTATTATGCGGCGACGCTGGGCGAAATAGTCAGACGGCAATTGTCTACGAAGAATTGATCAAAAAGTCAGAAATTCCCGTCGTGCTGACGCGAGATGCGATTGACCTTGTACAAAATAGTTTTCAGGAAATTCTGGACAATCCGCACGTGGTTTTCATAGCAAGTCTGGCGCAAGTTCAGAAAATATTCCGCGCAATTTTTTATCCAAAAATGATTACGTTCAGCATTCAATTGTCGCAACTTGTCGAAGCGCTTCACAAATTCACCATCACATATCCAGTAACAATTTGCGTTTTTCATGCCGACAATTTAATAATCGCCCACAGCGGAGAAGTCGCCACCCAAAAATGGGACGCACCAATGGCAATTTGGCGAGGAACCGTCGGCGCCCGCGCCGCAAGCTACTTGATTTGGTCGCCGAAAGCGCCGCTAGCAGCAATCAGCACCGCTATTTGCAAAATGTAGCCTCGCATAAATATCCGCTTGACATTACGCACAATTAGTTGTATCATACTATCAAGCTTTCGCCCATGACTTGTCAAAGGGTGAAAGTAGCCCTTGGTCATGAGTAAAGCACTTCTCGAAAGGAAGTGAGTGTCATGAAGATTGGACCTCTCTTCATCATGGTTACAGCATTAGCGGCGGTCGTCGCCGCTTCCGCCGCAATCGGGGCACTGCTTGGGATGCTAATCGCATTCCTGCTTGCCGCAGACATGTCCTCCGCGGCCCCCATTGGGGCACTAGGCGGAGGCTTCACCAGCTTCATGTTCCTGCTGAACGCAGGAATGAATGGGGGAGGAAAGGGGCTGTAAAGCCCGCAGAAAGGAAACAGCTTGCCTGGAAGGCTATAAAGCCTCGGTAGCGCCTTTCTGCGGGCTGTTTTCTTTGCATAAAAAATCGTCCAAAATGGACGATTATCACTTGACATTACGCACAATTAGTTGTATTATACTAACAAGCTTTTGCCGTGACTTGTCAAAGGGCGAAAGTAGCCCTTGGTCGTGAGTGAAGCATCTCTCTAAGGAGGTGATTTTATGTTCACTGGTCTTATGTATTTCCTCTGCGTAGTACTGGTCGCGCTGTTCCTTTTTGGGCGAGACTAGATGAAAAGAGGGGGGCTGTAAAGCCCGCAGAAAACAGCTCGCCTGGAAGGCTATAAAGCCTCGGTAGCGCCTTTCTGCGGGCTGTTTTCTTTGCATAAAAAAATCGCCCAAAATGGACGATTATCACCTGAAGCTGCCTCTGGTACCGCGGGCCGGACTTGAACCGGCACGAGCTATTGCTCACCAGATTTTGAGTCTAGCGCGTCTACCAATTCCGCCACCGCGGCACAAGAGAACGCTCCAAGCTACCGTATGATTGTAGCACAACTAGCAATTTCTCACAAGCACGACTTTTATTTGATATCAATTTGACGTATAATGAAAGAAGTTATGTATCCGACGGATGATCAATCAAACGGTCGAGTGGGCATGCCGGTATCAGATCAGCGCCGATCTCTCACGCCGCCAACTCGCGACTCAGCAGCCTCACGAAATGCCGCTGCCGATGTTATTCGTGGGCAACTTGACGCTATTTATTCCAGAACAGAAGAGCAAAATTCTGTGCCAGAAAAAACTCAAACACAACCATTTTCCGCTCAATTACAGCCAAAGCCCGAAGTCCGATCAGAACAGCCCAAAGCGCAAATAGCCAAACCTCAGCAAGCTTCAACAACACCACAGCCAGATCTAAAAAAAGATTCTGTCAATCACGCTATGCGGACGGCGCCGATTGCCCAAACCCAGATTCAGCCAAAGCCACAAATTAGCAATTCCGCTCCCGCAAACCAAACCGCTCAAACTCAGAATTCAGCCGTCCACACTCAAGTTTCAGCCGACCAGTGGAAGCAATACCACAGCGCTTGGCAGAAATATTATCAGATGTATTACGAGCGTTACTACGCTGGCGACATCGCGGCAAAAAACCGTGAGATTTCTCGATTGACGAGGGAAAATCAGAATATCACGCCAGTAATCAGCGAAGACGAGCCTCTGGACCCACAAAAAGCAGCCATAAAAGAACTCCGCAGTCAAATTCAGCAAAAGGTTCGCGACTCCGCAAATAAAGTGAAAAAATCTCGGCATTTCGTTCCGGCGATTGCTGGATTATCGGTGCTATTAGTCTTCATGTTTTTGCAATATAACCGCATTATTTTCGGCGCGGTCGCAGCCTATACAACACCTGGCGCAATTAACCCGCAAAACATCATCGTTGACGCCTCCACCGACGTAACTGTCGGACCAGAACCTAGGATTATCATCCCAAAGATTAACGTTGACGCGCCAGTTATTTACGGCGCCGCCAGCGACACGAAATCGCAATCAAAAGCCATGGAGAAGGGAGTGGCTCACTTTTCAATTCCTGGCGCCAGTGCCGTGCCAGGCGAAATCGGAAATGCCGTATTTGCCGCGCACTCCAGTAACGACGCTTTTGCTGGTGGCGATTATAAATTCGTCTTTGCTCAGAATGAAAAGCTGGTCAAGGGCGACATTATCTACATGAATTACAACGGGAAACGCTACACTTATAAAATAACATCAACAGAAGTTGTTATGCCAACCGAAGTTTCAAAAGTTCAGATTAACACAGATAAGCCAATGCTGACGCTTGTAAGTTGTGTGCCTTTAGGAACCGCAGAGAAACGACTTCTTATCTTCGCAGAACAAATCAGCCCAGACCCAAGCAAAGCTACCGCAGCATCAGAATCCAGCTCAAATCAACAACAAGGAAGTAAGTCAAATATTCCAGGAAAACCCGAGCCGACTTTGCTTGAGAAATTATTCGGCGGTCGATAAATTAGCTATTTAATTAAATAGCCCAACAGATCCATTGTCCATATTCATTTTACTCAGGACAATTTTTCCAGAAGCGTTGGTCGTCAATCCGTAAACGTATCGCTGATTCGAGGACAAAACAGAATCCAAACCAGGCTTAACGTCTATCAACGTATGAGCGTTCGTGCCGTCAAACTCGCGAATCTCCATTTTTCCCGACACAGAAACGCTACGAATATAGAAGTTGTCAAGCCACTTCACTTCCTGCGCCACGCCAATATTAAACGCGCTCGACAATTCTTTACGTTCCAAATCATAAGTCTGCAGTGCCGCGCCGTTTTGTGCCACAATAAATCGCCCAGCATTGTCCATCATCACGTTCGCAGTCGCATTGTCAGTTTTAATAGTCTTTGCCGTTTTTAAGAACTCTTTTTGGCGGTCCTTAGAATCTGAAATGTCGCCTCTATAAATTGTCATATTTTTGCCATTAGTCAAGACCACGGTGTCTTTATTGAAATAGCGAGAAATTCGAATTACCGGGGTAGAATCAGTAGCAAAAGTGCCGATCACAAACGGCTCTTTCCAATCTCGCTTCCAAATTCCTGCCACTTTTTTACCGTCAATAACAGCCAGGTAGGATAAACGATCGTCGCCATAAAGCTTGAAAGATTCGACGCTAGTCAAGATTGGGCTAGAAATTGTCGAGCTATCAAGATCAACTCGCCTCAATTCGCCAGTTTCCTGCAAAGCGTAAACCGTGTGCGCGCCAGTCCCCACAAAGCTGATTTGCTTAATTGCAAAACCAGTCATAGCTGTTACGTCGGTAATTTTCTCTGGATTTTCTCTATCAAAAACCAACCACTGCACACCAGTAGTGCTATTTTCCGCTGGATACGAATGCTTCACCAACGCATAACGAGAATCGCGGTCCCACTCCGACACGGTAAACGTATGATTGTCAGAAGATAGGGAATAGCCAGCCAAAACGCTTGTGTTTAATGCATGCTCCGTGAACTTTTCCTTATCTTTGTTCGTATCGCGAATGTCGCCAATTGTCAGAATCGGAGTTTTATCTTTAACACCAAATCCCATCAAGAAATTACCAGCTGGCGACAGAGAAACGGATTGCAATGAATCGAACGTTTTTACTTCGGTAGTTTCGCGTTTTGTCGGAATCAGTCTGGCGTAATTCAAATTCGTCACGGTATCAGATTTGATATTCAACGTTTTTTGCCACGGTTCGTATTTATCCAATTTCATCGAAAAAGTGTGTTTACCAGGAAGAACGGTGTTTTTTGTCGGAGTGCGGCGCAGTTCCATATCGTCAACATAAACCAGCGCCCCGCCAGGATGTGATTCATATTGGACAAGTCCAGTCTGTTGCAATTCTTTCGTATTCGGATCAAACGTATAGCCAAGCATTCTAAACGTCAAAAACGTAAGAAGAATTATAAGTGATAATGTCATCAGCGTGTACACAAAGGTCCGCCGTGCGAGCTCTTTAGTGCGATTCTTTTTCTGGTACATAATTACGGAAATTATAACATATTTTTACACTTGAAAAAACCTTAGGCGATTTGTAATATAATATACAGGAATAAACATTAGGGGGATTAATGGCAAGTAAAAACTACGTGGTAATCAATGGACGAGCTTACAATACTATTACCGGAATGGTGATGGATGATATTAAGATTGAAAAATCTGAAATAGAAAAAGAACAATCAATCAGTAAGCGTGGTACATCTGTATCAAATATTCACGCCGCACACGTTCAGAAATCCAGCACATTGAATCGTCGGCACGTTAAAATGCCGCAGCGTATGCCATTGGCTGCCAAACCCCAGAAGGCTCGCGTCGACGTGAAGCAACATATCGCCGTGAAGAAGTTTTCTACGCCAATTGTCAGCAAGCCAGCTCCTCAGAAAATTGCTGTTAACCGCCCAGCCGAAACTCACCCCGTTACTCGTCGCGCTCAGCAAAGACCTCTTAGCGTTAACACTAAATTGCGAAAAGAACGCCAGCCTCTGGCCATGAATAACAATCCGCTTGTCGCCGTCGCTCCGCAAAAAATAGAAAAGCCAGTCGCAAAAACCGCTCATCAATTGAAAAATGAAGCAATCGAGAAAGCTCTGTCAAATGAGATTATCAGCAATAAAAAAGCACGTCGACGCCAGAAAAAGGGCGGCGCATTACGTTGGTTGAACACGTTTTCTGTTGGTTTTGCGGTGATGCTACTAGGTGGCTATTTAACATACTTGAGCATGCCAAATATATCTATAAAAATGGCAGCCGTTCAATCAGGAATTGATG
Organism: TM7 phylum sp. oral taxon 352; assembly: GCA_007845355.1. GTDB lineage: Bacteria > Patescibacteriota > Saccharimonadia > Saccharimonadales > Saccharimonadaceae > Nanosynbacter. The sequence goes on from SDRQ01000010.1 coordinate 9,576, forward strand.
CCAAATATCCAGGTTACAAGCCAGACGGCTACGCCTTAAACGGCCCTATCAAATTCAAATCGGGCGAGGTCTCTATGAAATATGCCTACGCCGACGGAAGTTCAGGATACACCATAACCCAGCAAAAAAGCGGTTGGAATTCGTCAGCGGTGAAAGAATTCTTCTCTGAAAAGCACAAGAATCCAAACACCACGATGATCGACGGATTGACAATTTACAGCGGCGGAAAAGAGGCGGCTTGGGTGAACGGCGGGATTTTATATCAAATCAGTGGCGACGCAAACCTCTCAAGCAGCCAAATTGAAAAAATTGCCACTAGTCTGTAACTCATCAGATAACGTGCTATAATTTACTCATGACTATTAGAACTCGTTTTGCGCCAAGTCCGACTGGCTACATTCACTTAGGCAACGTTCGTACCGCGCTATACACATACCTTGTCGCCAGAGCGCATCAGGGAGATTTCATCTTACGCATTGAAGACACAGACCAAGCTCGGTTCGTTGAAGGCGCGGAAGAAATGATTTTGGAAACCTTAAATTGGCTAGGGCTAAATTGGGATGAAGGACCAATTCTTAACAATCTAAAAGAAGAGTCCGGCAATTTTGGCCCATATCACCAAACAGATCGCCGTGATATTTACATAAAGTGGGCAAAGAAAATGATTAGCGAAGGGCTAGCTTACGCCGATCCGTACACGCCTGAAGAAGTGCAAGTTTTCCGCGACAAAGCCAAGGCTGAAAAGCGAGCATTTTTATATCGCGACCATCGTCCAGAAAATCCGCCAGAGTGGCAACTTGGAATGCCGCTGCGCTTCAAAGTTCCGGAAATTAAGCGATATTCTTGGACGGACGCCGTCATGGGAGAATTGTCAGCTGGTCCAGAAGCTTTGGACGATTTCATTCTTATTAAAGCGGATGGCCTGCCAACTTACAATTTTGCGCACATCATTGACGATTTCGAAATGCAAGTTACGCACGTGATTCGCGGCTCAGAATATATTGCAAGTACACCAAAATATCTGTCGCTTTACGAAGCTCTTAAAATTACGCCACCAATTCTGGCGCACGTGCCACACATTATGGCACCATCGGGAAATAAAAAACTTGGCAAGCGTGACGGCGCTAAAAGCGTAACTGAATATCGATCAGAGGGAATTTTACCAGAAGCGATGCTTAATTTCTTAGCGCAACTTGGGTGGAATGACGGCACGGAGCAGGAAATTTTCAGTAAAGCCGAACTGATTGAAAAGTTCTCGCTTGACCGCGTTCAAAAATCTGGCGCGCGATTTGACGAACAACGACTCATTTGGCTAAATGGTCAATGGATTCGCTCACTTAGTTTGGACGATCTTTATTCTCGCTGCCAACCGTTCTGGGGCGAAGAAGCCAAAAACGCTGATGAATCGTATAAAAAGCGTGTTCTGGAATTGGCGCAAGATCGCTTGAAGACACTACAAGATTTACCAAAATTAACGAGCTATTTCTTCGTCGAGCCTGAAATTGACACGGAATTAATTGACGGAAATAAGCAACTCCGCAAATTGACCGACGACGAGCGACGAGATTTATTGTCAATTGCTCGCCAAGAATTCGAGAAAATTATGGATTGGACGCCGGAAACAATTCAGAATTGCCTTAATGAATTACTGGAAACGACGGGGCAGAAGCCGGGGATTTTGTTTAGTCTGGTGAGAATTGTGACAACGTGGGCGCCGTTTAGTCCGCAACTTAACGACACGCTGGCGCTAATTGGCAAGGAAAAAACTCTGCAAAGAATCGATAATTATCTACAAAAATAGTTTATTCGTGCGCCAAAAATGCTATACTAAGCATAAGCATGAATATTGAAAAAATAGATAAATCAGGACAAAAAAAGAACGCTCGCTGGGAGTCGTTCAAAGAATGGGTAAAAAAGCACATTCTGGCAATCGTACTCGTGGTAAGCGCGGTGGTTATTGCTGGAGTTTTCATAATTGCAATTCACTCCATAAAATACGAGCAGACCGCTAGCGTGGAACTGAAATTGCCAACTAAAAAACCCGCACCGAAGAAGTTTTATTCGCCGCTAACTGGCGTGGAAATCGCGAATGAAGCCGCCGCGAAGTTGCCCGTAACTGGTGTGATGATTGAGAATAGTCCAGCCGCCAGACCGCAGTCAGGACTGAAAAAAGCTGGCGTGGTTTATGAAGCCGTGGCGGAGGGCGGAATTACTAGATTTTTGGCCCTATATCAGGGAGAAAAGCCGGCGCTAATCGGTCCAGTGCGAAGCTTAAGATTGTACTATTTGAGCTGGGCGGCGCCGTATCAAGCATCAATCGCACACGTTGGCGGAAGTCCCAACGCTTTATCTCAAGTCAGAAACGGCAATTATCGCGACATCGACCAGTTCTTTAACGACGGATCATATTGGCGGTCTCGCGACCGCTACGCGCCACACAACGTCTATACTTCAGGAGAAAAACTTGACCAATTGAACAGCGCAAAAGGCTATAACAATTCCGAATTCACCAGCTTCGCGCGAGCAGACGGCAAGCCCGTCGAATCGCCAAACGCCACATCTGTAAACATAAACCTCAGCGGCTCACTCTACAACACCTCATACGCTTACGACAAGGCGTCAAATTCTTACCTCAGGAGTATGGCTGGCGCGCCACATACCGATAGGGAAGATGGACAAATCGCTCCAAACACCGTTGTGGCTATGGAAGTTAGCGTTGAAGCTCGGGCTCAAAATTACGATGGCTACGAAGATGTCAAAACGACAGGATCCGGCAAGGCTTACATTTTCCAAAATGGCACAGTCGCCACCGCCACTTGGTCAAAATCGGACATAAATTCGCCGCTTAAATTGACAGACGAATCCGGAAAAGACATCGCCTTAAATCGCGGACAAACATGGATTGCAGCCTTCACGCCAGGAAGGGGAAGTGTTTCATGGCAATAGATCCGGCATCTAAAACCCTGCGCGAGTACAAACAATATTATTACCGAAAAGTTATATTAGTCTTATTATCAGCGAGCGCCTGCATCATATTGGGGCTGGGGATCGCACTCCACTTCACGGCAATTTCCATATCCCAGCTAAATTTCTGGATCATCATTTTAATTACCGCCATCTTACAAATCATATTTTCAATTTCTATCGTTAAAATCATCGCCGCACCACTTAATAAAATTCTGGCGGCACTTTCTCATAAAATTGGCGAACCGACGACCGACACTCCGCCAAATCCTAACGATAAACGCTACGAAAAAACTGGGTTTAAGACGGCGCTTCAGGCAATTTATGGCGATTATCAGCCAGAGCAAAAACCAACTAGTGACAACGACGACAAGCCAAAAATCCCGCTCACTCAGGCCCTGAATCAAGCCAGCACTGGCGTCGTGATTCTTAATTCCAATCAGAAGATTATCTTCGCCAATTCCGCCGCCCCGATTTCCAGAAACGCAAAAGGGGAGGATTTTCTGGCGCTTGATTTTCTAAACGAACCGAGCATTTTCGATTGGCTTCACGAAATCTCCAATGAGAAAATTAAAGCCGAGCGCCGTTGGCAACGCATTAGCACCAACCCTGATGTCATCCAAAAAACGCGGATTTTTGACATCATCGTGTCGTTTGAGAAAGGCGCCGCCGCCGAAACTGTCATTTTTCTCATCGACAAGTCTAAAGGATATTTGCCCGAAGAAGAGGACCTTAATTTCATTTCGTTCGCTGCTCACGAACTCCGCGGACCGATTACAGTTATTCGTGGCTATCTGGATATTATCAACGAAGAGTTTTCTGGACGCTTGCAGGGCGACGAAAGGCAGCTTCTTGATAGGCTGGTCGTTTCGTCCAACCGCTTGTCTAGCTACATTGACAATATTCTTAACGTTGCCAGATATGATAGACATCACTTGAAGGTTTATTTATTAGAAGACACTGTCGCTAATATTTATGCCTCGATCGCCGATGATATGCAGCTTCGCGCCTCAACTCAACACAGAATGCTTAATGTCAATATTCCAGACGACCTCCCAACAGTAGCCGCTGATCACGGAAGTATCGGGGAAGTGATTGGTAATCTAATTGACAATGCCATCAAATACAGTTTTGAGGGCGGGTCCGTAACCGTTTCTGCGGAGAAAAAAGGCGACTTCGTGGAAGTGTCTGTCGCTGATAATGGAATTGGCATGCCCGCAAATGTCGTAGATAATCTGTTTCACAAGTTCTATCGATCGCACCGATCACGCGAGGCCGTGGCTGGGACGGGAATTGGACTTTACATTTGCAAAGCTTTTGTCGAATCTCACGGTGGCTCAATAATCGCTAGATCCCGCGAAAACGAAGGCTCGGTCTTCTCGTTCACTTTGCCAATTTATGCTACAGTTAAAGATAAATTATTAGAAGACGGGCAATTAAATAATCAATTGATACGAAAGGGCGGCGGCTGGATAAAAAATCACGCCATGTATAAGGGCTAGGAGGAATTATGATAAAGACAATTTTATGCGTGGAAGATGACCGATTTATTGGCGAAATGTACGTCAGGAGTCTGCAAAAAGCGGGGTATGACGTGACGTGGGTGGTCGACGGGAATGACGGGCTAGTGGCGGCGCGCAACCAGAACTTTGACTTGATAATCTTAGATTTGATGCTACCAGAGCAACGCGGCGACCAGATTTTAGACGCACTGAGAAATAATAATGTCGATTTGGTTCCGAATAGTAAGATTTTGATTATGACCAATTTTGAACAGGACGAAGCTTCGCGTAAATCCGTCATGAGTCGCGTCGATGGATATCTGATTAAAGCCGACATTACGCCGCGGAATTTGATAGATGTCGTCAAGCAGATGAGCAGCGACGACTAAAAATATTTTGACGCAATGAAAAATGAAGCTGAGGATATTCACACAGAATATCTGAACTGTAAATGATTCAAGACAATAAAAAAAGAGCCTCTTACAGACTCTAAAATAACATTCTTGGTGACCCCACCGGGAATCGAACCCGGGTTGCCAGGATGAGAACCTGGTGTCCTAACCGCTAGACGATAGGGCCGTAACTCCATAGATTATACCACGAAAAGGGAGGGCTTGTCTACTTTTCCGCATCCATATAATCTCTACGTCATATTTATCACTTGAGATTTTTCTGAAAATTCGCCATAATAAAACTATGAAAAAGGGCGGGATTTACTTTAAGCCTCACGCAATTTCCAGATTTTGGCTGAGGAGATTGTGTGAAGTGGCATTACTGAGCTGTTTTACGATCATTCTTTTATATGCATGGGCGCGATTTATACCGACCGGCTATCAATTGCCAATCGGATTATCTGTCTCAGACTTAGCGGCTGGCGTGGCAGGAATCGGCAGCTTAATTGTGCTGATTTTATGTTTTTGGCTTCCCAGAAAACACGAAACTGGAATCGGAATTTTCGTATATCTATTAACCGTCACCGTCGCTACAACCACCATAATTACCAGCGGCGGAGTCGTTTCGCCATTCCTGGTTATGTGGATTATCGTGGCAATTTTCGCAGGATTTTTCGGCGCAATAATCTCAGGAATAATGGGGCTTTTGGTTATTTTACAGATTATAGCCACCAGCGTTCAACAGGGAATAAATATACAATTCATCATCGGCTACCTATTCTTCGGATTTTTACCTTTGATTTTTAGCCTTGTTCTATGGGTTCGCCGCCAAAAAACTGATGACAATACATCCAGCCTGAAGAATAAACTTTCCGCGGTTGAGAACAAGTCTGATGTGGTGATTAATGCCATCGACGACGGCGTTCTGGCGATATCCAAAGACGGCAACATCGAACTGATAAATCCATCCGCCCAACAAATCATCGGCTGGGACCAAGGCGACGCACTCGGACTTAACTGGAAAAGTGTCTTAAAACTCGTCACCTCAGACGGAAAAGACGTAGAAGAACTCGAGAATCCAATAGCCCAATCCTTATCAAAAAACCAGCCAACACACAACGATAAATTATTCCTATTAACCAGCTCCGAAAAGCGAATTTTAGTGTCAATCGTCAGCTCTCCAGTCGGCACTGAAGGCGAAGGAGTTATCGTAGTTTTCCGCGACATCACCAAAGAAAAAGCCGAGGAACGCGAGCAAGCCGAGTTCATCTCCACCGCCAGCCACGAGATGCGTACGCCAGTTGCGTCAATTGAGGGCTATTTGGGTCTGGCGTTAAATCCAGCCACCGCACATATTGACGAAAAGGCGCGAGATTTCATCACCAAAGCTCACGAATCGGCGCAGCATTTGGGACGCTTATTCCAAGATCTCCTTGATATCAGCAAGGTAGAAGATGGGCGAATGAAAAATAACCCGAAGATCATCAATGTAAACGAATTTTTGAAGAATATTTTTGATGGTTTAGCAACAAAAGCTGATGAAAAGCAGCTCAATTACATCTTTATGCCAGGCATAATTGATGAGGGTAAGGAGAAGTCCTTGCAGCCGATTTTTTATGCCAATATTGACCCCGACCATTTTCGGGAAGTCGTCAGTAATTTAATTGAGAATGCCATCAAGTACACGCCATCGGGCGAAGTTGTCGTCAATGTTACCGGTGACGATAAACAGATTTCTGTAAGCGTGAAAGATAGCGGCATTGGCATTCCCGCCGAAGATATTCCGCACTTGTTCCAGAAATTTTATCGGGTTGACAATTCTGACACGCGAGAAATTGGCGGAACTGGCTTGGGGCTATATTTGAGCCGCCGCTTAGCCGAGGCGATGTCCGGAAACTTGCGAGTTGAAAGCAAGTATAAAGAGGGAAGTACGTTCTATTTGGAGATTCCTCGTATGAATAGTTCGGACGCCAAGCAGCGATTAGAATCTGCGGAAGTTAAAAAGCCTGAAGACAATCTGGATTCAGGAAAAATTGAAATTGTCGCAGAAGAGAAGGCGGAAGATGTCGCAATTGAAAATAATAGCGAGATTGTCGATTCAAATCCAGTCGCAATCGCAACTCCAGAAAATCCAGCTCCAGCCGTACCGACGACTCCAGCAGTCCAGCCAGAAATTCCACAGCCAGCCAGAAATTCTTCCGAGCCGACGTTGGCTGAAATTGAGGAAGAATTGCGAAGAAAACGCCAGCATCTATCAATTCCTGGTCGCGAATAATAGCCATAAGAACTATGGATTTTTTGTCAAAACTTCAGTATAGTATAAATATATGACAAAAATTTTATTGGTTGAGGATGACAAAAGTTTACGCGAAATTTACGGTGTACGACTTTTGGCGGAGGGCTATGATATCGTTTCGGCGGGCGACGGAGAAGAAGCTCTAGCCATGGCAATTAAAGAACGTCCGCGATTAATTTTAAGCGACGTGATGATGCCGAAGATTTCCGGATTTGATATGTTGGACATTTTACGCTCGACGACAGAAACAAAAGACGTTAAGGTGATTATCATGACCGCACTGTCATCAGAAGATCAGCGAAAACGCGGCGAGCAACTTGGCGCCGATAAATACTTGGTGAAGTCTCAGGTGGGAATAGAGGACGTTGTGAGAGCAGTTCACGAAGCCCTGGGCGACCTTCCGGGAGTAGGCACAAATCCAGTGCCGATTTCACAACCAGCTCATACATATGAGCCAGTCGCTCCAACTCCTCAGCCAACTCCAGCAGCGCCGCAGCCAGTTACTAGACCTGACATATCTTCATTGTCGCCGCAACCAACTGCTCCCGCTGCAACGCCAACAACTCCCGCAGTAAATCCACTTATACAACAACATCCACAACAAGCATTTGCTCCAGCACCGCAACCACTACCTCAACCAGTACAGACTCCAGCGCCGCAACCAATTCCGACACCTCAGCCAGCAACCCTGCCGCAGCCCATGGCGCCATTTTCATCACCTGCGCCGCGACCTTCAGGGCTTGGTGACCGCATTATTCAACCTTTACCAGCTGATGATTCCCAGAATTCTGTAGATATTTCCAAGCTTATGGCAGAAGAATTAGACAATACACAGAGAATTTCTCAACCAACTCCAAAGCCTCAACCAGTGCAGACTCCAGCGCCGCAACCAATTCCGACGCCTCAGCCAGCACTAAATCCTATTGAACAGGTTAACTCAATGCATCTCGCCCAAGCACAGCCTCAGGAGCAAAACATTCCACATCAACCATCAGAAACTCCTCAGCCGACACAATTTCCACCGATAAATCCACAACAATGATAAACCCAGACACAAAGCAAGAATCTTGGCGCCTCAATAAATTTGTAGCGCTGTGCTTGGGTATTTCCAGACGGAAGGCCGACGAATTGATAGAAAAAGGGAAGATTACTATTGACAGTCAGCCCGCCAGATTGGGTCAACAAATTTCTGACGCAAATAAAATTTCCTATAACGGCAAATTGCTAGAATTGCAATCCAAACAACTCATCATCCTACACAAGCCAACTGGATATCTTTGTTCGCGCGCCTCTCAGGGCGGTGTTCCGACAATCTACAAATTGCTACCAAAAAACCTTCACCACTTAAAACCTGTTGGTCGCCTGGATAAAGACAGCTCCGGGCTGATTCTCATGACGAACGACGGCGATTTTGCGCACAGCATGACGCATCCGTCGTTTTATAAGATTAAGCGATATCTCGTCACGATCGACCAGCCATTGCAGCCTCTACATCGCCAGATGATCAATGATTTTGGCGTACAGCTTCCTGACGGACGCAGTCAATTGACATTAGGAAGACAACACGAAGGCGATGATTATCGCTGGATAGTGGAAATGAGCGAGGGAAGGAATCGTCAAATTCGGCGAACTTTCGATGCGTTAGGCTACACTGTCAAAAAACTCCACAGAACAAACTTTGGCAATTATTCGCTCGGCGACCTCAAGAGAGGCGAATGGCGAGAAGAGAAATTCACGAATTCATAATTTACTCCGTAGCTCTTTACATTTTACGGTAAATATTGTAATATAGCTTTTATGCTAAATTCGATAGAAAGTGTAATTGCAAAATGGAAACGCTAGGGTGCGAATCTAAACCCTTGTCCTCAAAAAAACTAAGGGAAGTCATGTATAGACTTGAGGAAGAAAGATCGGATACCATAGAAAAACTGTTCTATGAGAAGGATAAGTCCGACATTTTACCAAAATTCCTAGAAAACCAAATCTACGCTTACATCGAACTTATTAAAGAGGTTGAGAAACATACTACGAAATCTGAATATCCTATATCTGTAGCGTTCAAAGATGACAACAATGACGTTTACTATTGCATAAATAACCCTGAAGAAAATTGCTACATAACACTTTACCCAGACCCAATCAATGAAGAATCTCCAAGAGCCTACATTCACAATTACGCCAGAGAATATGATGACGAGGGCGAGGAGTACAAACTAGTCGTAGCCGAACCTAAGAAGTTCGTAGCAAAAAACAGCCTGAGATGTTTTGAGGATTTCCTGAAAATAGTCCACCCATGCGAGGCTTATATAAATAGTGTACTCGCCAAAATGTCTTAAAACTGCTATAATATATAATCATGTCTAAATTACCAACAGTCGCCATCATCGGGCAAGCCAACGTCGGCAAAAGCTCACTATTTAATCGCTTGACGCGCTCTCGCACGGCCATAGTCGCCAGGGAAGCTGGAACAACTCGCGACAATGTTGTTGGTAAAGTCTCATACAAACGACGCAACGTAGATTCTGCGCCGTCAGATGACTATTCGCAATTTTGGCTCATCGACACAGCTGGACTGAAAACTGCCGAGGACGAATTTGAGGCGACCATTCAGGATCAAATCGCTGATGCTTCCGCCGCCGCTGACGTGATCCTCGTAACAGTTGACTCCACTGTTTATCCTTCTGACGCTGATCGACAATTGGCCAAAAAAGCCCTAAAAAGCGGCAAGCCAGTCATTTTAATCGCCAATAAAGCAGACTTAAAAGGCTCTCTTTCTATCGACGAATTCAAACGACTCGGCATTAAAAACATCATAAAAACTTCCGCCGAGCACAGTATCGGCATTTCGGAGCTTCTTGACAGCATTGCCGAACTTATTCCACCAGCCACCGAAACCGCACCTGACGACATCATCCGCGTCGCGCTAATCGGCCGCCCGAATGTCGGAAAGAGTAATCTATTCAATACTTTAGCGGGCAAACAGCAAGCCATCGTCGCCAACGTCGCCGGCACCACTCGCGACGTAAACCGCGTTCAAGTTCGTTATCACGGTCAGACGATTGAGCTGCTCGACACTGCTGGAATTCGCCGCCAAGGAAAGCAAGAAACGGGAATTGAAAAGTTCTCAGTTCTTCGCACAATGCAAGCCATCAACGAAGCCGACGTTTGTCTACTTCTTATGGACGTCAATGAGCTTAACGTTCAATTGGATCAGCGCCTAGCTGGAATTATTGACGAGGCGGGCAAGGGTCTTGTTCTGGTTGTCAGTAAATGGGACTCCGTCGAAGGTAAAGACGCTTACACACACGATGAAATCGCGCCACAAATCAGCTATAATTTCAAGTTCACGCCGTACGCGCCATTGATATTCACCTCTTCTGTCACTGGGCAGAATGTCGCTAAGTTATTCGACCTAGCGCTTGATATCTATAAGCGTCGTCGCCAAGAATGTAAAACTCGTGCCTTAAACGACATTTTACAGAAAGCCATCGCCGCACATCCGCCAGCTGGTCTGAAAAATTCACACCCGAAACTGCGCTACATCGTCCAGACAGACGTCGCTCCGCCGTGGTTTGTTATTTACGGTAGCAATCTGAAGTTTGTCCACTGGAGCTACAAACGTTATCTGGAGCGAACTCTGCGTGAAGCTTTCAATTTTGCAGGAACGCCAATTAAAATGTCTTTCCGTGACGAAAAGCAATTAAAGGCCAATCGTGAACGCGTCGCGCGCGGTCTGGCGCCAGTCACCAAAGCCTACAAGCAGGCCAAGAACGCCGAAAAGCTCGCTTGATCCTATTTTTACGCCAACTTCTCTTGACTTAAACACTATTACGTGATATAAACAACATTAGCTTTTGTTGACAAGTTGAGATTTATGCCTTGTCCGAAAGCGCACTTTGACAAGCCGACCAACCTTTGAAAGCATGCACACAGACATTACGGTAGTGTATCGCCCCAAAAAAGGGGTTATGGCTTGGCTCTTCAGGAGGGCCATGCCTCAGGACACTAGGCCAACCTTTGTCTGGTCTAGACTCGTCACTGAGATTGAGAATGCCGGATACTTCAGCAGATGGAAGTTTAGTATTCTTGCAGTAGGGCTAATTATCATGACAATCGCCACGATAAAGATGCTCCTATTCGTCCCTGGACTAAACCAGTCCGTAGTTAGTCTTCTAACTCGCGGGCTTGAGACCTTCCTTCCTACGGGATGGGCAACGGCAACTGCCTGGACTGTTGGTATAGCAGGAGTTTTCCTCATGGGAAACTTCACGAACTACACACCATCACAGAAGTTCCTTCACAAAATCAAAGCTACCAGATACGAGGTGTACAATACCCTATTGCTCTTAGCGCTACTGGAAGAGCAAGCTTTTCGCTCCGGAAGCGAGAGGTGGAACTGGCGCGAACGAGTGCGCGCTAGCGTGTGTTTTGGGCTCCTGCACATCACAAATATCTGGTACAGTTTCGCGGCGGGTATCGCCCTGTCCGCTACTGGATTTGGATTTCTGCTGGTGTATTTGTGGTACTACCGCAAATACCGTAACCAGATTATAGCTACGGCGGCAGCTGCGACTGTGCATGCATTGTATAATGCCATAGCCCTCAGTCTCATTACTGTTGTAGTAGCAGTCTACTTGGCGATCGATATTGCCAAGCTGCTGTAGTCTCCTGCGAACCTCTGTCAAAGTCTCTGCTTGTCATGTTCGCTCCATAGATGCGTATCTATGCTGATGAGTCGGAAACGACGAAAGCGAACTTTTATTCAAACATCATCAATTGCGCCGACAAAACTTCACGCGTAATTTCGTCCGCACGTTCACCAATTAGCACAATTTTTGCTGACTCTTCCGCCACAGAATTAGCTATTTGAATCTGATTTTCCGTCGCCTCCAAATGATGCCGCGCGCCATTATCATCAATAAAACAACCCTTCATTCGCCTGAGTTTATAAGCATCAAAAAGTTCCGGCCAAATTTTTTCCAGAGTCGCCGCAGCAATTTTCATACCAGAAACATCCAGCACGGCATACGTCGGATTGTCCGGCACGACCAGCTCGCCATCGTACGTATCAAAAAAAGCCAACAAACCCGACGGCGTCGACAGTTTATTGATATCAAATTTACCTCGTGGCGCGCTCAATATTTTTCCGTAAGGCAGGGAGCTCAGCTTAGATTCATATCGTAGTCGCTCATCGTCACCTAGCAAATCTTCTTTGGTCACTAAAATCATATCCGCCGCTTGCAATTCAATTTCATGCGCCGGCTCAATTCCACGTAAAATCTCATGTGCGTCAATAACATAAAAGCTCTGCGCCAACTCGTACTTATTGAATATTTGTGCATTAATCAACTTCTCGACCAAATTCATCGTTCGCGCCACACCAGTCGCCTCAATAAACACTGGGGCGGGGGAATTGCGACAAAAGTCAAGTAACATCCGCGTCAATGCGTGTTTTGACGAACAACAAACGCAATCGCCAGCCAACGTCGTCACAATATCCGCCAGTTTTTCCAAACGATAACCGTCAACGTTTTCATTAGCATATTCATTCTCAATCACCCGAGAACCCTTATAGTCACTTTGTTGCAATAAGAATTCAAGAACACTAGTTTTTCCAGCGCCCAACGAGCCGTTCACCAAATACAACGGAACTTTATCGATAACCGCTCGCCCATCATCAAACGGCGCATTAATGCTAAATTCCAAATCGTCATCGCGTTTTGCCATATGCTTATTATACGTCATTTTCACAAGGTGATATACTAAGTCTATGAAAGTCATCTTAGCATTGGGAAATCCAGGCGAAAAATACACAAACACGCGGCATAATGCTGGATTTTTGGCTATTGATAAATTTGCCTCAGAGAATAATGCAGTTTTTTGCAATAAGCCGAAATTTTCCGCGGATATCGCCGAAACAAACATTTCTGGAGAAAAAGTTTTACTAGTTAAGCCAACTACTTTTTACAACGAGGTCGGAATTTCCGCCCGAGCAATCTTAGATTTTTACAAATTGACATTGGACGATTTACTAATTATTCACGACGACACGGCGCTGGATTTTGGTAAAATTCGAACCCGCAAAGGCGGTCGAGACGCGGGCAGCAATGGCTTAAAGTCGCTCCACTCTCACGTTGGACCAAACTTTTGGCATATTCGTATTGGCACAGACAATTTGCTCAGACGTCAAGTCGGTGATGTGGATTTTGTCCTAAGTAAATTCAACCCAGATGAGCAGAAAATTCTCCAAAGCTGGATATTGCCCAAATCAATTAATTTGATCGAGAAATTTATTAACGAAACTATCGAGCCGTTCAGTATAAAATATTAAACCAGATTCTAGCGTCGTTTTCGCGGCACAATTTTTGAAGCGCTGTTCTTCAATTGCTCTTCGGCTTGATGTAATTTTGTAGCCGCAGCTTCTTGCAGATTGATCGATCTGGCCTCCAATATGCTGCTGCCGACCGCCAAACTCACAAACAATAAGCCCAAGCCACCCGTCGCCCATTCCGGCAATTCCAAGTGGAATAATTTGGCAATCATCATCACGCCGAGCGCCATAATTGCCCAGTGAGCGCCATTTTCCAAATATTTATATTTGCTAAGCGCGCCTGTTCGCAACAAATATACGGTTAGCGATCGAACCCAAATCGCTCCAGCGCCCAGTCCAGCCACGATTAGTAGCACACTGTTGGTAATGGCGAACGCACCAATCACACCATCAAAGCTAAAGCTCGCGTCTAAAACCTCTAAGTACAGCAGACTGGCAAACGCCGCCCAGCCAGTTTTAATCTTAACGGATTTTGCGTCATCTTCATGGAAAAATGACCCGAATAACTCCAACCCAATATGCAGCACGATTCCAAGAACCGCTGAAATCAGCACCAAAGATTTATGCGGCGCCTCGACCGTAAAATACAAAACAGCCGCCACGCTAAGCATTATGCACACCTTAAAATTCTCAAATCGCCCAGCCTTTGCCAAGATCGGCTCAACGTGCCGCATCCAGTGAACACGCTTGTTGTAATCGATGAAATAGCTAAGCCCAATCATAATCAAAAACGCACCGCCAAATGCGTCAATCATCGGCGACGCCTCGTGCAGGATTTTGCCGTATTCAACAGGCTTATGAAGCGCCAGATTGACAACATCCATAAATCCGTGACCGCTCGCAATCATCACAATAGCAATTGGCAATATAAATCGAACGACAAACACCGCCACAAATATGCCAGCCGTCAGGAAGACTTTCTGCCAAACTTGACTCATTCCCGCCAAAACCTTGCTATTTATCACCGCGTTATCGAAACTAAACGTAACTTCCAAAACCACCAAAATAGTAAATAGCCAAAGACCGCTAACGCCCATATGGCTAAAAATCAAACTGCCCAGACCTAAGGTCAATAGGACCGAAAACCAGAAAATCCGAAACGGATGATGTGAATGTAAAAGATGCTTCATATTGATTTAGTATAGCATAAGCATGGAGTATAATTTTATATATGGCACAAAAATCGCCAGATGGTCGCATAAAAAAGTTTTTATCAGCCAACAGCGAATTGATCGGTTGGGTGTTTTTTGGCGTCCTTATAATTTCTATTTATCAATTCAGCTCACGATTCGGCGTCATGTTATTAAACGGAGAATTTGCAGAATGGTGCAATAAATTACTTCCGTCATTACAAGATTTCATCACGCTGACGTTAAGTGTAATTGTCGAGGCGGTTCCATTCTTAATTTTAGGAATTATCGTATCCGCGCTTATCAGATACTTTTTATCATCAAAAGATGTCTTCAAAATGTTACCAAAAAACACCTTCCTTCGACGAATTACGCTCTCTATGATCGGGCTAATTTTACCTGTATGCGAATGTGGTAACGTGCCAATTGCACGCAGCTTAATAGCGAACGGATTAAAACCTGCCGACGTTATTAGCTTTCTTTTCGCCGCGCCAATCATAAACCCGATAACCATAATTTCAACCATGACCGCCTTCAGTTTTGACGCCCGAATGGTTTGGTGGCGAATTATTTTTGCGCTAATTATCGTACAAATAACCGCTTTTATCGTCAGCTTTTTTAAGGAAGATTCCATCATTAATCCAGAGTTTGAAAAACTTTGCCACCCTCATAATCACGGTTCAAAATTGCCAAACCTATTCAGCTCATCACGTAATGAATTCTGGCAATTATTTACTATGTTAGTCTTAGGCGCTAGCATCGCAGCCGCCACGCAAATCTTCGTTCCGCGATTCATAATAAACGCCGTCGGCGGCGACATTTTCTTATCAGTCATATCTATGATCACGCTAAGTTTCATCATATCGATATGCTCCAGCATCGACGCGTTCTTCGCATTGGCTTACGTGCGAAATTTCACAACAGGCTCAATTTTATCTTTCTTACTATTCGGACCGATGATAGACATTAAAATGATTACGCTATTAAAAACAACTTTTCGCTGGAAATTTATTGCAACAATTACCTTAACTGTGTTCATCTTATCTCTAATTGTCGGGCTGGGGGTTAACTTATATGTACGCTAACCTTGCAAAATCAATTGGCGGAATTGTCGTTTGTGTATATATTTTGCTATTAGCTTGGCGCGATCAACTCGGCTTTTACGTACATCCGCGCTATCACGCATTCGCGATCATAATTAGCGTAATCGGCGTTATACTTTTGCTTATTGATATAATGTTGCAATTAAAAAATAAACCCGCAAAAGATAAATCTAGAATTGGCTTGAAAAAAATTGCCCCGATATCTTATTTTGCAATAATTATATTATCAGTCGGATATATATTGCCACCAAAGCCACTCTCTCCAAGCAGTCTCGCGCAAAAAGAAAGTCCTGCGATTATTGAGCCCGAAAGTCGTTGCGAAACACCTCAACCAAAAGAAGGCTCTTCTACAATCTCAATAAATCGCTGGAAAACCGCTATAAATTCTTGCAAAGAGGCCGCTTATTTTAACGGCAAAGATATTACCATTACTGGCTTCGTTTCAAATGATCTGTTAAAAAACTACGGCTATAATTACTTCAATATTGCCAGATATGTCATAAGTTGCTGCACTGTTGACAGCGTGCCTATGAAAATCCTGGTCGAGAAAAACTTTTCGACAGACTACCCAGATGGAACATGGCTAATCGTCAAGGGTAAATTGTCGCAAAAAATCGTTAATAGCCAAGCTGAATACGTCATAACCGACGCACACATCACAAAAATCAACCAACCCAAATATCCTTATGAATTACTCGGGCTGTAAGTCTATTGCACACTTGTTGCAATAAGTTATAAACTATTGATAGCACTATGCTAAATGAAATATTTGAACGCCACAATCTTCGCCTGACAAAACCCCGCCAGCAAGTATTTGATATCCTGCGAAATTCAGATGTGCCTCTTACGGTCGGCGATATTGCGAAAAACTGCAAAAACATTAACCGTGCCAGCATTTACCGCACACTGCTGATATTCGATAATCTGAATATTATAAACACTATAACTATTGGCTGGAAGAACTATTACGAGTTAGCGGAACCTTTTATACCACATCATCACCATCTATACTGTATCAATTGTCAAAATGCCGAACCCATACAATCGCAAGAACTCGAAAAACTCATAGATCTCATCGGTAAAAAACATAATTTCATAGTCGCAAAACACCACTTTGAGCTGGAAGGTATTTGCGAAAAGTGCCGATATATTATAGAAAATAAATAATTTTTCCCAACAAAAAAGCGCCAGGTAAGGGTGGGCATCACCTGACGCTTTTTTACCCTTCAACCCACCCGAGCTACCGTATCAGTGAAGCGTCGCGACTAAAACTCCAAAAGTCCGCGCCTGATGATTATCAATACAATTTTGTACTCACATTAACAGAGGTCGCCTTTGAAAAAGGGCAGTTAAAGGGGTTAGTATGCGCGTAACGTTGAACCGCAAAAAGTGGAGGGTAAGAATACTTAATGCCATTGCGCGCAACCTAACAT
>SDRQ01000011.1 GCA_007845355.1 TM7 phylum sp. oral taxon 352
TGACGCGGTTCGTGCGGCTGACGACATTATTATTAAAGGTGGCGGTCACGGAGCGGCGGCGGGCGTGACGCTGGCGACCGAGAGAATTGACGATTTTAGACGACGGGTGAATGAGTTTTACGATTCGCTGCAATTAAAAAATCAGGAATTATATTTGTTACCGAGAGCTGATGTTGAGATTGACG
Source organism: TM7 phylum sp. oral taxon 352 (assembly GCA_007845355.1). Lineage (GTDB taxonomy): Bacteria > Patescibacteriota > Saccharimonadia > Saccharimonadales > Saccharimonadaceae > Nanosynbacter. Next base: position 186 of record SDRQ01000011.1, read on the forward strand.
ATTTTTCGGAAATTAATGAGGAGCTGATTGATAATTTGGCAAAGATGGAGCCGTTTGGCAATGGTAACGCAGAGCCTATATTGAAGATAACCAAAGCGACGGTTTTAAATGTGAGAAGAATGGGTGTGGATGGGCAACACGTGAAATTGACCTTGCGCGATAAGAATGACGTTGTTATTGGCGGGAGCGTGGGAGTGTTCACATCCTATTTTTCAGATATTTTAAGCGGTCTTCTGGCAGAAAACTTACCCGCCGCCATATCAGTACCAAAAATAATCAGCGCCCCTAGCCCAGAAGAAATTGTATTATACGGATGCTACGACAATGCCATCAGTCAGCTTGCTTCAAATTGAACATGATTTTCCAGAACTGCAGTTCAAGGAGGGTAAAGTATTTTCCTGGAATCCTAATTCGCAAACAGTTTATTACGAAAAATTAGATTCGCAAGAAGACTTAGTGCAACTTTTACACGAAATTGCCCATGCTAAACTTGGTCATAAAAATTATCAATATGATATCCAGTTAATCGAAATGGAAAGATCTGCCTGGGAGTACGCCGTTGATACTTTGGCTCCAAAATACGGCTTAACTCTCAGTATGGACGACGATAATATTCAAGATTCTTTAGATAGCTACAGGGATTGGCTACATAAACGTAGTCTTTGCCCTCAGTGTGGCGCAGTTGGATTACAGGACACTTCCTCATCTTACAAGTGTATTAATTGCCACTCAGAATGGCGCGTAAATCAGGCGAAATCCTGCCAACTTAAAAGATATCAAATAAAATAAGCCTCCCATACGGAGGCTTATTTTAAGAGATTGGAGCGGTCTTATTCTGCAATTTTTTGTACTGTCTTTTTAGTACGGCGTGAAATGCGTCCGCCCTTAGCGCCAGCGATACGAGCCAAAGCTGGATTTGCAGCAAAGCCACCAGTTCGACCATTTTTACCGCCCTTACGTCCGATTTTTGCGTAAAAATCTGGATCGCGAGCTAGATTTTTTTGAGCAGCCTTTAAGCCGCCAGCCTTTGTTCCTGCCATAGGAAGGTTTTCCTCCGTTTTTAAAAAAGATTTCCACATAAATTTAAATGGAAACCCTCACCTTTATATATCACACATGATATGTGTTATGTTTATATGCTAGCATATAACTAACGCTTTGTCAATATTTACATAAGTAGTTTTTTATTGTGAATAAAATATTGCATTTTACTGACGCGTTAGCTATACTAATAAAGTCAGTTACTGACGGCACCTGTTGGAGCTTTAGAAATCATGAGTTCCACCACGAAAAATTCTCGTTTTCTGCGAGATTCGAGAAGAAAAATATCCCATCACATAGAGGGATATTTTTTATTGCAGATTTATTCTAAAACTCTCTTAATAGATTATCTATTCTAAGCTGAGATTCTTGCGTTAACTCATTTTGCAAACCAATCCAGGCGTTAATAGCCACGGTAAATTTATCCCTGGCTATAGTAAACTGGTCGCTATCTTTCTTTTCGTTAGCCGACTTCAAATCACGCACAGCCAATAAAATAGCATCTATTCTCTTCATTACTAACTTACGTAAATCAGACTCATCTTCTCTGGATTCCAGCCTCTTCTTTGCGCCAGTCCATATTTTCTCCATAGTAATAAAGTCATTTTGCTCGGTCTTCGATAACTCATCTGACACCGTACGTATTTCACCGCTCAACTCCTTATCGAACTCCATAAAGCTAACAATCTTCTCTATACTCTGTATGGTTCGATTCATCTTCTCTACCGATTTATTACATTCTTCTGAATATTTTTTAAATCTAGTATTAACGTTCTTCTGCCAAGATACAAAAAATACTACATCGCAGCTTTGGCGTTTATTTTTTAAATCAGCCAAATATTCGTTCAATTTTTCAGTAGATAGTTTGTCTTTTTGTAAATTAATAAACAGCGAGCTCTCCATTTCATTAGTGTTTTTTGTTACGCTTTGAACATTTTCCCAAGATTTCCAGCTCACAAATCCATATGCCAATATCATTATCAGCGTTATAAAACTCATGACAATAGCCAATTTAAGTGTGCGATAATTTTTTATCAATTTCATAGTTCCATCCCCAGCGTAGTTGACCATAATTCACTATCAAGCGGCCAAGGATTAAAAGCACACCCCTGTAAATCAATTGACTGCTGCTGCATAACCGCCGCTGGATTATTAACCCCAGAACAATTCAAATGCCCATGCCCCAACCAATGTCCAACTTCATGATTGATTACCATATGTCGATAATTACGAATATCACCACCCGCTTTATTCCACGCTGTAGTCGCGCCAGACCATCGATTATCATTGATAATGACAGAAGACCCGACTCGACAACTCCAATCCGCGTCACAACCTGATGAGAACAAGGACATTAATTCAGCTTGCGACAGAACTAAATTGAAGCTCCCGCTCTCTTTCACTTCTTTAAAAACAATTCCCATACGCGCCCAACCTCGATTGTCGTTTAAGGTTTCGTTTACTAGTTTCGAGAATTCAGACAAATTTGATCGGACCTTGCCCTTTGTTGATATTGTATACGTGACTTCTTTTTTCGCTCCAGAATTTGATTTTTTTAACGATTGAGATGTGGAGTGCCAATCTGGAGTCTGGATATCTGACACCTTAAAGCTGGATAGCGACGACGGAGATTTTATTTCAGAGAAAATTTTAGCACTAATCACCTTCTTCGCATCACTATTATTCTCATTAGGTGCTGTTATATTAACTGTTGGCGTCAAAGCAACAGCAATTGCCATACCGCCAGAAGCTACCCTACATACCATACACATGTAACCATTTTATCACCGACCAAAACATACCACAAACGTTTTAAGACAAAGAAGAAAGCCACCCTATTAGGATGGCTTTCTTATAATTCGGCACCGTGCTAGTTTCCCACTTTCGCAGTATAATCGCCGCTGGGGAGCTTAACTTCTGTGTTCGGAATGAGAACAGGTGTTTCCTCCTCGCCATGGGCACCGAAGGAGGGGGTTACGACGCTTGGTTCCGTATATATTCCACGGTGGGCCAAACCCCTTTCTTCGATGTCCAACATCAGCACGGAATTGATTTTTAATTGACTGGCACTTTTGAAAAGCACCAATTACTAGTTAAGTCTACCTTATCCGCAATGTTTATGCAAGCATAAACTCCACGGACAAGGACATAAAAAGGCAATGGGACTATTAGTACGCTTTAGCTCCATACATTACTGTACTTCCACCTTGCGCCTATCAAACAGATAGTCTTTCTGTGTCCTCATAGGGAAACCTTATCTTGAGGTTAGTTTCGCGCTTAATATGCTTTCAGCGCTTATCTAGTCCGCACATAGCTACTCGACAATGCAGCAGGTGGCCACAATCGATACACCAGAGGTGCGTCCGCCCCGGTCCTCTCGTACTAGGGGTAGATCCTCTCAAGTTTCCTATCGTCCATACCGGATATAAACCGAACTGTCTCACGACGTTCTGAACCCAGCTCGCGTACCACTTTAATCGGCGAACAGCCGAACCCTTGGAAGGTGCTCCCCCTCCAGGATGTGATGAGCCGACATCGAGGTGCCAAACAGCGCCGTCTATGTGAACTATTGGGCGCTATAAGCCTGTTATCCCCAGGGTAACTTTTATCCGTTTGCGCTGTCGATCCCACATTCATGTACAAATGTACGTACAGCGGATCACTTGCTCCGACTTTCGTCTCTGATTGGAATGTACTCCTCACAGTCAAGCTGGCTTATGCGCATACACTATCACTTCGATTTCCATCCGAAGTTAGCCAACCTTTGAACGCCTCCGCTACTCTTTAGGAGGCAACCGCCCCAGTTAAACTACCCACCATACACGGTCCGCTAACCGGATAACGGTCAGCGTGAGAACACAATCACAACAAGGGTGGTATTTCACTTGGTGACTCCACAAATACTGGCGTATCTGCTTCAAAGTCTCCCACCTATGCTACACATGTTGAAACCATATTCAATGTAAAGCTGTAGTAAAGCTCCATGGGGTCTTTTCGTCCTGGTACGGACAGACGGCATCTTTACCGCCAATGCACTTTCACCGAGTCCTTCGCTGAGACAGTGCCCACATGATTACTCCATTCGTGCGGGTCAGAACTTACCTGACAAGGAATTTCGCTACCTTAGGACGGTTATAGTTACCGCCGCCATTGACTAGGGCTTCAGTTCGCACCGTGAAGCGCTCCCCTTAACCTTCCAGCATTGGGCAGGAGTCAGCCCCTATACATCCACTTTCGTGTTAGCAGAGACCTGTGTTTTTGATAAACAGTTCCGTGGGCTCTTTTGCTGCGGCCCCCACATCGTTAGACGTCAGAGGTTCGCGTTCAAAAGAACAATTCGTTTGCTCTATCTCAGAAAATTCGTTTTGTGATTAAAAATGTACTCTTTAACCTAATATTCACTGAGTGAACGCGGCTGATATCCACCGAAGTGGGGGCAGACCTTATCCCGAAGTTACGGTCGCTGTATTGCCGAGTTCCTTAGCGAAGGTTCGCTCGTAAGCCTGAGTCTACTCGACTCGAGCACCTGTGTTGGTTTGCGGTACGGGCGGCTAAGTCCACGCGTACACCTGCTTTTCTAGCCAGGGCTTTCACCAAAATCGCGACTCCGAAGAATCACTTTCACTCCCTTTGCGTTCCCGCTCGGTTGGACGGATAAACCATGAATCCGCTTCGATTACTTCCCCGTGAACAGTGTACAAAACTTAACCGGTTCAGGAATATTAACCTGATGTCCATCGCCTACGCTCTGCGCCTCGGCTTAGGCCCGACTAACCCTGAGATGATTACCATGGCTCAGGAAACCTTGCTCTTACGGCCGAGAGGATTCTCACCTCTCTTATGGTTACTCATTCCAGCATTCTCACTTCCTACCGCTCCACCGAACCTTCCGATTCGACTTCACCGCTGATAGGAACGCTCCTCTACCACGCCAGATAAATCTGACATCCATATCTTCGGTATAACGTTTTAGCCCCGTTACATTTTCCACGCAAGATCTCTTGACTAGTGAGCTGTTACGCACTCTTTAAATGAATGGCTGCTTCTAAGCCAACATCCTAGCTGTTTAAGAAATCTCACCTTGTTTCCCACTGAACGTTAATTTAGGGACCTTAGATGATGGTCTGGGCTGTTTCCCTTTTGAGCACCGATCTTAGCACCGATGTTCTAACTGCCGTGATTACACACATGGTATTCGTAGTTTGTTAAGGGTGGGTACAGTTGCCCGCCCCAGTCCTTTACAGAGCTCTACCCCCATGTGCTACTAACACGACGCTAGCCCTAAAGCTATTTCGAGGAGAACCAGCTATCTCCGAGTTCGATTGGCATTTCACCGCTAACCACAAGTCATCCAAACACTTTGCTGCGTATCCTGGTTCGGTCCTCCACCACCTGTTACAGTGGCTTCAACCTGCTCATGGTTAGGTCACCCGGTTTCGGGTCTAATCCTTACAACTTATTCGCCCTATTCAGGCTCGCTTTCACTGTGGCTCCGTCAATTGACTTAACCTCGCTGTAAAAATTAACTCGCTGGATCGTTCTACAAAAAGCACGCCGTCACCGGACAAGCCGGCTCCGACTCCTTGTAGGCACTAAATTTCAGGATCTATTTCACTCCCCTCCCGGGGTTCTTTTCACCTTTCCATCACTGTACTAGTTCACTATCGATCGTATATTATATTTAGCCTTGGCTGGTGGTCCAGCCAGATTCAAACAGGGTTTCTCGTGCCCCGTCCTACTCGATAAAACATACATAAGGTCAGCGTCGTTTTCATATACACGGCTTTCACGTTCTTTGGCTAGTCATTCAAACTATTCTACTAACCACGCCGATTTCTTACCTTACTAACTGTTGATAGCCAGTTATCGCAAATCAGATTATTTGAATGAATCAAATTCTCTGACTTGGTCATATGTAATATCACAACCCCTTATAAGTATTCGTCTATCAACTTATTTGCCTAAATTAATAGGCAAAAACTTAAAAGGTTTGGGCTGTTGCGATTTCGCTCGCCACTACTTTCGCAATCGTTATTTACTTTCTCTTCCTCATCCTACTAAGATGTTTCAGTTCAGATGGTTCCCGCTCGCTTGCCTATGTGTTCAGCAAGTGGCAACATGACATGACTCATGCTGGGTTTCCCCATTCGGAGATCTCCGGATCAAAGCTTGTTGACAGCTTCCCGAAGCTTATCGCAGTCTTCCACGTCCTTCATCGGTAATATACGTCTAGGCATCCATTTAGCGCCCTTGAGTACCTTTTTATGCATTGACTTAACTAGTAGTTGCTACTTTGCAATTACTACTACCGTCAATTAAAAACTCAATTTCTTTTACTCTCAAATTGTTAATGATCAGTGCCTCACACATTTGAGTGCACAATCGACAAGTCAATAAATTGACAAATCTATCTACACTCAGATGTTTTTCACTGCCCTCGCACGTTTTGCAGTGTATTGCCAGAGGTTCGTTTGAACATTCGCTTAACTAGTAATTAACTATACAGCAGCTGAGATTCTTTTGCAAGGGTTTTTTCAAAGTTTTTTCGACTTTTTTTGCTTTTTATTAAAATCAGCGCCAATCGCCTCAGAAATACTAGAAAAACCGTCATTTTTTAGCAACTGAAGCAACTCGCGATTCATTCGCCCAATTAGCTGCGGACCTTCGAAAAACAGTCCAGTTATAAGCCCAACTAGACTAGCCCCCGCCTTAATCTTAGCGTACGCATCTTCGGCCGAAAAGACACCGCCGACACCAATAATAGTCAGTTTATCTCCATAGTTTTTATATGTATGCTTAATCAATTCTAAGCTATGTGCGCGAGTAGGTTCACCGCTCAGTCCACCCCTAATGTCATCAGTCAAAGGATCTTTAAGATCTACCTTCTCGCGATCCTTTATTAAATTAGCAACCGTTACGCCCTGAATATTATGCTCAACAATAACCTTTAATAACGAGTCGAATTGCTTCAGATCATACAAATGTGGCATTTTAACCCAGAAAGGAACATTTCTCTCTACAGAATCTAATTCGCTCAATAAAGTCTCTAGTGTATCGGCATAGATAAACGGCTCCTTGCCAGCATTCGGACAAGAGATATTAATCTCTATAACGCTTGCCAGATTGTTTTCTACGATATAACTAACCGCTTTTTTTACGTCCCGAATTATATATTCCTCCGGAACGACTGGCCCAAATTCGTCTTTCGTGGATTTGTCAGCAATAACAGCCACAGACACAACTGTCGGCATTGATTTAACTTTAGGCCTGTTTAATTCAATGTAGTCACTAATCTTCTCTAACCCATAATTTGGCATACCAGCGTACACAACTACAGATTTGGTGTTCGGCAATCGATGAAACCATGGTCGCAGATTTCCCCTTCTCGGCTCCATAGTTACAGATCCGCCAGAAGCAAAGCCAAATCCAACGTCTTCCATTAAGGGCGACAGTTGTACGTTTTTATCAAATCCCGCCGACAAGCCTATTGGATTATTAAATACAACTCCATCAATTTCCTGCTGTAGCGACTTGTTCTGAAAGTTCCATAATTTACGAATAGCCCACCTAACAGGAGGGAATGCTTGCGCCAAACGACCGCAAAAAATAGTTAACTTATGAGTAAAGTCTGGTGTTAGTAGGAATAATATTGGCTTGATAATGTTTTTATACATCTCTACTATACTATTATACCTTAAATGCAGACTTCTAAAACAAACTACGTACGTTTTTCATAGCTCTTACCGATCTAAGTCTGCTTTTTAATTCTCCTTCGTCACCAAGGCAAAACCCATCTCTTCCGCTCTGAACTTCTAATTTAACCTGAATTCGCACCGACTTATCACACCTGTTAGCTATAGATACAATTCTATCTAAGGTAAAGAAACTCCCTACTGATATGATTTTTCGACGTTCTTAGCATTATTAACTATAGCGTTAAGATCAACTATTACGCGATAGTTATTATTTTGACAATTCACGGTCTATAAATTTCTTCAACTCTACAATTATCCATGAGTCAAATTCACGCTTTTCTTTATCAGTCATTTCATCCCAGGTTTTTGCCCTTACCGAGGCTTCAAAAGCAGCCCCAATTGGGTAAGCGCTACCGTTGTACGGAAGTTTCAATTTCTCCCTATTCAGATACCCTTCTGTCTTATTGTGAATAACTTTGTAATCACCTGATGGAGCAACGATGGCTATGCACTGATCAAAGTACGCATCGTAGTTCTTGAGGTTCTCTGTCTTCTTCTGAAAAAATCTCCAGAACTCCTCTTGAGATACCTCCTCTGGCAATTCACCACCCCATCTGCGCAGGGCAACACCAGGCTCACCATACAACTCTTTGATAAAAAAGCCCGTATCGTCCCCTATGGCTATTTGGCCAGTTTTAACCGAATAGGCTCTTGCCTTTGCTATTGCATTATCCTCTATTGATGTGACTCCTTCTGGTATTTGAATCTTCTCAGTAGTCTGCGGCATACGAATATTATATTCATCGCCTATATATATCCTAAAATCATCAAATTTTGAGGTATTTCCCGTAGCAATAAGTATATCTTTATTATCAACCGGCACAATCAAAGGTAAAAAGCGCTCTTTCATATATTTTGTATACTTTGTCAAATCATTAAAGAATGGTACAGAAATCACCCTCAGGAGACGTACCCCAGTTGAATCAAAGATCTTGTTCGAAATAATCCTTTCAAATTCCAATCTATCGTCAAATTTAACGTCTTCAATATCCTCTACATCCCTAGCTACAACTAGCCATGGATTAAGTTGCTGGCTTCGCAGCATTTTTACTGCATCCTGAATAGTTTTCGTTTTTATATGGATGCCATCATAAGCCAGCTCGGACAGCAGCACTATCCTAATGTTATTCGGCATGCGTTCACTCCACCTTTGCAACAACGGGACAAAAATAGGGCAAACCTCTGGATCTAACAATGTACCCCCTATTTCTATAAAGAAATGTTTCGGTCGACCTATTTGATTCCAGATACGAAGAATACGCAGCTCAAGATACACAGAGAGGTGAGGATTTATTTGAAGATGGTTCTCGGCAGCCCCAAACTCGCTTAAGAAGTCACGCCATAAATCACCTCCAGTGAGATAATGCTCTGTTAACCATTTCTTACCAGGATTGAACTGTGAATAAACCGCAAAATCATCTATGTCCGACCGAGCATGAATACCGCAGTCGTCAGTATTGAGGAGTCCGTCAAATTTCATAGCGTCAGAACCTTCAACAATATTTAGCAACTGAGTTATCAGAGTACCCTTTCCCATATCAGAGTGTGGATAACTATTTATAAAATAAAATTTTTCACCATCAACTGGCTTCAGGTCTTCAATCTGAGATCTCAATTGTCTTAATGTTTTTTGGTTTTCATAAACTTCGCTCATCACCCTCTCCTTAGTTGTTTTACTTTATGATACAAGCTTGCTGCAGCTATCTTTATCGTCACATTATAGATGAACCCAATTTACATCGCAACCGCACATATAAAACACTCTTCTTGCAATTTGGGTTGATACCGGAGAAGAGCAAAAACCGTTCTTCTTCAATAAATCCATTTGTTCACGCGAATAGCCATAGTATATACCAATTCCTGGCGTATGGGCAAATTCCAAAGAGTCCTCTATATATAATCCTTCACGAAAGTTGCTCTCAAACTGCTCTTCTCTGAAAAAAAACACTGCGAACACCCGACACCTCACCTGACCGAGATAATCTTGTCGTATGTGTGGGTATATACGAATAGCCGTCGACAACAGCCTGTTCTATGCGTAGTTTTACCAGACGCCGAAGCTCCTGCAACTATAAAAGAGGGTAAATCACAAATTCTATCCATTTTTAGTCTGGTGTTAATAAACATAATATCGGCTTAATAATATGCTTATACATATTCTAAGAGTATAGCTATCTATGCTTTATTAAGCAAAGTTACTTGTAAACAAAAAATCGCCTACTCGGCGATAATCATGACTATCTATGATTGGTGGGCGCTGAGGGACTCGAACCCCCGACCCTCTCGGTGTAAACGAGATGCTCTAGCCAACTGAGCTAAGCGCCCATATTAAAAAATATGGTGGGCGATGAGGGACTTGAACCTCCGACCTCGTCATTATCAGTGACGCGCTCTAACCAGCTGAGCTAATCGCCCTCATTCGTCTTGGTGGAGTGTCGTGGACGTAAGCCCACTTCACCCCATATGGTGGAGACACAGGGACTCGAACCCTGGACCCCCTGCTTGCAAAGCAGGTGCTCTAGCCAACTGAGCTATGTCCCCATAAATTGCCAAGACCTTTTAATTGTACAGTATCTTTTTAATTCTGACAAGTGTATAATTAATAATATGTTATATCAATTTAGTTTTGGCTCATTATTTTTTGGGATTTTGGTCTTAATTGCTGGTGGAATCGTCGTCGTTTTTCATCAAAAATTAGCCGACAATCTGGGAAGCGGCGTAAGTAGCTATGACCGTTTCAAATTTTGGGGACTTGTTACATGCGGAGTAGGATTCGCTATTATGCTCAGCCTACACACTATCCCATTAAACTGGCTACTAAACTCCCTTTTTGGCGGCGGACTATAACAGACGCCCACGAAAAGCATAAATAGCCAAAAATTATTGGCTATTTTTTTATAATCACAACTCTACCAAAATATCAGATTTAATTAAATCTATCATATAAAAAGCCCCTCATAGAGGGACTTTTTCGTTTAACAACTTGATTGTGCAATTCATCAATCGGCTTATCGTAGAGAAAGGTTGAACTTTCGTCTCGTCCTCGAGAGGACTATTGTAAATATGTAAGCTCGACACATTTACGAGACCGACCTAGCTCAATCTGTGATTGCTCGACAGATTGGCATCGTTACTCCCTAGAAAGGAGGTAATCCATCCGCACCTTCCGGTACGGATACCTTGTTACGACTTAACCCCAATCATGCCCCCCACCTTAGGCCGACGAATCGGACTTCGGGTGTTGGTCACTTTCATGGTTTGACGGGCGGTGTGTACAAGACCCGGGAACGTATTCACCGCAACTTGCTGATTTGCGATTACTAGCGATTCCGACTTCATGCAGGCGAGTTTCAGCCTACAATCCGAACTGGGACTAGCTTTGATGCGATTTGCTTCACCTCGCGGCTTCGCTGCGCATTGTACTAGCCATTGTATTACGTTTCTAGCCCAGGACGTAAGGGAAATACTGACCTGACATCATCCCCTCCTTCCTCCCCGTTACCGGGGCAGTCTGAATAGAAAAATACAACTATTCACAAGGGTTGCGCTCGTTGAAGGACTTAACCTAACATCTCACGACACGAGCTGACGACGGCCATGCATCACCTGTCACAGGGTTCCAAAAGGCACAGTCTACTTTCGCAGACCTTCCCTGGATGTCAAGCCCTGGTAAGGTTCTTCGGTTATCATCGAATTAAAGAACATAATCCACCGCTTGTGCGGGTCCCCGTCAATTCCTTTATGTTTTAGCCTTGCGGCCGTACTCCACAGGCGGGATACTTAACGCGTTAGCTTCGCTACTGAAGGGGTCGATACCTCCAACAGCTAGTATCCATCGTTTACGGCGTGGACTACCCGGGTATCTAATCCGGTTCGCTCCCCACGCTTTCGTGCCTTAGCGTCAGAAATGGCCCAGTAACCTGCCTACGCCATCGGTGTTCCTTCTAATATCTACGGATTTCACTCCTACACTAGAAATTCCAGTTACCTCTACCATTCTCGAGTTTAACAGTTTGAATAATAGTCTGTATGGTTGAGCCACCAGGTTTCACTATTCACTTATTAAACCGCCTACGCAACTCTTTACGCCCAGTCACTCCGGATAATGCTTGCACCCTACGTATGACCGCGGCTGCTGGCACGTAGTTAGCCGGTGCTTATTCATGAGTTACTGTCATATTCTTCACTCATAAAAGAAGTTTACAACCCGAAGGCCTTCATCCTTCACGCGGCGTTGCTCCATCAGGCTTTCGCCCATTGTGGAAGATTCCTCACTGCTGCCTCCCGTAGGAGTCTGGACCGTGTCTCAGTTCCAGTCTGGCTGATCATCCTCTCAGACCAGCTATGGATCGTCGGCTTGGTAGGCCATTACCCTACCAACTACCTAATCCAACGCAGGCTTCTCCCAAAGCGCCCGAAGGCTTTAATCCGAAGACCATATGCGGCATTAGCTACCCTTTCGGGCAGTTATTCCTCACTTTGGGGCAAATTCCTACGCGTTACTCAGCCGTCCGCCGCTCGCCGACATTTTACACAAAATTCTTGAATAGATCTTCTATATTACCCAGAAGCTTCCAGAATTCAGTGTAAAACTCGCTGCCGCTCGACTTGCATGTGTTAGGCACGCCGCCAGCATTCATCCTGAGCCAGGATCAAACTCTCCGTTAAAATCTACTTTGTATCAAAGTATTAAGGCTCTACAAAAATATAAACTGACGATGATATTGCACAATCAAATTGTTAAAGTTCATCTTAAGTCAGACTGAAGTATGATTTACCTCGCTTTACAGATTGTAAATCGTTGCTTAACTCGCACTCCAGCAACCAGACTTGTTACTAATCTTACAGTATATAATTGCCTAGGTCAATAGATTTTTACAATTATTTTGTTGCGAAAAATACAACGGCAGCTACAACCATACCAATAGCCGCCCCAGCCGCCACTTCTACAGGGGTGTGACCATGAGCAACGCGAAGTTTTTTCAACTTGCTACCCTGCTCCGAAATTAACTTATTAAGCGTTTCACCCTGCATTCCAGACGAATAACGGACCATCATAGCATCATACATTACTATAATAGCCAGCCAAGTAGCTAGTCCAAATACAGAACTATCCCAGCCGTCTTGTAGCCCCAGAAATACCGCCAATGACACGACAATCGCACTATGAGCGCTTGGCATACCTCCGGATAGAAGTATTTTTGGATTCGTATCACCACTAAATACTCGACGATTACGCCCCATGAGATGAAACACTTGCTTCAACCCTTGGGATATCGCCCATGCGATTACTGGAACTATCAAGACCTTCACTATTAATTGCCCTCATCCTGCGGGCGATCCGCCATCAAGCCGATTGACGAAACAGCGTCGCCGTCAGATAGACGCATAATCGTCACGCCCTGAGTCGTCCTACCGAGCAATTTAATATCGCTCAAGCCCAGGCGGATAGTTTGACCATTCTGAGAAACCAATAGCGCCTCTGTTATTTCTGGATCAATAGTCTGCACAGAGATAATCGGACCAGTTTTTGCAGTTACAACTGCGGCTTTTATGCCAACTCCGCCACGCTTATGACTTGGGAAATTCGACACCTTTGTACGTTTACCGAAGCCTTTTTCGCTAACCACCAGCAAGGTTTGGTCGTCACCTGTAACGATATCCATACCAACAACAGAGTCGTTTGGACGTAATCTTACGCCACGAACACCACGAGCTGATCTACCCATTGGGCGCGTGTCTTTCTCGTTAAAGCGAATAGCTTGCCCTGCAGACGTAGATATAATCACGTCATTCTCGCCAGTCGTCCTCTTTATCCAGCGCAGTTCGTCGCCCTCGTCCAATTTAATAGCAATCAATCCATTCGTACGAACATTGGCATAATCTTTCACAGGAGTCTTCTTAACTGTACCCTTCTTTGTCGCCATGAACAGATAGCCGTCTTCGTTAGCGTTCTTTTCGTGCTTGATAATTGCCGTTATCTTCTCTTCTGGCTGAAGCTGCAATAAGTTAACCGCAGCAACACCTTTCGCGCTTAGGCTGGCAGCTGGCACTTCGTAAGCCTTCAAGCGGAAAATCCTACCCATATTGGTGAAGAATAGCAAATAATCATGCGAGCTTGCCTGAACAACCTGATCAATAACATCTTCTTCCTTAGTCGTCATACCGCGCTTGCCCTTACCACCACGATTTTGCCTACGATAATCACTCACAAGAGTTCGCTTAATGTAATTTTCGCTCGTAAGTAGAATTACCGACTCTTCCTCTGGAATCAATTCCTCGTCAGAGAATTTTCCTAGTTCGTGATTGATAATCTTACTGCGCCTATCATCACCATACTTATCTTTCATAGCAAGCAATTCTTCCTTAACGACACGCAAAATCTCGTTCTCGTCAGCCAAAATTGCCTCCAGTTTCTTAATCAGTTCATGAAGTTGCTTCAATTCTTCTTCAATCTTGTCACGCTCCAATCCCTGCAATCGTCGTAGCTGCATCGCCAAAATTGCGGCCGCTTGAATTTCTGACAGACCAAATCTCTCCATCAAACGCTTGTCGGCATCGTCATAACTTTCGCGAATCGTCTTAATCACCTCGTCAATATGATCAAGCGCAATCTTCAAACCCTCCAAAATATGCGCCCGCTCTTTAGCTTTGCGAAGTTCAAACTCAGTCCTACGTCGAATAACGCCTTGACGATGCTTAATGAATTCCGCCAAAATCTCTTTCAAGCCCATAACTTTAGGCTGAATACCATTGACCAAAGCCAGGACATTATAATGGAATGATGTTTGTAATCCAGTCAATTTATACAATTGGTTAAGAATCTTCTTTGGATAAGCATCTTTCTTCAGTTCAACAACAACTCGAACCTTACCGCGAGCACTTTCATCTCGCGCATCGGCAATGTGCGTTATTTTTTTGGCAAGGACAAGTTCTCGAACCTTATCAACAAAGCCCTCTTTACTCATACCATACGGAACTTCGGTGATTATAATACTGTAACGGCCATTTTTGCGCTCTTCAATCGACGCAACCGCACGAATCGTAACTGAGCCACGCCCAGTTTCATATGCTTGACGCATTGGCGCACCGCCATAAACTTCCGCACCCGTCGGAAAATCAGGACCCTTAATGTGCGTCAACAGTTCATCTAATGTAATTTCAGGATTATCTATTTGAGCAACTGTAGCGTCAACCACCTCACCAAGGTTGTGCGGTGGAATATTCGTTGCCATACCAACAGCAATACCCATCTGACCGTTCAATAGAATATTTGGGACGGCTGACGGCAAAACCACCGGCTCTTTCTCTGTTCCGTCGAAGTTATCACGAAAATCAACGGTTTCTTTATCGATGTCAGACAGCAACTCGCCGCCAATTTTATCCATTCGCGCCTCAGTATAACGGGAAGCCGCTGGCTCATCACCGTCCATAGAACCGAAGTTACCCTGACCTTCAACCAGCGTATAACGCATCTTCCAAGGTTGAGCCAAGTTCACCATGGCGTCATAAATTGATGAGTCACCGTGCGGGTGGTAGTTACCCATAACTTCACCGACAATTTTTGCCGACTTCACTGTAGCATGAGGAGCGCGCCAACCATTCTTATTCATCGCATACAAAATACGACGATTAACAGGCTTCAGTCCGTCACGAACGTCCGGCAAAGCACGGTCAATAATAACCGACATGGAGTATTTAAGGAAGGAATCTTCCATAACACGCTCAACTGTCGACTTTTCAATACCGCGAACTTCTGGCTCTTCGTTCAGAATTTCTGGTTCTACTATATTTTTATTGTCATTGTCCGCCATATCTCCTCCTTAAAAGTCCAAATCTTCCACATTAACCTTAGCGGCATTTGTTTGAATAAAATTTTTCCTCAATTCTACACTATCACCCATAAGCTTCGTAAATATCGCGTCTGCCCGTTCTGCGTCCTCAATATTAACCTTCACTAATGTTCGATTTTCTGGATTCATAGTCGTTTCCCATAATTGAGCGGCATCCATCTCACCAAGACCCTTAAATCGTTGCTGTGCTGTGTAGCCTGCCTGCTTAAATTTCTCAGCATTTTCATCAATCTTTACACCAGCAGCCTTGCGCTCATTGATCTTTTCGTTCAATTTTTGCTCGAGGGCTACTTCATCATAAACGTAATCTATCTTACGATTGCTGCCGGTTCCTCTACTCAACCCAAACAGAGGCGGCTTCGCCAGATACACGTGACCCGCTTCAATCACTTCAGACATATATCGGAAGAAGAATGTCATCAAAAGTGTAGAAATGTGCGCACCGTCAACATCGGCATCTGTCATAAATATAATCTTGTCGTAACGAATGCCACTGATATCAAATTGGTCACCAATTCCAACGCCCATAGCCTTAATCAACGAAACAATTTCAGCATTAGCAAACATCTTATCAAACCTTGCGCGCTCAGTATTCAACACCTTACCGCGAAGAGGAAGAACAGCCTGAATAGTTGAATCGCGACCGTCCTTAGCAGAACCCGCAGCCGAATTACCCTCGACAATAAATAATTCACAGTCCTTTCGGTTACGAGATGAGCAATCCGTCAATTTAGATGGCAAGTTTAAGCCTTCAAATGCTCCCTTACGGATAACGTTATCGCGCGCAGCCCTTGCCGCCTTACGAGCTCGTGCCGCCAGCGTAGCCTTGCCGACAACCTTCTTAGCTGTAGCTGGATTTTCCTCCAAGTAATACGCAAAATATTCGCTCATCACCTGATCAACATAGCGGCGCATCTCTGGATTACCAAGTTTATTCTTGGTCTGACCTTCAAACTGAGGATCTGGCAACTTCACCAAAATAACCGCCGTCAAACCTTCGCGGATGTCATCACCAGTCAGATTATCTTCTTTTTCTTTCAGTAAGCTATTCTTGCGAGCATAATCATTAATTACACGCGTAAGGGCTGTTCGGAAACCAACCAAATGAGTACCACCATCAGGAGTTAAGACGTTATTGGCAAATGGCTTTACCACTTCAGCGTAAGTATCGTTATACTGAACCGCAATTTCCACCATACAATCTTCGACCTGCTTCTCAACGTAAAATATATCGTCCGATAAAACATCCTTGCCAATATTCAGGTTTTTTACATAGCTCTGAATGCCGCCCTCAAAGTAGAAAGCTTTTCGTTCGCCAGTTCGCTCATCAATAACCGACGTGTGAATGCCTTTTGTAAGGTACGCCTGATGACGAAGATAATTAACAACCCATTTATAGTCAAAATTAACCGTTTCCTTAAAGATGGTTGGGTCTGGATAGAAAGTAATTGTCGTACCAGAACCATCAGACTTTCCGACGGTTTCTAGTTCCGTCTGGGGCACGCCTGTTGCGTATTCTTGGCGATAGATTTTACCGTTCTTCCTAACTTCAGCAATCATCCGCGTAGACAATGCATTCACAACACTAGAACCAACACCGTGAAGTCCAGATGAAACTTTATAGCCGCCGCCGCCAAACTTACCACCGGCGTGCA
>SDRQ01000012.1 GCA_007845355.1 TM7 phylum sp. oral taxon 352
TGCCTGTCATGTAGACTCTGAATTTACGACATTAAAAATCACCCTGAGTATGGGTGATTTTCTTATGGTGAAAAAATTCAGTTCTTGGTGCGGATGAAAGGACTTGAACCTTCACGTACTTGCGTACACTAGCACCTGAAGCTAGCGCGTCTACCAATTCCGCCACATCCGCATGGGCTACGCGTCAATTATAGCCCAATTCTCACCCAGTATCAAGCTTGATTACGAAGCTTGCACCACGCGTTTAATTCCGCCGCCAGCTCCTTTGGTTGAGCCTCCGCTTTAATTCCTGGATTAAAAATTCCAGCTGGATCAAAGATTTGCTTCACCTTCGTGTATAATTGTTTTTCATCATCTGGCAGATTTTTATAGATAAAGTTAGCCTTCAATCTTCCGTCACCACCAAATCCTGCAAACGAACCTTCGTACTTATTAACAATCTGAGAAATTTCCGCCAATAATTGAAGAATCTTCTGACGTTCACTCACTTTTTTACTATCAAACGTCGGATGCAGAGAAATATAATCGCTTGAAAAGTCAACAAAAACTGGCAAATCTACGCTGTACTTAGACTCCAGAGACTTCAACTCGCTAAGGAAACTATCAATCTTTTCTGGCGCCATTAAAATCCCTGAGAAAACGCGTGGCGTGATCATATGCGGCTCGCTTGGAGTTTCCGTCAAAGCCAAAACAGAATGCAAGCTGAACAAATCCTGCTCTTCCAAATGTAGATTTTTTATGTCAATCGCTTCTGATGATTCCAATTTTCTAGTCAATTTCTTCGCGGCTTTATTGCGCGCTCTGTCAGAAAAGTCGCCAAAGATAGCCAAGACTACCGCGCCCTTAAAGCATTCTTTCGGCGCCCACTCAACCACTTTACCGACGACCGCAGCCTGACGGAAGAATCGCCCGTCGATTATTTCCACCGCCGACGCCTTATTTTTCATTGCTAATTCCACGGCTGATTGTGCGTCTGACAACTTTTTATATGATGCGGCAACAACTGAATATTCTGGACGAATAAATTGCGCCTTCATAATAACTTCGCAAATCACACCCAAACTTCCCTGACTACCAATAAACAACGGCGTCAAATCGAACGACCCGTCTTTTTGCTTCACCCGAGAAATCCCGCTGTAGCCAACCGTATCTGGCAAAGCTGGATCCATTTGCGAAATCAGCTCTGCGTTATCTGAGATTAAATTGTCAATCTCTCGATAAATCTCGCCCTCAAACGTCGATAAGCCTTTTTTCTTACTCAATTCGCGTCGAGATATGCGACCAGTCTGAATCACGTCGCCGTTACTTAGGACAATTTCAAGCTGCTGAATCGCATCAGCAAAACGGCCATGCGCGCCAGATAACATTCCAGACGGAGCTGTGTTAATTGCGCCACCAATCGTGCCTTCTTCCGCCACATATGAAGTTCGTGGCAAGCCCAAGCCTTTATGAGTAGACAAAGTTGCGTTGATTGCCGAAAGAGAAATTCCCGCTTGAACATGAATCAGTTGCTGGCGAGGATCAATACCAAACACACGATTCATATACGTTTTTTCGTCAATTGCAATACCTTTATTCGTCGCTGCGCCAGTTTCATCATTGCCACAACCACGAACAAATACAGGTAAAACATGACCTTTCTCTGCCAATTGAGAACAAAATCGCATCACTTTTCTGATGTCGTTCATATTAGCCGCACGAACAATCATTTCTGGTCGGCGCGCCAAAAGTCCGTTATCAACTTCAACTTGACTCAATGCAAAATCCTGCGACGCGACTTCGCCGCTAAGATGCTCATTCAAATATTTCGCAACTTTATTCATCAATCCTCCTTAGCATGTTACTTCAATTTTAACATAAGCGCGGACAGTTGATAAGTAGAATTTGTTTTGATATAATCGGGTTATGCGGATGTGGTGGAATTGGTAGACACGCATGCCTTAGGAGCATGTGCCTCACGGCGTGAAGGTTCAAGTCCTTTCATCCGCACCAAGAACTGAGATTTTTCACTATAAAGAAAATCACCCATGCTCAGGGTGATTTTTAATGTCGTAAATTCAGAGTCTACATGACAGGCAATCGTAAAAGAACAATCACCTGTCATATAGACACTGCTAGGGGCTCCTAGCAGTCCTCGGAAAGCGTCTTAACGTATTCACGGAGTTGACAGACCCGAACGGGCTCAGGTATGTCATCCTCTTTCAAGATAAGACCTGCTTTCTCGATTCTTCTAAGAGCCTCTTCAAGTGCACCTACGCTGGTAGCTGCGGAACGTTGGAGTGAGTCTCCATCGTAACCTAACCACCCTAGGTGGTCTAAGTACCACCAATATCTAGCAGTAACAGCACGATCGCATGCTCGAGACTTTTGATAAATCTCTTGCCCGATCTCTACTAACGTAGAATCGCAACCATTCCTAAGCGACTCGGTGTAAATTTTCAGTTTCAGCAACCCCTCTGCGGCATCGAAGCCGCTGAGCCAACCCTTTTGCCGTTCCTTTAATGGAAGTCTGCCTTCCATTTGTTCATCAAGGAGACCGGAAAACTCGAGATAATTCTCACAGCTCCTATCAACAAGACGATTAATTGCCTCTACGACATAGGCTCTACTAGACATGATCTTCACCTTTCTCTGGCGTTCTCTCATCTGCGGGAATGCAGTGTACTGTGTTCCTTACAATACAAGATGAGATCTTATCTCTCTTATGGTGGTTTTAAAAAAGAAATAAAAACTCATCTTGTGTTCGATTGCCTGTCAAAGTTCACTTTCGGACAAGGAATAAATCTCAACTTGTCAACAAAAGCTACTTTTGTTTGTATCACACTTGTGTAAAAAAGTCAATATTATTAGGGTCTAGATTGTTTAACAAACCTCTCTGGCGTGTCAATTAAGCCATCTCTGTTAATGTCTTCACCCTTCTCCGATAAATAATCTTTTATGGCGTCGATCAGTTTCGCCTCTGCTGAACTTATTTTTGCTGCAACCACTGTGCTAACTCCTTCCACACTACAGCTATCATGTCAGTCTTTTCATCGTCACTCATCTCAGCTATCGTCTTGTTTGCGCCATCAACTTTGAAATATTTATCGTAGTCACGACCATTCTCGCCGCGTGGTTCGCTGAGTAATTCACCATGCACTTTGTACGTAAACGTCTTGATTTCTAGTCCATCTATATACGCAACCGTACGCTGAGTGTATACCCCTCTGTCATCTTTAAGCAATTTTACTATGTTTTCTATGCCGATAGTATCAAGTGCGTACTTCGTATAAACCCCTGGAAAACCTTTGAGGCTTTTGATGAACAGTCCAGAATCCATAACAACCAGTGGGCTCTTTAATAGTTCGTAGTATTTTTGAGCTTTATCAATGGATACTTCTTCTTGGCTATCTGATTGAATTTCCGGTACATCAGGTAACTCCCTGTCGGGAGCTGTGAGTGTTAGACCCGCCCTCAATAATGCCTGGTTTGCTCCAGCTAATTTATATTTGTTGGTTGTGGCGTAGGTTATATTCATAAAGCCCCTCCTTTATTGAATTATTCTTTTCTTTGCTATGCAGCTCTTGCATAAAAAACATTCTTCATTACCACTAGTACAGGAGTAAGTATTGGAACAGACCATGATCGTATCAGCAACGAGGGACGATAGACTCATATCTGGATATTTCGACCCTTCAGGAAGCACCTTTTCTGCGCCTATTATCACCGTTCGTATAGTCTCCTTGTTTACTCAACTCATCAACGAAAGCTACTTTTGTTTATATCACACTTGTATAAAAAGTAAATAGGATACACTCAGCGCAACTTGTCAGGACTTGAAACCTGAACTATAATTAGCTCACATCACGAATTCGTTAAATAAAACGACAGATGTAATTACGGGAAATTAGCTCAGTTGGCTAGAGCGCACGATTCACATTCGTGAGGTCACAGGTTCGAGCCCTGTATTTCCCACCATTTCACGTTAGGTATAAATATGGAATCTTTTTACGTTACGTCAACTCATCTTGACATAGATATGGCGACTGAACCTCATCCTTCTGGATTGGTTATATTCTCGCGAGAATTATCTACAAACGGGAAGCCGACTGGGCACATAATAGTATCTCCCGAGAACCATCATACAGATATATATTACGATTATCTTGAAAGAAATGAAGCTTTAGTAGCAGAACGTGAACGTTGGGGAGTAAAAAATCATCAAGGCAAGATTGTAAATTACTTCGCCCGAACAGAACCTGCTTATGGAATATACATACCTCAGCTAGACGATATGCCGGACTATCCCGAACTACTAATAGCTTGTACGAAGAATAAAAAAGCGAAGAGATTAGCCCATCAAGAATTAAGAGTAGACTCGACGCAAGTTAAATTGGCGACTCAAGCTCTCGGTATAGTAATGGCTGATTTAGATATTTTACATAGAGCCGACGGCAAAACTCGGCTGATAAATTTTCCAAAAGACCAACTTGACGAACAGCAAATTACAGTATGTTAAAGCATTAAACACAACTTTCACTCTTTTTATTTCCCCCTTATCGTGGTAAAATTTTATATTAAGAGGAAGGTCTGTGCTAATATCAGACCATATTTTTATGAAGGACGCTAGCAAGATTCGAAACATTGCCATTATTGCCCACGTCGACCACGGCAAAACGACCATGGTTGACGGGCTATTAAAGCAGTCGCGAACATTCCGCGACAACCAAGCCGAGATGAGCCAGGAATTGATTATGGATTCCGGCGATCAAGAGCACGAGCGCGGTATCACCATCACCGCCAAACAAACGTCAATTTTTTACGGCGACTACAAAATAAACATCATTGACACACCAGGACACGCCGATTTCTCTGGCGAAGTTGAGCGAACCTTGAATATGGCTGACGGCGTTCTGTTGATCGTGGACGCACAGGAAGGTCCGATGCCTCAGACCAAATTCGTATTGGCGAAGGCACTTGAGCTGGGGCTGAAGCCTGTTGTGATTATCAATAAGATTGACAAGCCAGCCAGACGAATTGCCGAAGTTGAAGATGAGTTGAGCGATCTGTTTTTGGAGCTAGCGACCGACGATTCTCAATTGCAATATCCAATTTATTACGCAATCGGACGCGACGGAAAATCATGGAAAGAAATTCCTACAAACATCGACGAAGATGCGGATTTGACGCCAATTTTTGACGCGATTATTAACGATATTCCAGCGCCAGACGTGACAGAAGATGGCGCGTTTCAATTGCTTGTTACCAGCTTACAATATGACACATTCCAGGGGAAATACGCGATTGGGCGAATTGCTCGCGGATCCGTTAAGCGTGGCTTGCAAGTCAGTTTGATGAAAAATGGCGAAGTCGCGGGCTCTGCGCGAATTGAGAAAGTTTTTGGCTATCGTGGCTTGAATCGCGAAGAACTTGACGAAGCTTTTGCTGGCGACATTGTGGCGCTGGTTGGCGTGGCTGACGCGCATATTGGCGATACGATTGCCGACAAAGAACAGCCTGAAGCATTACCAACAATTGACATTGAAGCGCCAACTCTGAGTATGTACCTCGGCCCAAACACCAGTCCAATGAAAGGACGCGAAGGCGAGTTTACGACATCCAGGCAAATTGGCGACCGATTGAAGCGAGAGCTTGAGACCAACGTGGCGCTACGCGTTGAGGAAAACGGAATTGGCTTTACGATTTCTGGACGCGGCGAATTGCACTTGAGTGTTTTGATTGAAACCATGCGACGTGAAGGCTTTGAGTTTGAGGTTGGACGACCGCAAGTCGTTACAATTACCGAGGACGGCGTTGAAAAAGAACCGATTGAAGAATTGCAAATTGAAGTCGGAAGCGAATTTATCGGCGCGATCAGCCAGGAGCTTGGCGCGCGACACGCTGAAATGAAATCCCAGGAAACGACCACTTCTGGCGCTGCTCGTTTGACTTACATTTTGCCAACGAGAGCTCTGATTGGTCTGCGAAACATTTTATTGACCGCCACCAGAGGTACGGTGATTATGAATTCCCTGCCTCACGGATATCAACCGCTTGGCGGGAAATTGCCAAAAACCCGCAATGGAGTTTTGATTGCATTTGAAGCTGGCACGACAACGCCTTACGCCCTGCAAGCAGCCGAAGCCCGTGGCGAATTATTGGTCGGACCAGGAACAGAAGTTTACGCCGGAATGATTGTCGGGATTTACAATCGCCAAGAAGACATCGAAATCAACGTTTGTAAAGCCAAGCATTTGACTAACATGCGCTCCAAATCGTCGGATGGAACTGTGCAATTGACGCCATTTACGCAGTTTAGTCTGGAGCAATGTATCGACTTTATCGAAGATGATGAGCTCTTGGAAGTCACGCCAAAATCATTACGACTTCGCAAGCGATATCTGGACGCAAACGAACGAAAACGCGCCGCGAAACAATAGTCGTGTAAACCACAAAATAACCGCCCCGTAATGAGGCGGTTTATTTTTATATGCAGAAAGGAATTAGTTGACAAGAGTTTCTTTGACTCGGCGAGAAGCAAAGAAGTACAAGATTACCAATCCTTCTACTATTAGCATTGTAACGATTCCGGTAATAAATGCTGGGACGTCTACTCCCGACCTTCCGGATGCATATATAACTACCGCATTTGCAACATTGCCCAATCCAGCCGTGGCGATCGTAGCAACAGCTAGCCACTTACCAAGACGCTTCTGCATCGTTATGAACACAACTGCACAAATAGCCAAGACTACTAGTACGGGTGAAAATATCAAAGAAATAACGTTCTCTGGCTGGCTAAGATTCATTATCGCCTGGAAAAACACTGCTGTATTGACAAGGCTACCGATAACGAAACAAATCACGAAGAACATCAACCAACCCTTAACACCCTTCAGGGATTCTGCCATCACGATATATTGCACTGGCGCTGCTTGAGGTTGTGCAAAATATTGCTGACTGACCGGTTGCTGCTCATACGGCGTGTTCTGCGGTTGTGGTACGGGACCGTATTGTGCATTTGGATCAGGCTGTGGCGCATATTGCGGCTGCTGAGATTCTTGTTTTGGCATATTAACTTCTCCTTTTAAGAATATTGGTAATGCCAATTATACCACATCCTTAATTTCCTCTGGTAAAAACCCTTTATCGTGCTTAAAGCCAGCTTGCCATTTGTAGCCCTTGTTATAGCCCAAATCCTTCATCAATTTGGTCGGAGCGTTTCTGAGATGCAACGGCACGGGAGAATTCGGATATTTGTGCGCCAATTCAAAAGCGCCATACATTAAATCGGTAATTTCACGCGACTTCTGACTGCGAGCCAGAGCAATAGCGCAATGGAATAAATTATACTTCGCCTCCGGAAGACCGACGCGCTCGACAGCCTCAAATGTTGCAATTGCCAAGCTCAGCGCACCATTGCCCGCCAGTCCAATATCTTCCGATGCAAAAATCACCATCCGCCGAGCAATAAACTTCGGATCCTCGCCCGCATCAATCATTCGCGCCAAATAATACGTCGCAGCCGTCGCGTCACTGCCCCTTAGCGACTTGATAAAAGCGGAAATCACATCGTAATGCGAATCGCCTTTTTTATCATAGCCCGGAAGTCGCTTCTGAGCTGCCGCCTTAACTACTTCCGGCGTTACTTTTTCGTTAAAACTTAGCGCCAATTCCAAATTGCCCAGCGCCACCCTTGCATCACCATCCGATAATTCCGCCAAATAGTCCAGAGCTTTGGGCGAAACTTGCTTGGACTTTTTCAGAACTTTCAGTGCTCTTTTTAATACCAATATAATTTCGTCTTTTGTCAATCGCTGGAGAACCAAAACTCGTGAACGCGACAATAGCGGCGTGATGACTTCAAAGCTCGGATTCTCAGTCGTCGCGCCAATCAAAGTAATTAGCCCGCTCTCAACGTGCGGCAAAAACGCGTCTTGTTGAGCTTTATTGAAACGATGAATTTCGTCAACGAATAGAATTGTCCTGAGCCTCAAATTCCAATTTTGGCGAGCGTGCTCAATTACCTGCTCAACATCTTTTTTTCCGCTTGTAACTGCCGACAGCTCAATGAACTCCGCCTTCACTTCACGCGCAATAATCCGCGCCAACGTCGTCTTTCCAGTTCCCGGCGGACCCCACAATATCAAACTAACCGGCTCGCCATTCTTAACGATTCGCCTCAGTAACTCGCCCTCACCAAGCAAATGACTCTGCCCTATCACCTCGTCCAGCGTCTGCGGTCTCATCTGTTCAGCCAGCGGCTGTCTGTTATCACTCATACTTCCATTATATCGCGAAATCCATAAAGCCAAAAAGTCGGCGGCGTTTACACTTTCCTCGCACAAAATGCTACAATAGATCTATATAAATAGGAGGAAAAATGGGAGCATTTGTAGTAATAATCTTAGTATCTATCGGGCTTTATGTGCTTGGTGGCATTAAAATTGTCAATCAATATCAGCGTGGCGTGGTTTTAACGCTTGGCCGATTCACCGGCGTTCGTGAACCAGGATTAAGAGTCGTCATTCCAGGATTGCAGACAATGATGTTGGTCGATATTCGTTCAACTCCAATTGACGTTCCAAAACAAGAAGTCATCACCAAAGACAACGTCACAGTCGGCGTTGATGCGGTGGTTTATTTCCGAGTTATCAACGCGCCAAAAGCCGTGTTGGAAACCACAAACTATATTTACGCAACTAGCCAATTTGCCCAAGCAGCACTGCGCGACGTCACCGGTAATGTTGATATGGACGATTTGCTCGCCAAGCGTGAAGAGATTTCCCAGCAGATCAAGGAAATTGTTGATGCCGAAACTGACAAATGGGGTATCGATGTCGAGAATGTTAAGATTCAGAATATCGAACTTCCTGGTGACATGAAGCGTGCCATGGCCAAACAAGCCGAGGCAGAACGCGAGCGCCGCGCCAACATCATCAATGCTGACGGTGAAAAAGCTGCAGCTGAGACATTAGCCCAAGCCGCAGAAATCCTAGCAAAAACTCAAGGCGCTATCAATCTGCGAACGTTGAACACCTTAGAGCGAATCTCCACCGAGCCAAGCCAAAAGACGATGATGTTATTCCCTATCGAACTCATCGATGCGATTCGTGGCGGTAAGAAATAATAAGTCCAAACATTTTCTAACTCTACTCAGTCGTGCATTATCGCAAGGCGATTATTAAAATGTAACTATCTTTATTAAGTTTTTTTAATTAACCTAAATTATTTACAAAGTCTCTGTAAATTATTATCTCTGCACGCTTCCTAAGTGATAAGCATAAACATATTATAAAATATATTTGACAAAGATAAAAAAGAAGCGTATACTACATAAATATTTATAAAGTATACGGCCCACTTAGTGCGCCTTTATGTGTGAGGAGATAATAACATGACAGGACAAAACCTAGCAGCTACTGGATTGGGAGGTTCTACTGCAGCTGGACTAGTACTAGCAAATACAGGTATGGGCATCTACGGAGCAATCTTACTCGGGGTTGCGTTAATTTGCTGTGCAGCTATTCTATTAAGTCTATTGATGGACAAAATCAAAAATGTTAGAAACACTCAATAGTATCATTACTAGCGGCCTGTTTCTTGTCAGTATTTATAGTATAATTAGATTGACTCTATATACTATTATTAGCAACCATTCCGCTTATCAACCAACAAAACGCCGTTATATTCGCTATCCAAAATTAACGGTAGTAATACCAGCTCACAATGAGGAGCTTGGTATAGAACGAACTTTACGTTCTGTGCTGGCGGCGGAATATCCTCGCGATCGTCTTCAGGTAGTCGTAGCTAATGATGGTTCAACAGACCGCACAAGTGAAATTGTCCAACAGTTCATAAATAAATATCATGGCTCAGCAAAGATAGAAATGCGATCAGGGCCAAATCGCGGTAAGGCAGAAGCATTAAACCAAGCAATCAAGGAGCGTGCAACGGGTGAACTTATCATGGTGCTTGACGCCGATTCAACCATAGATAATAAATGCCTGAAAAACTCAGCCCGCCACTTCCTTGATAAATCAATTGTCGCAACAGCATCAAACGTACGAGTAGTCGGAAACGGCACTATTATTGGCTTAGCGCAAAAATATGAGTATCTGATTTCCCATCACATGAAACGAACACATACATCTCTGGGAATGGAATATATAATTGGCGGAGTTGGGTCAACTTTTCGTCGCGAGATTCTTGATAAGGTGAATTACTACGATTCCGACACAATGACTGAAGACATCGACCTCACACTCAAAATTATTACAATGGGGGGGAGGCAAGCAACCGCGTAGTTTTTGCTTCTGATTCAATCGCGTATACTGAGCCGGTTCAGACCTATAAATCTCTTGTAAAACAGCGATTCCGATGGCGCTACGGACGCATGCAAACTTTTTGGAAAAATCGCAAGATGTTTTTCAGTACCGACAAGCGATATTCAAAACTATTAACCTGGTATCTAATGCCAACAACACTACTATATGAAGCACTTATCATTATAGAACCCTTAATTGTTTTGTGGATGGCTTGGTATAGTGTAACTACAGGCAACTACTTACCAATCATTTCAATTATGACAACTTATATCATTTTGACTCTAGTTAGTATTTGGGCCGGAAATGATAAGACTATTGCTAATAATGAACGATGGAAACTAACCCTATGCTCACCCGCTGTATTTTTGCTGGTTTACATAATGGTTACAATTGAATATATAACAGCTTTTCAATCAATTATCCGCTGGAAGAATATTCCTAATAGCCTATCAAATCGTCATACAACTTGGACATCACCAGAGCGAGCCGTGCGATAATTTTATAATTCCTGGTGCGGATGGGGAGAGTCGAACTCCCATCTCAACCTTGGGAAGGTCACATAATAGCCGCTATACGACACCCGCTTGTATATAAAATTATAACACCCTTGCCAGATGGCGACAACTTTAGTACAATTAAATAGCAAGTTTGTGGCTCTTTAGCTCAGTTGGTAGAGCAGAGGCCTGAAGAGCCTTGTGTCCCCAGTTCAAGTCTGGGAGGAGCCACCAAATATTGCATTTCATTCACGACTTTGCTACAATAAATCGTGAACAACATGCGGGTATAGCTCAGTTGTTAGAGCGCTTCCTTGCCATGGAAGAGGCCAGGAGTTAGAGTCTCCTTACCCGCACCACAAACGAAATCATTTGATTCAATGAACCCTTTCCAGGGTTCATTTAGCTTATAAGATACTTTTGACCCCTTAAAAGTATCTTTTTTAATGGGTTCAATTATAAAGTTAGAGAAGAATATTTTTAAAAGCTGGTCCAGCTCGCTCATGTCATCAAGTTTTTCAAAAATAACAGGGAAAAACTCAAAAAGTTTGAGATATTCATCAAATGTAATTAAGGAGTCCTTTAATAAGCGTCTTTGACTGACTATTAGCTCATAACGCTGTTCTAATTCCTTTTGCTCATCAAGAAGCTTGCCAAGATTGTAATAGTCTTTTAACTCGGGGCTCTCTAATATGAGCGCTTTTGTTTGCTCATACTGTTGTTTTTTAAGCGCTAGCTTCCGTTTTAGGCTAGATACCTCACTAGTGAGCCTAGTGCTTTCATGCTTCATGGACCTTTCGGCACTTGATTTAATAACCAAATAATTACTCTTTTTGATGAATAAATATTCTTTAAAGAATACCTCCGCTGTATCAATAATAGTTTTTGCACGAATTGACTTTCCATTTAAATTGCAATATCTGTTTTCACACTTATAGTAGTATCTGTAGTCATATTTTTCACCCGTTGTCTTATTTCGCTTATTCGTAACCATTGAGGTCATAGACTCGTTACAAGCCCCACAAATGACTCTACCTCTAAATAAATTAGCAAATATCTCACCGCCTTTTGGCTTATTGATAGCATAAACTTTAGAGGAGTCTAAGCTATCGATTTTATTTATTTTTAAATACTCATCGACAGTAATTACACTCTGAAAATCATACTCTTCTAATAAATTTTTGTAGTGCTTGCCCCACTTTAAAACACCAGCATAAAACGGGTCTTTAAGAGTCTTCGAGACATCATCTTTGGACCACTTATGGCTTTGGTAAGGACCTCCTGCACGCTTCTGAACGGTATAGGATTGCCCATTAATCCACTCTCTAATATCTTTTTGAGACTTGCCGTTTAAAGCCAGCTCAAACATGTGCTTAATCTTTGTAAAGTTTTTTGGGTCAGGTTGGAAAAAGCGATTTGAATCTAGTATATAGCCGTGCTTAAATTTACCGATAAACTCAGCATCCTCTATAGCCCTTTTATTACCGCGGTCCACCGACTCGGAGAGATGCTCAGAGTATTGTTTAGCCATTACAAACGTGATGCCAAGCAGCATCTTGCCCGCTGGATTATTTTCAAATGTGAATGTCGCAAACCTTAAGTCCTTAATTAAACCCCTGTCTACTAGGTCGATAATAACACCCGCCTCTTTCATATTTCGTGATAGACGGTCAGGATGCCAAGCTATCAAGCCATCTATCCTTCCATTTTCAATATCATCTATAAGTTTATTAAATTCATCGCGTGTATCTGCAATTTTAGCAGAAAAGCTTTCCTTGTATATCTTTTTGATACTTAAGCCATTTGGTGTAATAACTTTATCTACACACTCCTTTATTTGGTCTTCTATTGATGAAGCTTGCCTGTCTTCACTTGTAGTAGATTTACGAGCGTATAATCCATACTGTACGAGCTTAAGTGAACTCTCATTATTTTCAGGACCGCTACCTGTAAGTTTATTTAGTAATAGCTTTACACTTGTGGAGTTGTTACTATTCTGCATAATCCCTATTATAAGCCCTTGTCTATTGTTAGAGCTAATTTAGGCTATAGGAAATTATAAAAGAATCTTTATTCCTCTACTGACTACATAGCGCTGTTTATTTGATGTGGTATTTATTTTTTCATTTTGCTTATTAATATACCTGAATAATATATTAAGCAATTTTAATATGTTTTCATCGGCGAAAGCTTTTCGGTTAGACAAAGAGGACATCCGAGACTCCTTGAAGTAGCTACTTCAGTTAGTCCGCTAAAAGCCCCTTTTTTTGCCGAGTTGTTCTCGTATGCTTATTTTTATGTGTAAATCATGCTACCCGTTTTTTGCGCGGTACGTCTCCGCTATGTAGCCACATAAAATGCGGTAGTTTATTAATTACATCGTCTATTATATCAAAATTCAAATCTTACATCAAAATGATATAATGGATAATGTCTAGATTCACAATAGGGCTCATTTTATCCCGAAAATGGGCAGCCATTTGCTAAAAGCAATAGGGATAAAACCCTCGTTGTGGGTCTAGACAGCCAGCAGTGGCTGTCCTTTTTTAATAACTAAACGGGGGTATTATGAACAATACACAGCAATCATCAAATTCTAAAAAACAAAATAACTACGTGTATACACGAGAGCAAAAGGGACATAGTATCATAAAACACATCTTATTATGTCTGGTCGGCGTTGGCTTCTTCACAATCCCATACTACACAATTAGCCCTAATCACTACTGGCACACTTAAAAAGTATTGGTAATTCTGCACCCAGAAATCTACCATTTATACAGCGGAATGGTGCTCTATCATACAGGGGGGGTGATACCCCCCCTGTAAAATTGTCTTTATATTAGTAATAGCCTTTGGTGGTTAGTTATATGGGCGTATACTTACCTAATAAATGATTGATAGTGATTGCTTATACTGTGCCGTACGTCTTTTTATTACTGGAGCTGGACCGGGGTAGTCCATAATGTATTCAAAAAGTTTAAGTAGATTCTGTAATCCCGCACCAATTAGAAAAAGGAAAACGCCTTATCGGGCGGTTTTTTATTTCACTTAGACCGCATTTAGTATTATAGTTATATTATGCAACGTTTTTGGGTAAACCGTCGGTCAGACATTCACCGTTTTTTTTCAAATCTCAGCTATAATATACAATACCTTCGCATGAGCCGTTGGCATATTACTCTCATTTATGCGACAGTATTGTTTCTATTTTACATTCTCTTTGGTCTCATATTAAGTAACGATTTTGTTGATGGGTATTTCGCTCTATTTGCCACTTTGAAGGAGTTAGGTGTAGTTATTGAGTATATAGGATTGCTATTTGCAGTACAGATACCTATCTTCATTTTGCTCTTGGAAAAAATACGCGATTCAGGAGATATCCGACGACTCTCCCTTCTTGGTGTTATTTATTTTCGTGAGATATTAGCCACCTATATTATTCTCAGTTTCTTGCTACTATTTTCTCCTCGAGCATCTTACTATTATTTCCCAACTATAGCGATTACGGTAGTAAGCTCATATGCAATAATCCAATCTATTCAGTTACTGTTTAAAGTTGATCAATTAAAGCAACGAGAAGTTAGATACATAGAGAAGCTTACTAGAAGATCTCTAACGGTAAGCGAGCTGATACGCACCTCTAGTAATAATTTCTTTACCGATCTGAAAAACTCTCTATATGTTACGCATGGACTATTTGCCAGCAAACATGACAAGAACGAATCAAAGAAAACCTATTCAATACGAGCGTCTAGGGTGGGTGTTATTAAATCTATAAATGTAAAAAAGCTAGATGAAATAATCATTAGAGAATATTACAACAAAGCTCCGCAAATAATCGAAGAACAACAGCTAGTGGGCCAACCTTCAGATAGGGACGCTGTACAGCTTGCGCTAAGCACGAGGCCAGGTTCCGATATTAAAGACCAGAGTAAGATTATGGAACTAATCTTGCCCGACAACTCGCCAGCTCCGCATAAGAGATTAGAGCGTGATCTATTAGATTGTATAAAGATGGATCCAGACTATGTAGATTCTCCAAATAGACAGCTAGAAGTTTTAGTTAAGGGACTCAGGAAGCAACTTAGAGGTGCTATTGAAAAAGATGATGAAATTGCCGTTGATGACGTTTTGGTAATATATGAAACACTAGCCAATACAATGGCAGAAGAGTATTCAGGTAAGGACGATAATCTTGATTACACAACAACAAAGAGTGAGTTTGAGCAGATATTTATATTTAGCGACAGCGTCTCTCGTTATTTGCAGAGTACGGTAGACATCATTGATGAGGCTTTCTTTTATGCCTTACGTACAGAGCGTCGGGATGCTACAAAAAGCATAATATCAAGCGTATACAGAAGCCTATTGAACGTATTTGATTCATTCAATATAGTAGTTGCGGCACGCTTAGAGAAGATCTTTACTCATGCAATGTCAAGAACTATATACGACACAACATTGGAAAACACTCACTACAAAGAATATGTTTTGGAGTTATTAGCATTCAGACTCAAAGAGCATACTGGACTCCTCCTATACAATTACAGAGAGTGCGATGAGTCGTCATCGTTTAGTCGGGAACAGTTAGAACAGTGGCTTAACGATCGTTTGAGTAATATGACTAGTTTTTTACTTGACACTTACAAAAAATCTCAAACATCAGCGTTTAAAGAAGTTAAATCAATATTTAATGAGGTAGAGAGTGGATACAGACTATATCGCCAAGAGATGGAAGAGCTTGTATGGACTGCTCGGTGTAGACTTTTTATGGTCGCTGCCTATATTCACGATAGAACAGACCTTACACGCGAGCAGGAAGATATTAAAAAGATAATAGATGATTGCTTGAGTGGTTTTTACGCACAAGACTTAACAAAGATACTCGTGAAATGTATAGATAATAACTATGCTAGTGAGTGGCATTTTGACATCTATGATTTACCCGCTGATAGGAAAATGCATCTTGTGCCCGATTTTAACCCTAGACTGAAGTCACTTTGGATCGAACGGATGCTTGCATTGGATAGCATCCCTGAAGATATTGAACATTATGGACGTGATGATATAGCAAGGACAGGTGCTTTTTCTGATTTTACAACAAGAGAGGAAAAGCCTTTCATTATTCGTCGTCTAACTGAGATGGAAGAGCAAGGTAAAGACGTGTCCATGCTAACTGAGCTGGTTAAAACATTTATCAACGAGCGAATGAGATATGAAGACGAGAAACTTATCGCCGCACCGCTTGATCAAGATAAAATTATAGAATTCAAAGAAGGTGTATTAGCAGGATACAAGGAGTATGCTCTAGCGCTCTCCGTATTTGCGCCAAATGGACATTTGAAAACTACTAAAAAAACTACAAAGGCGACAGAAGGATTCTTGAGCTATGGATGGAGCCAAATCCAGGATAAGTATGGTTTTGTGAAAGACTGGCACATAGGAACTATACATCAACCTCATAGCTACGGTAGTGAGATAGCCGAATCTGAAAATAAACATATACTTGAAAGTTTATTTTCAAAACCAAGTAAAATTGATAATTTTGAAGAATGGTTAAAAAGATTGAGGCGAAGTAGGAATAAATCCTGGCTTATTGTTAGTGTGCGGACGGCCGATTGGTATATGATAAGCGATAGAAAGGATGATATTGGTAAACAGATCAAGAGTGATTTTAGCACCGGTGATATGTCTTTTAAGGGCCTGAAACAAGTAGTTCCAATATATCACGTATATGATAATTATTTACCAAAGGGATTATATGCAGTATCAGTAGACGATCTAGGCAGGCTAGAGATAGCGGATAATAAGGATGAGCCTATAGAAATTTCAATTGATGCATATTCCGACAATGAGAGACTACTTGAAGGCACCCTCGAGATACAACCTGATTGGCTAATAGAAAAGGGCGATAAGACCACTCAGAAATTTTTCCTCAAAACGCAAGTCAGAATGTTTATCAGACACGCTTTTAGATATAGACCTAAGGGCAAACGATCTACATTTTACTATCCCATTAATAATAAGGACGATAACTAGACTACGGTACCGTTGGCAATTCTTATCATCTCACTTATACTTAAGCCATGAAAACTTGGCAAGATGTCGCCTCTCTTTATCAAATTTATCCGCGCAGCTTTCTAGATACCAATGGCGACGGAATTGGCGATTTGAACGGCATTACCGAGAAG
>SDRQ01000013.1 GCA_007845355.1 TM7 phylum sp. oral taxon 352
GAGGAAAAAATGTTATATAAAAACAAAATAAAAGTACAAAACATATTAAAGAGCGCAGTAGCTTTGATGCTTATGCTCACACTGTCTTTATCTACAGCGCTGTCACCACTGGCTAAAGCAGAAGAAGCAAAGTATACGTGGAAGACTTTAACATCAGTGCCAATTACTAATGATTTGGGGAATATTTACACTAGTCCAGACGGCTCAAAGCTTTTTATTTTTGAGATATATGGCTCTCCTGGGAGCACAAACTTATGGATGTCCGCAGATGATGGGGCTACTTGGAGAAAAATATGGTCGGAGCAGACAACAATAGAATACGCATCGTTTAGTACGGACGGGTCTAAGATAGTATTGGAAGATTCTGGATCATCGCATTTCTATAGGTCAACAGACGGTGGTCAGAGTTGGGTGGCGAATTATAGCATGGCAGCTGCGATCTTTAGTCCAGACGGTTCCTTTTTAGTGGGATGTTCTGTTAGTGGTGGTGCCTATACAACCTACATTTCTACTGACGACGGTCGTCATTACTGGACTCAGAAAGGCACTAATTCTATAGGGTGTCCTGAGCATGTGTATAATAACGGCACACTGATCGCTCGAAGTGGTGGTGATATGGCGAAATCAACTGATTATGGTCAGACCTGGACGGAAACCCCTAATGTTTTAAACGCGAGCGGCATTGCGTCATTCAGTAATAACGGAAATAACATATTTGAGGGAGATAGGATTTCGTTGGACGGTGGTAACCACTGGACTCCTTCAAACGCTCCAATCCCAGCTGGCTACACATTCTACCAGACGGGTATTAGTGATGATGGTAAGAAGCTGGTTGCTACTGTTAAGTCGATTGCCAACATTAGAGAAGCGAGACTTCTTACATCAGTAGACGGAGGCAGAACTTGGGATTCGGAAGATCTTAGCGGCAATGATGTAGCTATGTCGAATGACGGATCTAAGTTGCTCAATGTGTACACTGGCAACAACGGTAGATTTGTCTACCGCGTAGGAACTCTGCCAGCAGCTCAGCCTGTGACTCCTGGCTCGGGTGCGGGTGGAACTGTCACTCCATCCACAGGCTCTACTTCTGCCACTCCTGGGCAAAAGCCAGGAAAAGCATCAGGGCGTTTGGCTGAAACAGGAACTTCA
Organism: TM7 phylum sp. oral taxon 352; assembly: GCA_007845355.1. Classification (GTDB taxonomy): domain Bacteria; phylum Patescibacteriota; class Saccharimonadia; order Saccharimonadales; family Saccharimonadaceae; genus Nanosynbacter. The sequence continues at coordinate 1,150 of SDRQ01000013.1, forward strand.
ACTTGGACGGTCGGTGGATTAGCTGTTGTGGCTGTCGCGGCTGGTGCGTTGGTGTTGAGAAAACGGCTGTAAAAAATTAAGTCATAGACGGAGCGAGCTTTTGAGATTCAATCTCATCATAAGGCTCGCTCTTTTTCATACTGGAAAGTAAATAAATTGATAATAAAATAAGTTCGCTTTTTTGGTTTGGTGTAAAGTAGCGGATTTTTCTGTTGATTCGTCGTTGTGCGATTTCGCCGGCAATGCTAATGAATTCCCAGAACAGGGCAGAAAGTGATTTTCTGAGGATAATTGCTGATGGTACGATAATTGCCCAGAAAATAACCATTAAGATTGCGGGTAGGCTGATGTTCGTGAAGGGGATTTTTCCTAGGAAAAAGAAGAAAAATAGCTGGTCAATTACAAAAGGCGCGAGTAGTATCGCTCCGAGTGTTATAACTAAGTAAATGCCCAGCTTTCTCATAGATCTAACTGTAGCAAATAAGATATTGACTTGCAATCATAAGCGTAATGTGTTTTAACTCTGATTTGCGTCGATATTGGGACTGGAAAAAAATGTCAAAAACCTGTATAATATAGCGGTTATGACAGAGGTAATTCGTGTTAAAGGTGCTCGTGAGCACAATCTGAAAAATGTAGATATTGAGATTCCGCGAGATCAGCTGGTGGTGATTACTGGGCTTAGTGGCTCTGGGAAATCCAGCCTGGCATTTGATACGATTTACGCTGAAGGTCAGCGTCGCTACATGGAGAGCCTCAATTCTTATGCGCGTCAGTTTTTGGGCACGATGGATAAGCCTGATGTTGATTCGATTGAAGGGCTTAGTCCAGCGATTTCGATTGACCAGAAGTCGACCAGCCGCAACCCGCGATCTACCGTGGCTACGGTGACAGAAATTTATGATTATCTGAGGCTTTTGTTTGCGCGAATTGGCGTGCCGCATTGTCCGATTTGTGGCAATGAAGTGACGCGTCGCACGACCGAGGTGATTATTGATGAGATTCTGCGACAATTTGTTGATAAGCGAATTTTGCTATTGGCGCCAATTGTTAAGAATAAAAAAGGTGAGTTTGCGCATATTCCGGAGCAATATCAGCGACTTGGTTATGCCAGGGTTCGCGTAGACGGCGTGGTGTACGCGCTGGATGAATTTCCGGAGTTGCAAAAAAGTTACAAGCATAACATCGAGTTGGTGGTTGATAGGTTGGCGTTGACGGCGGAAATGCGATCTCGATTAAGTCAGAGCGTTGAGCAGGCGCTGGATTTGGGTCAGGGAGTTATCGAGGTTTTAGATGCGGACAGTGATGAAGTGAAGACATTTTCGCAGAGATACGCTTGTGTTGATCATCCTGATGTCGATATCCCAGAACTGGAGCCGCGACTGTTTAGTTTTAACGCGCCGCAAGGGGCTTGTCCTGTGTGTACGGGTTTGGGGTCGAGGCTGGAAGTTGATCCAGAATTGGTCTTTAATAACAATTTGACGATTTCCGAAGGCGCAATTCGACCGTATAATCGAATGAATTCTGACGCTTGGAATATGAAGCGATTGGCGTCTGTTGCTGAAGCTCACGGATTTAGCTTGAAAGTTCCCGTAGGCAAGCTTTCTGATGATGCTAAACATAAAATATTATACGGAACTGGCGACCAAAAATATCGCGTTGATTTGGGTGGCGGTCGGCATTACGATACGACTTATGAGGGCGTTATTCCTAATCTGGAGCGACGCTGGAAAGAAACTGACAGTGATTTTATGCGGCGAGATATTGAGCGATTTATGCGCGAGAGGGATTGTTATGCTTGTAAAGGTGCGCGCCTGAAACCTGTGGTTTTGGCGGTGACGGTTCATGAATTGAATATCGTTGACGTGTGTGATTTGAGTGTCGATGACGCGTTGGATTTGTTTGATAATAAGCTTCAATTGACCGAGCAAGAAATGACGATTGCTCGCTTGATTGTGAAGGAAATCAAATCTCGTTTGGCGTTTATGAGTAATGTTGGGCTGAACTACTTGGAACTAAGTCGAGCAGCTAACACGCTTAGTGGTGGCGAGGCGCAGCGAATTCGCTTGGCGACGCAAATTGGCGCTGGACTTCAGGGCGTGCTTTATGTGCTAGACGAGCCGTCAATTGGACTTCATCAACGTGACAACGACAAGTTGATTGATATGCTGAAGCGCCTTCGTGATTTAGGAAATTCTGTCCTGGTGGTTGAGCACGACGAGGACACGATTCGTCAGAGTGATTTTCTGGTTGATATGGGACCGGGAGCTGGTGTGAATGGCGGTCAAGTAGTGGCAATGGGGACGCCTGAAATTGTTGCGAAAAATGAGAATAGTATAACGGGTCGCTATTTATCTGGGGCGGAAAAAATTGCCGTTCCGAAAAAGCGTCGCAAAGTCGTGAAAGATAGAAAGTTGATTGTTCGTGGCGCTCGCGAAAATAATCTTAAGAACATTGATATAGAGTTTCCTTTGGGTTTGATGACTGTAGTGTCTGGTGTTTCTGGTAGCGGAAAGTCGACGCTTGTGAATGACATTGTGGCGCGGGAACTAGCGGCGGAACTTAATCGCGCAACGACAGCGCCAGGATTGCACGACGCTATAGAAGGTGTGAATTTGCTTGATAAGGCTATTGTTATAGATCAGTCGCCAATTGGTCGAACGCCGCGCTCTAATCCAGCAACATATACTGGGATTTTTACGCCGATTCGCGAGCTTTTTGCTAGCACGCCCGAGGCTAACGTTCGAGGCTATAAATCTGGGCGCTTTAGCTTTAATGTTAAGGGTGGTCGCTGTGAAAATTGTCAGGGTGATGGTGTGATAAAAATTGAAATGCACTTTTTACCGGACGTTTACGTTCAATGTGACGAATGTCACGGCAAGCGTTATAATCGCGAGGCGCTGGAAATTAAGTATAAAGACAAGACGATTGCTGATGTTCTGGATATGACAATTGATCAAGCGGCGGAGTTTTTTGATAGTGTGCCGAATATTGCACGTAAACTCCAGACGTTGGTTGAGGTTGGGCTTGGCTATATTAAACTTGGTCAGCCAGCAACTACTTTTTCAGGCGGTGAGGCGCAGCGGATTAAATTGGCAACAGAGCTCTCCAAGCGTTCCACTGGAAAAACTATGTATATTCTGGACGAGCCGACGACCGGGCTTCATTCTGCTGACGTAAAGCGGCTGTTGGGGATTTTACAGCAATTGGTTGAGGGCGGTAATAGTATGATTATCATTGAGCATAATTTGGATGTCATAAAGTCAGCCGACTGGATAATTGATATGGGTCCAGAGGGCGGAATTGGCGGCGGTACCGTTGTGGCTTGCGGTACACCTGAAGATATCGCCAAGGTACCAAATTCGTTCACTGGCAAATATCTGAAAAAGATGCTTTAAGATTATTTTTTACGCTTGGTTTTCGAGAGGAGAACCGACAATTGTTTTCTTAATAAAGCGCGAGTATTTGGTTGTTTCAAAGCATGAATAACCATTGGTGAAACAGACAGGAAAATAATGAGGATTGCTGCAACTTCAATATTTACGCCTGCTTTGGTCAAAAACTCGCCAGCATAGAAGCCTAGATAAACGAATGCTGACGACCAAAGAAATCCACCGATAAGATTGAAAGTTAAGAACGTTTTATAGTGCATTTTACTAGCGCCGGCAACGATTGGGGCGAAGGTTCTTACAATTGGTACAAATCGAGCCAGGACGATTGTCGCTGAGCCATGCTTGTCATAAAACTTTTCTGTTTGCTCCAAATATTTTTTCTTGAAGAATCGGGAATTTTCTTTTTCAAACAACTTGCGTCCAACTTTATGGCCGAAACTATAGCCAACACTGTCGCCCAGCACTGCCGCCGCAAAAACCAAAAGCGCAAAAATGTGAATGTCAATGTGTAGGATGTTTTGCTGAACCATATATCCAGCGGTGAAAAGCAGGCTGTCGCCAGGTAAGACGAAGCCGATTAGTAGGCCAGATTCTGCGAAAATTACTAATAAAATTGCCAATACGCCGAAGCTAGTTATCAAGTGAATAAAAGATTCCATATCTTAATTATAACATAATTAGCGTATGCAGATTGGACTATTCTTCAATAAATCCGCCAGATTGTCGCGCCCATAATTTTGCGTAAACACCGCGTTTTTTATTGATGAGCTCATCATGTGATCCGTCCTCGACAATTTTCCCATTTTTCAAAACAATTATACGGTCCAGCTTAGCAATTGTAGATAAGCGATGGGCAATGACAATTGAGGTTCGATTCTCCATCAACGTTTCCAAGGATTTTTGGATCAACGCTTCTGACTCAGAATCTAGCGCTGAAGTCGCCTCGTCGAGGACTAGAATTGGCGCATCTTTCAGGATTGCTCTAGCAATTGCAACTCGTTGTCGCTGTCCGCCAGATAATTTAGTTCCGCGCTCGCCAACCATTGTGTCAAAACCGTCTTTAAGTCCAACGATAAAATCGTAAGCGCCAGCTTTTTTGGCGGCTTCTTCAATTTCTGCGTCGGTTGCATCAGGTCGACCGTAAGCGATGTTTTCGCGCACGGAGCGGTGGAATAGTAATGGTTCTTGTGGTACGTAAGCGATTTTTGCGCGCAAACTTGCTTGGGTGACTTCGGAAATATCTTGTCCATCAATGGTAATTTTTCCCGAGTCAATGTCGGCGAAGCGTAATAGCAATTTAGTGAGCGTCGTTTTTCCGGAGCCGCTCGCTCCGACCAAACCTATTTTTTCGCCCGGTTTAATATCCAGAGAGAAGTCGTGGAATAGAGTGTCGCCTTGACCCTCGTCGTGCGTGAAAGTTACTTTATCCATAGAAATTTTGCCGTTTGTAACTTTTAGCTTTGAATTGCTTTTATCAATCAATGTCGTTGGCGTTTGTAAGATTTCTACCATATCATTTGCGTTACCGATAATTCGGTTGTAATTGCGCATAATTCCGTTCATGTTCCACAATTCATGTGCGACACTTCCAGTGTAGGTGATAATAAGATAAACAGACGCCACTGACACCAAATCATTCTGGGCTGCGTACACCGCGAAGGCGATTGCTCCAATTTTAATAACCATGTTGATTGACGAATATATAGTGCTGACTTTTAAGAATCCGCGCATTACGTCGAGGCTCGAATCTCGCCAAGAGTTGACAGTTTTTGCGAAAAATTTCTGTTCCGTAGCTTCGGCACCAGACGACTTGACCGCTAGAACGTTTGAGATTACATCCGCCAATTGCCCGTTCAATTTATTGCTGGCTTTGGCTTCTTTTTTTGTCAATTTCGCCATTGGCTTGGATCCGTAATAAACGACGATGCTGAAAACAATTGAGAAGATGAGTAAGAATAACGCGTATTGCCAAAGAAGAGTTGACAGGACAATTATCGAACCGACCAGTGAAACAACTAGTGGCAAAACTGACCAAATTATTGTGTCCCAAAAACTTTCTACCGCGCCGACTAATTTATTTGTTTGGCTAACGAGCGACCCGCCGAATTTATTTGAATGGAAGAATAGTGTTTGGTTGGTCAGTTTGCTGAAGCATCGAGCGTACAAATCTCGCTGCATGGCGGTTTCGAATGTCCAGGCGAGATATAAAACTAATCGCCAGCCGATGACGCTCGACCATAATTCACTGACGCCGTATAAAGCAATTAGTGTCCATAGATTTTTTGCGTCGTGCAGTTGATTGTGTTGGATAATACTAAGAAGCTGAGCAATTATGAGCGGCCCGACAAAAATGGTAACCACGAGAGTCAGTATTGCAAAAAATATTGCCAAGTTTCGACGGTGTTTGTACGGCTCTGATGTTTTCCAAAATAGACGAAATATTTCTTTGCTGTTTGGTTTGTTTTTCAAATCAATTCCTTTCGATGATAAATTAATATTTATAAGCTGCACAGAAAACTGAGCGTTCTTAATTATTCAAAATTATATATTAGAGGAACTCGCCATCGGGAGTTCATAGACTTTGATTATTATAGGGAATATATAGATATAAGTCAATTTGTGGAGCAAAGGTCTTGTTTATTTATTGTAAATACTTTACAATAGGAACATGACGCAAATTGTTAGGCGATCAACAAAATACACGAATGATGTGATGGCGATTTTAAAGAGTAAGCATCATGCGACGAATGCGGAAATTGCTCAAGAATTGCGGAACATTCATCCTGAAGTCAGCGACACGACGGTGCATCGAATAACTCAACGCCTGTGTGGCGACGGGATGATTGGTTTGGCACCATCGACCAAAAAGGGTTGCTTGCGATATGATATTCGTAAGGATGATCACGATCATTTTGTGTGCAGCGGCTGCGATGGCTTGATGGATATTAAAATTGCCGATGAGATGAGAAAACAGATTGCGCATGAAATTAGCGATTGTTATATTGACGGCCCGTTGGTTGTGACGGGAGTTTGTAAAAAATGCCAGAAAAGGAGGAAATAATGGCTTTATATGAAATTACAACGAAGCAAGAATTTGAAGATAAGGTGCTAAAAAGCGACGGTCCTGTACTAGTTGATTTTTGGGCGCCGTGGTGTCCGCCATGTCGCGCAATGGCTCCGCTCTTGCATCAAATTGCTGAAGAAACAGAGTTTGATATTGTTAAGGTTGACACTGAAGCGAGTCAGGAAAATGCGCAATTGGCTATGGAATATCGCGTGCAGGGAATTCCAAACATGAAGATTTTTGTTGGCGGCGAGGAAGTTGCTGAAATGATTGGCATGAAGCCAAAGCAGACGTTGATTGACGCTTTGGAAAAAGCTGCGAAATAAAAAATAGAAGGGGGATTTATGAAGGGTTTTAGTGGAAATATCGAAGAGCTTACATTGGCAAATAATAATTTTCGTCAAGTTCTATATACTGCCAGGTATTGTCAATTGGTGTTGATGAGCCTGCCCGTTGGCGGGGAAATTGGTTCGGAAATTCACGAGGAGAATGATCAGTTTTTCAGATTTGAGTCTGGCGAAGGTAAGGTTTTGATTGATGGCAATGAATATATTGTTTCCGACGGTAGTGCTATTATTGTGCCGGCGGGAGCTGAGCATAATGTGATAAATACTGGCGAAGAGCCGCTTAAGCTCTATACTATTTATAGTCCAGCACATCATAAAGATGGCATTGTTCGGGTGACTCGCGAAGAAGCGGAGGCTAACGAAGAAGATTTTGACGGCGTAACTACGGAATAAGCTGTCGCCAAAGGAGAAAGTTTCTGCTAATTATGTCTCACAAAAGATCGATAGTTGGCGAGATATTCAGCTCATTCGTGCGGGCAATTTTTCGTGGGGTTGCCTACGTAATGTCGCTAGCGCTTAGAATTGGTTCTAAAAAAGACCGTGTACGGGTGATTGTTTATCGTGATGATGGTGATATTTTGCTGGTCAAAAATCGTTTTAGTCGCCAAAAGTGGGCTCTACCGGGAGGCGGGGTGAAACATAATGAGAGTTATGAACAGGCTGCCGTTAGAGAAGTCTTGGAAGAAATTGGATTAAAGATACATAATCTGCAATATCTCGGAAAAGCTAATTCTCATGAATCATATGCCAAATTTTCAGTTCGAGTTTTTGCGGCGCACGCGTATGATTGTGACATAAAATGCAACTTTGAAATAATGGAAGCCCGGTGGTTTAATAGGGATTATATTCCGAAAGAATATTGCGCTCTGTATGCTAATAAGTGCCAGTAGGCGACGCTGTTTTATGTATAATATGAGTATGAATGATCGACAAATTTACCAGCTTGAAATAGTAAAGACTAAAGTTCGGCAGTTGCTGGGCGGTGACAATTCGGGACATGCTGATGATCATGTCGAGCGAGTAGCGTTACTGGCGGAGCGTTTCGCTAATGAATGCAGCGAATCGGTGAATCTGTAAGAAGTACTATTGACGGCTTGGCTACATGATGTCGATGATTATAAATTAGTCGGTAAAACGCAGGCGGAAAAATTGACGAACGCAGTAAATATTATGGCGCAGGCAGAGATAGCTGATGATTTAAGTCAGGTTGTGCTGGAAAATATTGCGGCGATTGGTTATAGCAAGCGGCTGAACGGCAGGCAGCCGCAGCGGCTGGCGGGGAAATTAGCGTCTGACGCTGATATGTGTGATGCTATTGGTGCGGTCGGCATTGAGCGGGCGTTGACTTATGCCTGTCATCACGGCGGTCGGATTTTTGATCCTAAAGTCTGGCCGAATGTCAATTTGGCGGCGCACGAATATAACGCTGACGGCAATACGCATGACACTGACGGATTTATCAATCACTTCTTTGAGAAACTGCTGAAATTGAAAGGTTTGATGTTAACTGAACCAGGACGAATAGAAGCAGAAAATCGTCATCAAATTATGGTTGATTTTCTTCGCGCCTATTTTCACGAAAAGAATGCGCCCGAGTGGAGTGAGTTTTTGGAGGAATATTTACGTAGTGTCGAATAAGTATTGAAGAATGGTTAGCTTTCGCTTTTTATTGATCTGATCAATGATTTGTAGTTATATAAAATTATGACAAAGTATAAAATTGAACGGATTTATGAGCCGACCGCGTCGGACGATAGTTATCGTGTGTTGGTTGATCGATTGTGGCCACGCGGAATTAGCAAAGAACGAGCTGCATTGGACGAGTGGAATAAAGAAATTGCCCCGACCGATGAATTACGTAAATGGTTTAATCACGATCCAGAAAAATTCCCGGAATTTTCTCGCCGTTATATGAAGGAGCTAGATAATAATCCTGCGGCTGCCGAAGCAAAGAATAATTGGAACGAACAATCTGCAGTTACACTGCTATATGGCGCCAAAGATACGGAACATAATCAGGCGATAGTTCTCAAAAAGTGGTTGGAAGATTAGTCAATCGTTAAAAGAATGCTTGCATAATTGCCGTGTTTAGATTGTAATATATTTAATGAATCAAGCATTGCAAGCCAAGCTGAAAACTTTGCCGCGAACGCCCGGTGTTTATTTTCATAAGTCGGCGAGCGGCGAGGTAATTTATGTTGGCAAGGCGGCGGTGCTTAAAAACCGCGTACGTCAGTATTTTCAAGATTCGCGTGGGCGAGACAATAAAACTATGGCTCTGGTGGCGGAGATTTTTGATACTGATTGGATTGAAACTGAGAGTGAGGTTGATGCGCTGTTTTTGGAAAGCGAGATGATCAAGCGTTATATGCCGCGATACAACGTTCTGTTGCGCGATGATAAGTCTCAGATGTATGTTCGGATTGATATGAAAAGCGATTGGCCGACGGTCAGTTTTACGCGGAATCCTGCCGATGATGGTGCAGATTATTTTGGTCCATTTTACAATGGTTTTGCGTTAAAAAAGGCATTGCGCTATTTGAGGCGAATTTTTCCATATCTCACTCACCAAAGACGCCCTGGGCAATCAAAGTTGGATGAAGATTTGGGCTTAAGTCCGAAGCTGAGTGAGGGTCCGGACGCGTATAAAGCTGGTTTGCGTAAATTGATAAGTTATATTAAGGGAAATCGCAAGGCTATTGCTGTGGAGCTAGAGCGTGATATGAAAACGGCTGCGGGACTTCATGATTTTGAGCGGGCGGCAAGTCTGAGAAATAAGTTGCGCGCCATGCAAGAGCTTCAGCGACGCGTTATGTTTGGCGATAAGGAGTTTTTGGATATTTCAAAAGACATGGCTCTGGCTGATTTAGCAAAACTACTTGGCTTGAAAAATATTCCAGTGCGAATTGAGGGCTATGATATTTCACATATGAGCGGACGTCAAGTCGTGGCGAGTATGGTAGTTTTTACGAATGGTGCGAGCGATCGTGCGGAATATCGCAAATTTAAGGTGGGTGAAAAAAACGACGACACTGGAAATATGTACGAGGTGATTTTTAGGCGGCTTGGCGAACGAAATATCAAAAGCTGGGGCTGTCCGGATTTGTTGTTGATTGACGGCGGAAAGGGTCAACTTTCGGCGGCGATTAAGGCAAGGGATGAGCGCGGAATAAAATTGCCGATTATTAGCATCGCCAAACGCGAGGAAGAAATTATTATTCATAAAACTGGCTCACAAATTGACATGTCATATATCGAGGAACTGCAAAAATCTATTCATCAGGACATCGCTATCTACGAAGACAATGATGTGTATGTGGTAAATTTGCATCCTGCTCAGCGCAACGCAGGATCTCATTCAAAGAATCTGCGAGGCTCTGCTATTGATGACGGTTCCAGTCGGGACAATTTTACAAAAAGTTCTATTGCTACGACAGATATTGTCAAGCTTTTCCAGCGGATTCGTGACGAGTCGCACCGATTTGCTGTGAGTTATCATACAGCGCTGAAGCGTCAAAATCAGACGAAAAACCAACTGGAAGAAATTCCGGGGATTGGCCCAAAGACACGCGCGAAATTGTTGAGGAAGTTTGGCAGCGTGAAAAAAATTATCGAGGCGGATTATGCGGAATTGCAGGCGGAAGTTGGCTCGAAAAAGGCGAATTTGATTAAACGCTTGTCTTAAGTTTGGGCGACCAATCGACAATAAAGCATAAATTATATATAATAAGACTAATGAAAAGACAATTTGCAACGTTTTTAATTAGGCTGATTCTTAACTCAGTAGGTATTTGGGTTGCAGTGCGGCTGCTTGGAAATGAAACTCCGGGCGCAACTTCTGCGTGGACGTTTATGATGGCGGGGTTGATATTCTCGGTAGTGAATAGCGTATTGAAGCCAATTGTTACAATTTTGGCTTTACCTGCGATTTTGTTGACATTAGGACTGTTTACCTTAATTGTAAATGGCTTTATGGTTTACATTTCATTAGCTTTGGCGCCAGGAATTTCTATGACTTTTGCGCATTCAATTATTGCCGGGATTATATTGAGTTTGGTAAACTATATTATAAGTAGCGCGCTGGTTTTGCAGCGGGAAGAAAAGGAGTAATATGTCAATTGATACAATTTTACCGTACGTGACGCTTGGATCTGCCGTACTGATGATTATCGCAATTTTGTTGCAACAACGAGGTGCAAGTTTGGGCGCAGGATTCGGCTCGTCTGGGGAATTATTCACTACTCGTCGCGGATTTGATAAAAACTTGTTCGACGTAACCATTGTTTTTGCGGTGATTTTTGTGCTATCGATTTTGGCAAGTATGATTTTGCCGGGATTGCAAAAATAGGAGAATAGATTTGAGCTCGGATAATTCGTCATGGAATCGTTTTGCGCGGCTAAAAGTTTCCAGTAAAGATGTCAATAAGCGTCTGCGCAAGATTGAAAAGGGAAGCTTGCGTCATGCGCATAAATTCGTGACATCCAGGTTAGACCGTTTGTCTAATGTACGACGTCGGGTTTCTGTTTGGATTATTCTAGTATTGGTAATGATTGGCGCCAGTGCGGTGCAGTGGCATATTTCTCGTAATTCTTTCACGACAATGGCGTACACTTCTGGCGGATCATATTCTGAGGGTGTGCTGGGTCCTTTGGAAAACTTAAATCCGATTTTCGCAAAAACCAATGCTGAAAAATCTGCCGCGAAATTGCTATTTTCAAGTTTGTATCGATATGACTCAACGGGTAATATCAAGGCTGATTTGGCTGATAGCATCAGCGTGAACGATAAAGAAACTGAATATACGGTTAAGCTAAAGAAGGGCTTGAAGTGGTCAGACGGACAAGATTTAACGGCGGACGACGTAATTTTTACGTTGAAGCTATTAGCGAATCCAGAAGTTGGAGCTGAGATATCTGGCTGGAAGTCTATAAAATTCGAGAAAGTGTCTGACGATTCGGTGAAGTTTATCTTGCCGTCGTCATATTCGCCGTTTGTCCACGCTTTGACATTCCCGATTATTCCTAAACATATATTAAAAGATGTTAAACCGTCGAATTTACGTGAACATGATTTTAATAAGTCTCCTATATCCAGCGGCCCATTCGCCTTTAGGTTGTTGCAGAATGCAACGAGCGATGGCAGTAAAAAAGTGCTATATTTGCAGTCGAATAGTAATTATTATGGCGGCACGCCTAAGTTAGAACGATTCCAGTTGTACGCGTATCCGACGCAGGATGATATTGCGAAAAGTTTGCGTACGCGAGAAATTACAGGAACTCCAGAATTGATTTATAACGATCAATCCGCCGAGGTAAAATCTATGTATGCCGCAGAAGCGCATTCTTTGAATAACGGAGTTTACGCGCTGTTTAACAACAATAGTCAGTTCTTGCGATCAAAAGCTGTTCGTCAAGCTTTGTCGCTCAGTGTCGACACATCCAAGCTGCGTCAATCTTTGTCATTGTCTACGGAGGAATTATCTGGCCCAACGCTTAACAAATTCCTGGGAAAGAGTTCGAATTCGTCTAGTTATGACGTCAAGAAAGCGAAATCTCTACTTGATACTGAGGGCTGGAAGAGTGTGAATAATGTTCGTCAGAAGGGAAATGATAAGTTAAAACTCAACGTGGTTGTTTTAAAGAATAGCAATTACGAAAAGGTTGCCAGATACTTGGCTCAAGTTTGGTATGACGAGCTGAATATAGAATCGGATATTAAAGTTGTCGATCCGAACGACGCCACTCAAAATATTCTTCAGACAGTTTTGCAGCCGCGCAATTTTGATGTGTTGGTTTATGAACTCTCCTTGGGCGGCGACCCTGATGTTTACGCCTATTGGCATTCTTCACAGGCAACCAACAATGGTTTGAATTTCTCCAATTACAATAATGCGATAGCGGACGACGCTTTGGAGAGTGGTCGGTCTAAAATCTCAGCGAAGCAACGCGCTGATCGTTACGCGAAGTTTACTGCCACTTGGCAAGCAGACGCCCCGGCAATTGCCTTGTATCAGCCGAAGTTTGACTATATTCATATTCGGAACGTTAAAGCTCTCGACGCAAGCACCGAAGTTGTCAATCCCGTCGATCGCTATGTTGATGTTCAATATTGGGCGACAGAGAAAAAGTCCGTTTACAAAACCCCGTAATCGGGTATAATGGTAAGTGGTCATGCGGGCGTGGCGGAATTGGTAGACGCGCTAGCTTGAGGGGCTAGTGAGCATTGCGCTCGTGGAAGTTCAAGTCTTCTCGCTCGCACCAAACATATTGCAACTATTAGACGATCTGTTCGTGATATGTTTTGTAAAATCTGATATAATAAAGGCGGTGGCGCGTTGGCGGAGCGGTTACGCAGAGGTCTGCAAAACCTTTTAGACGAGTTCGACTCTCGTACGTGCCTCCAATTTTTGATAAATAGTCCTGAGTATTGGGCTATTTTTATTTTGCGAAATTGTACAATTTACTTAGCGAATATAGTATAATATAAGCAGTCTGGCGCGTAGGTGCCTGGATTGTATATAAATAAGCGCGAGTGGCGGAATTGGTAGACGCGAGGGACTTAAAATCCCTTGACCAAAAGTCGTGCGGGTTCGATTCCCGCCTTGCGCACCAAAGTTGTAAAGAAAGTAATATTGAATAGGAAAGGGACAAAGGTAAGAAATGAGTCCGTTGGTAATTACACTTATTGTTGTAGCAGTAGTTTTATTAGTACTCGTAGGAGTTGTAATCGGTGCGTACAATAGTTTGGTAGTACTACGCAACCGCGTAGAAGAAGCGTGGAG
>SDRQ01000014.1 GCA_007845355.1 TM7 phylum sp. oral taxon 352
CGGTGGCTTGGAAGGTCATGACTCTATTCATCTGAAATATCACACGGCGACGCATTTATTGGGTGCGGCGTTACGTAAGGTTTTGAATGCGCCAGATTTACAGCAGCACGGAAGTAATATTACCGCCGATCGATTGCGTTTTGATTTTAATCACGATAAATTGACGCCAGAAGAAAAACAGGCGGTTGAAGATCAGGTTAATGATTGGATTGATGAAGATTTGCCAGTTAGTTTTGCTGTATATCCGACCGACGAGGCATTGGACATGGGCGCAATTGGCGCATTCGGCGAGCGTTACGGTGATGAGGTTAAGGTTTATTCTATTGGTAAAGATGATAATATCGTTAGCTTTGAAGTTTGCGGCGGCCCACACGTCGAACACACTGGAGTTTTGGCTGAAGATGGCAAGCGATTCAAAATCACCAAAGAAGAATCTAGTTCGGCTGGAATTCGTCGAATCAAGGCTGTTTTAAGATAGATAATTAACTGTTGCTCTAAAATCACAAGCGTTATATAATATTTCTTATATGGCATTGAAAGACATGTTAAAGAAGTCTGATAAAGATAGTCGCGAACTATTGGTTAGCTTAGATATTGGTACGGAGGTGGTTAAGGCGTTAATCGCTGAAGTTAAAGACGACGAGCTGAAGATTATTGGTGTTGGTCGAAAACAGCAGGAAATGGGCGATATGCACAGCGGTGCGATTGCTGATATTGCTGGTGTTGTGGCGAATTGCGAAGAGGCTCTGTCTGAGGCTGAGGATCAAGCTGGCGTTCAGGGTAAGCGGGTCGTTATTGGTATCGCGGGCGAATTAGTTAAGGGCGTTACGAATACTATTCGCTATCGCAGGCCGCAGCCGAATAAGCCATTAGACATTGCTGAGATGGAATTTATTATTGAGAAAGTTCAGGAGCGAGCCCAGGGAAAGGCTCAGGCTCAAATTGCACTGGAAACTGGCAATGAAGATGTTGAAGTGAAGCTGGTTAACTCGGCGCTGGTGAGTATTCATATTGACGGATATAAAGTTTCGAATCCGATTAGTTTTCAGGGGCGAGATGTGGCGGTGCAGATTTACACGGCGTTTGCTCCGATGGTTCATATCGGCGCGCTGGAGAAGGTTGCGGATGAGCTTGCGCTGGATTTAGTGGCTGTGGCTGCTGAGCCATTTGCGGTGAGTAGGAGCGTTTTGGGATCGGATACAGATAGTAATTTTACGGCGATTCTAGCGGACATTGGTGGCGGCACGACGGATATTGCAGTTGTTAATGACGGCGGAGTCGAAGGCACGAAGATGTTTGGTATTGGTGGACGAAGTTTCACTAGGACTATTGCGGCTGACCTGGATTTAAGCTTCAAAGATGCAGAAAAGTTGAAGCTGAATATTGATAATGAGAATTTGAAGCCTAGTGTAAAGAAAAAAGTTGACGCAGCGATTGATAAGACTTTGGAAGTTTGGCTATCAGGTGTTGAATTGGCGCTGAGCGATTTTGATAATGTTGATTATTTACCGAATAGGATTTTACTGTGTGGCGGCGGATCGAGTTTGCAAAAAATTACTGAAGCTCTAAAAACTCGACGCTGGCCAGAAGACCTGCCTTTTACTAAGAAACCAGTAGTTCAATATATCAATCCAAGTGATATTACAGGAATAGTTGACGAAACTGGAGATATTAGCGATCACACATTTGTAACTGCAATGGGCTTGCTGCGAGTTGGATATGATACAATTATCGGTAGTCAAGACGGTAATAGTTTAGTTGAAAAAGTAAATAGGTTGTTAAAGATTTAAAATGAATAAAGACGTTATTTATATCGATGTAGAAGACGACATTACGACGATAATTAGTAAGATTAAGGCGTCGAAAGAGCGAATTATTGCGTTGGTACCGCCTCGAAGAATTGGCGTTTTACAGAGTGCAGTCAATATTCGATTACTAGCTCGGGCGGCAACTTCGGCGGATAAGAGAATTGTATTAATCACGAATGATTCGGTTTTGGCTGGATTGGCGGCAACGGCGAAAATTCCTATTGCAAAAACGCTTCAGAGCAAGCCAGAAATTGCGGAGATTCCAGTTCTGAAAGTTGATGACGACAATGATGTGATTGATGGTGGCAAGCTGGCGGTTGGAGATATGGCGGATTCCGCGAAAAGATCAAAGAAATCCGACGAAGACTCTGCCGTAGATAATGCTATAGCTGACGCAAATAAGAAGGAGTCTAAGGGGCTAGAGTCTCTGAAAAAGATGGTTAAAAAGCCGAAAGTCCCTGACTTTAATACATTTCGTAAGAAGTTCTTATTAATTGGAGGCAGCGCCTTACTTTTGATCGTATTTTTGGTTTGGGCAATTTGGTTTGCTCCACACGCCACGGTCGTTATTTCAGCAAAGACTACTAGTATGACAGTCAGTGATACCGTCAGCTTGAATGAAACAGCCACTACAAGCGCAAAATCTAATGTCATTAAGTCTGTAAAGAAAGAATTAGCAAAGGAAGTTAGTGTTGAATTTTCTGCTACAGGCAAGAAGAATGTCGGAGAAAAAGCTACCGGAGTAGTTGTCTTCAGCAATTCGTCGTCAAGTAGTGTGACTATTTCAGCTGGCACAATCTTGAAAAATAGTGGACTATCTTATACTTTGAACTCTTCTGTGACTGTTCCAGGGGCTACGTTGGGTTGGAGTTGTCCAGGATATAAATGTCCGGGATCTGCTTCTGGGTCTATTACCGCCAGTGAGGGCGGGGCTCAGTATAATGCGGCAACTGGTAGTATGAGTATTTCGGTTGATGACATTTCTGCGTCGCTGCGGTCTGCTACTAGTGGCGGCACCGATAAAACTGCAACGGTTGTGACGGTTAGTGATATAGAATTGGCAAAAAGCAAGCTGAGCGAAAAGAAGATTGATGGATTAAAAGAGCAATTGTTGTCATCATTCGGCGATTCGGCAACGGTTATAACGGAAAGCTACGTTGAAAATCGATCAGATCCTAGCTCGAGCGTGGCTGTGGATGGTGAGGCGACTGGAGCTGTAACTCTGAAATCGACAATTACCGCCAGCGCATTGGCTATTGATAAGAATGAGCTAAAAAACTTTGTGGAAGCAAAGCTTAAAGAGGAGATTTCTGGTAAGAAGTCGCAGAGAATTTATGATAATGGAGTAAGCAAGATTGCGTTCTCGCAATTTTCTAAGGCGCATAATGCACAGACTGTGCGTTTAACTACGAATGGCAAGGTTGGCCCAGATATTAAAGAAGCGAACGTAAAGGATCAAGCCAAAGGCAAGAGTTACGGAGAGGTTCAGTCCGCTATTGAATCTATCGAAGGTGTTGAAGACGTCGATGTTAAATTCTCGCCGTTCTGGGTTAAATCTGTTCCAAAAGATATCAATAAGATTAATGTCGAGTTTAAGATAAAAGATGTCAAGTAAAAACTTCTTAGCGCTAGATGTTGGATCTCGGCGAATTGGCTTGGCTATGGCGGATTCACAAGTGAAGATCGCCGTGCCGTTCGGTTGGTTGGAGAATAGTGAAAATATTGTCCAGGAAATAACAGAGCTAGTATTGAGGCACGATATTGATACGATCGTAGTGGGTTATCCACGAAATCAATCTGGCGAACCAACGAAGCAGACGGAATTTGTAGAAGAATTTGTTAAGCAATTTGAAGACATTGAGCTTGATACCGAGATTGTTTTTCAAGACGAATCTTTAACAAGTGTACAGGCTGAGCAGAGATTGGGGAATAAAATTAAAGATAAGGGCGAGATTGATGCAGAGGCTGCTAGCATAATTTTGCAGGATTTTTTGGAGGAGAATTATGAAAATTCGTAAACAACGTATTTGGCTATTAGTGTTGTCAATAGTTGTGGCTATCGCTGGAATCGGCACTCTTGGGGCAACAGTGTGGTACAAGCAGATGCTTTCTCCTGTTGATGTAAATAGTCGGCAAGCTTTCAGGATTAATATTAAAGAAGGTATGGGGTCTAGTGATATTGCCAAAACTTTAGAGGATAATAAAATTATCAAAAACTCTTTAGCATTTTCTATTTACACAAGGCTTCATAACTCAGCGAGTAAGTTCAAGGCTGGCGTTTATTCTGTAAAATCTTCGCAATCTGTCGATGAGATAATTAATCATTTGACCAGCGGTAAAACTGATGAGATTGCTATAACATTTTATCCTGGATCGACTTTGAATAAAAAAATGAAGAATTCTGACGGCAGAGAAGTTGAATCCGTGTTGCTTAAGGCGGGATTCTCGGACGATCAGATAAAAAAGGCATTTGCCGCTAAGTATGACAGTCCAGTTTTTGCGGGTAGACCGGAAAATGCTGGACTTGAAGGGTATATTTACGGTGAAACATTCTATATTTCCCCAGACGAAACTGCAGAACAGGTTTTGCAGCGCTCAATTGATCATCTGGAGAAAATTGTTAAGAAATATAATCTGGAGGAGAAATTTAAAGCTCGTGGGCTGACCTTATATCAAGGGATAACACTAGCGTCGATTATTCAGCGCGAATCGATTGGCTGTGGGTCTGGTGCGGAAACTTGCGAGGATCAGCGTAAGATTGCTAGCGTATTTTACAATCGCCTGAAAGCCAATATGCCGTTGGGATCTGATGTAACATATCAATATATTGCTGACAAAACAGGGGTAGAGCGCTCGCCGAACCTTAAATCGCCATATAATACACGTATTCAAAAAGGCTTAACTCCTGGACCAATCGCCTCGCCTAGTTTGAGTGCGTTGAATGCCGCAGCTGACCCGATAAACTCTGATTATCTATATTTTCTGAGCGGCGACAATGATATTACGTATTTTGCGAAAACCAACGAAGAGCATGAGTCTAATATCAAGACTCACTGTCAAAAGAAGTGTCAGATTTCTTGACAAAAACGCATTTTATAAAATTTATTGACTTTATTGTCAATGTTGTGTAAAATAGATGTTAGATCATTTGTCTAATTTATCAACAGAGGTGAATTACGATAAATGACCTGCCAAAATTGTCGCTACGGATATAGCAAAACTAATGTAGAATAATAATAATCAATTAGGTCGACAACATATCCTGTTCTATTGCGAGAAGAAAGACAATTTGGTAGAGGTGCTAGTGGTAACATTGGCGCAAGGAGAACGATTATTCGTAACCATTTTACATCTCTTCGGAGTAAAAAACGTAAACTGCAATCATTTGCAATCTACGGTGGAATATTTTTATTGACTATATCATTTTTGATCTACGGCAATAGTGGTAGTAATGTATCCGCTGAAAGATCAAAAACTTTGGCATCATCTGAAACTACTGGTGTTTCATCGGTATCTAAGTCTGCTAAGTCTAAAACAGCTTCAGTAGATGAATTAGCAGCAGCTAATGCTGTAACTAACTTGGCGGAAACGGCGGAATTGCCTTCGGCTGGTGATTTACGCGAGTCTGAAACTTCACTAACAATTAAGAAGAGTCTTTCTCAGAATGATGCAGAAGTTATAACAAAACCTGACATTGTTAAGCCAGACACTTCGGCGGCACGTGGTATTTCATCTTACGTGACCAAAGAGGGTGACACAATGGAGTCTATTGCTAAGAAGTTTAAGATTTCATCTCAGACGCTTCGTTGGGCTAATAATACAACTTCGGACGCTGTAGAGCCAAATAAGACTCTAGTTGTGCCTCTTGTTGACGGTGTTGTTTATACTATTAAAGACGGTGATACTGCCCAATCTCTGGCAGAAAAGTATAAGACGAGCGCTGAGCGTGTTGTTCTATACAATGATATTGATGACGGCGCCAAGCTGTCTATTGGCTCTAGGATTGTGTTGCCTGGAGGTGAGCTTCCAGAAAATGAGCGACCTGGTTATGTTGCTTCGCGAAGTAGATCATATGGCAATCGATATTCTTCGTCGTCGACTACTACGAGTGCGAGTCGAAGCTGGTTGACTGCTTCTGTCGGTAATCGCTATGCGGCTGGTAACTGTACATGGTATGCATACGAGCGTCGTTTGCAGTTGGGTCGTCCAATTGGTAGTTTCTGGGGTCATGCTAAGGCTTGGAGTGCTAGTGCTCGTGCTGCTGGGCTCGTGGTTAACAATGTTCCAGCGCCGGGTGCTATTATACAGAATGTTTGGGGTGGCTATGGCTATGGACACGTCGGTATCGTGGAGCGAGTAGATGGTCAGAATATCTATGTTTCAGATATGAATTATGCGGGTTATAATATTATCTCTTCTCGCATCGTGCCGCTTGCTGAGGCCGGTCGCTATAACTTCATTCACTAAAATTTAAAATGACACCAGAGTAACACCCCGTCGACTGATGGGGTGCTTTTTGGTATACTAAAGATATGTTTGTAGATATTGCAAAAGTTTTAGTGCGCGCCGGTAGAGGCGGTAATGGTGTAGTCAGTTTTCGTCATGAGAAATACGTCGATAAGGGCGGTCCTGATGGCGGTGATGGCGGTCGTGGTGGTGATATTATCTTTTTGGCGACAAAAGATCTTAACACGCTTTTGAATTTTAGATATAAGCCGGAGCTTAAAGCTGAAAAGGGTGGTGATGGCGGAAAACGTAATAAACGAGGAAAAAGTGGTGCACCGCTAATCGTTAAGGTGCCGATGGGTACTCTGGTGAAGCGCGATGGTATGGTAATTGCGGATTTGACCGAAGATCAGCAGCAGGCAGTGGTGGCTCGCGGTGGAGACGGTGGATTTGGAAATGCACACTTTACGTCTAGTACGCGCCAAACGCCTAAAATTGCTGAACTTGGTGAGGCTGGCGAGGAATTCGAGGCAGAGTTGGAATTGAAATTATTAGCCGACGTTGGTTTGGTCGGCTTTCCGAACGCTGGTAAGTCGACGTTCCTGAGTGTGGTTTCTAATGCGCGCCCAGAGATTGCTAATTACGAATTTACGACTTTGACGCCTAATTTGGGAGTGGCTGACGTTGACGATGGGTCGATTTTGATTGCTGATATTCCGGGGTTAATCGAAGGTGCGTCGGAAGGTAAAGGTTTGGGCGATCAATTTTTACGACATGTCGAGCGAACAGCCGTGCTGCTTCATATGATTGATGTATATAGTGATGACCCGGCAGAGAAATATCAGGCAATTCGTCGCGAGCTGGAAAAATATTCTGAATCATTGGCGGAACGTCCAGAAATTATAGCGCTGACCAAATGCGAAGGCTTGGATGATGAGATTATTGCTATGCAGTCGACTGCCCTTCAAAAAGTAGCTAATGGCGCGCCGGTCGTAGCGATTTCTTCCCAGACACACGACGGAGTGACTGAGCTTCTACGAATGTTGCGTGATGAAGTTGCTGGGTATCGAGAGCGTGAAGCTGAAATTGTTGATGAAAAAGAGGAAGATTTGCCGACAATTTCGTTGGACGATCAGGTTGTTTCTGATGCTTGGTCTGTAAGGCGTGTTTCTGACGCTGAATCTAATGAAGCTGACGATGAAGATGAGAAGATTGAGTTTATTGTTACGGGCGCTAAGATTGAAAAATTTGCTCGTCGGACTAACTTTGATCAGTTTGAATCTGTTAATCGCTTACGAGATATTATGCGAAAAATGGGAATTACTCACGAATTATTGCGTCAAGGGGCGATTGGTGAAAGCTTGATTCAGATTGGCGAATCTATGCCGTTTACATTGGTCGAGCAATAAATTCTGCTGGTGTAAATTAGCGTGGGCTTGATGATATAATATAAATATGGCGCAAACATTTTTCTTCTACGATCTTGAAACTAGCGGTCTTAATCCCAGGCAAGATCGAATTATGCAATTTGCCGGTCAGCGAACCGATATGGATTTGCAGCCGATTGGTGAACCGTATAATATTCTCGTGACACTAAATGACGATACGCTGCCGAGTCCTGATGCGTTGATGGTGACGGGTATAACGCCGCAAAAAACTGTCGAAGAGGGTTATACTGAGGCTCAATTTGCGCGTATGTTAAGTGAGGAAATATTTACGACTGATACGATTGCTGTTGGATTTAATAATATTCGTTTTGATGACGAGTTTATTCGTCATTTGTTTTGGCGAAATTTTTACGATCCATACGAGTGGACTTGGAGAGACGGTCGATCCAGATGGGATTTGTTGGATGTGGTGCGTTTGACCAGGGCGCTTCGACCTGAGGGAATTGAGTGGCCAATTGACGATAAAGGTGAACCGAGCAACCGCCTGGAGCTCATCACGAAAGCTAATGGTATAGAACATGAAAACGCCCATGACGCGCTAGCGGACGTGACCGCGTTGATTGCTGTGACTAAATTGATTAAGCAGAATCAGCCGCAAATGTACGACTATTTGCTGAAAATGCGCGATAAGAAATTGGTTCAGAAACTGGTGAATGTCGATGATAAAAAACCTTTTGTTTATGCGAGTGGTCGTTATGATAAAGAATTTGCCAAAACGACCGTGGCTTTTCCGCTAACCACGAGCCGAAATGGTGGCGTGATTGTTTATGATTTGCGTTATGATCCGACGCCGTTTGTTGATCTGAGCGTTGAGGAATTGTCGGCGAAAATATTTGCAACATGGGAAGAAAGGCAAGCTGAGGATTTCGTTAAATTGCCAGTTAAGGAATTGCAATATAATCGCTGCCCGGCAGTTTCGCCGCTTGGTGTGTTGACTCAAGGCGATGGCTGGGAGAAGATTTCTCTGGATGCGGAAACTGTACAGAAGCACCAAGATATTTTACTTTCTCATCCAGATTTTGCCGAAAGGCTGCGTAGTATATTTGAAAATAAGCCAGAGTTTAAGAAAATGACCGATCCAGAAGCGCAATTATACGATGGATTTTTGGACAATAGCGATCGAGTTCGCGTTGAGGCTGTACGTAATGCTGATGAGCGCGAATTGGCTGATTTTCATCCGGATTTTCAGGATGAGCGATTGTCGCCACTATTGCTGCATTATAAAGCGCGAAGTTTTCCTAATTTGCTTAGTGAAGATGAGTTACAACAATGGGAAGAATGGCGCAATGAGCATTTACAGGCGCAACTGCCGCAATTTATGAAATCTCTGCAACGATTAGCGCCTAGTGCGACTGACGAACAGCAGTTTATTTTGCAAGAATTGCAATTATGGCTGGAATCTGTCCTGCCTTCTGTTGACGCCTGAAATTCGGTTATGCTAAAATCGGAAGGATGGTTTCGCATAGAAAAATAAAAAAATTGGGGAACGGATGTTAATTAAGAACAGAAAACGCGCAGTATACAGAGGAGCGCTGTCCTTAGTATTTGTATTTGCATTATCAGCATTGGCAGTCTTATCTCCTTTGGTTAGAGCAGAGGAATCGCCTAAGTATACGTGGAAGGATGTAACTGTACCAGGAGATGATGAATTTAGAGAAGCGATTATTAGTCCAGACGGATCAAAGCTTTTTATACTGCGAGAAGATGCTAATACTGGCGATATGAAATTGTTAATCTCCGCAGATAATGGTGTAAGTTGGAATAGTTTTGCGATGCCAGATTCCGCGAATAGATTGCTAGTAAACACAGACGGGTCTAAGATGATTGTGAATGGTCGGCGTGGAGAAAAATCTTTTTATATGTCAACTGACGGTGGGCACAATTGGGTGAAGTCTAACAATATAGACCCCAGCAATAACCATTTATTTATGAGCCCAGACGGCTCCACTCTGGCTAGGTGTGGAGATGACGGTGAAACCCCTCCGCTTTATGTTTCTATTGACGATGGTCAAACTTGGACGCAAAAAGGTAATATTTGTCCCGAGCGCGTGCTTGATGGCGGAAAGATGATTGCGATAGATGGGACTCCTAGTGTAGTAAAGAGGTCTGATGATTACGGATTGACTTGGACAAGTGCTGGGACTCACGCTGTCTATGATACAGCCCTCATGTCCATCAGTACTAACGGCAACAGCCTATTTGATGGTCACAAAATTTCATTAGATGGTGGTGTCAGCTGGGCGTCCATTCCTGCTGAAGTTCCGATTCAGAAGGTGGGTGATTATATTACGCAGACAGGAGTTAGCAATGATGGTAAGAAGCTGTTTGTCTACGTTCGACCAGCAGTCATGGATGCCTCCAATTTGCCATATATTGTAATGTCAGTAGACGGCGGTAAAACCTGGACGTCGCGGGGTGATAATGAGGCTGGTTTTGGTAGCGTTTATTCGTCTTCATCAGCGTCCAGAATGTTCGCAATGTTCTATGGCATGACAACGGGCGTACCTTATTATCGCCTGGCAACCCTACCGACACCTCCACCTGTAGCTCCTGGCGGCACCGGTTCAGGCGCAAGCGGAGCTGCCGCTCCATCCTCAGGCGCTTCAACTACTACAACGTCATCCACTTCCAGCAAAAAACCAGAAAAAACATCAAATCTTGCTGAAACAGGAAACTCTGTTTGGCTAGTTAGTGGGTTAGCTGTTGTGGCTGTCGCAGCTGGTGCGTTGGTGCTGAGAAAACGGCTGTAAGTCGCGCTCTTTTAAAATCGTTGTATATTTTTATAAAAAACTGTTGACATAGCGTATGCGCTTATGTTAATTTAAAAGCAATCATTACTATGTAGTGAAAACAAACAATAAATAAATTGGGTGAGGGACCAATGTCATGTAATATGCCAGAATAGGTATAGACTATTCGTATATAACAAAAACAAATTGGGAGGAAAAAATGTTATATAAAAACAAAATAAAAGTACAAAACATATTAAAGAGCGCAGTAGCTTTGATGCTTATGCTCACACTGTCTTTATCTACAGCGCTGTCACCACTGGCTAAAGCAGAAGAAGACCAGTTTTACGTGGGCTACTCTGTTTCTTAGGTTGTGCCATAATTTATTCTCCTCTTTTAGGTTGTCATAAAACTTACGTACCATTATACCTTTTTTATTGGACAATCTCAAGAGCTTGTCTGCAAATTAGATAATAATATTGACTTTTTATGTCGTTTATGGTAATATAGCAAATATGAACACGGAACGATTTACATCACAAAACAACAATGAAGACGACAGACCTGTAATAGAAATACCAAAATCTGTAGTTAAAATCGGTGCAGTAGCATTAGCCACGCTAGGCATAGCTGGAGTTGCAAACGCCCTAGGCTTATTCTATAGCCCTAAATCACCAGAAAAAGGACCAAGCCCTGCCCACCAAGTAGCTCAAGTTGTAGAGGACTATAGCAATGGAATCATCACGGAGCTACCAGAAGATACAGAAATTCACACTGTCACGCTTGAAGAAGGAGAAAATCCGACTTCGGCGGCTGAAACAGCCATGGAAGAATACAACGAGGAAAATCCTGAAAATAAGATAGACCCTAATGAGGCAAGAAGCTCCATATATGAAACTAGCATTAGTATGAAAGAGCTCTACAAAGATGAGACGGGCAATACAGAGATTCAGCCAGGAACTACCGTCAACATCGCCATAGGTGACATAAACGGTGACGGAAAGCCAAGCATAGCCATAGCAGGAATAGAGAACGAATCGAAGTAGACTGTTTCCTAGACTACAATATTCACCAACTTACCTGGAACATAAACCATCTTTTTAGGTGGTTTATTGTTTGTGAATTTCTGGACATTTTCATCAGCCAGAGCTGCCGCTTCAACACCTTGCTTGTCCATATCACTCGACAGTTCAAGTTTCGCACGAAGCTTTCCATTCACTTGAACTATAATAGTCATCACGCTGCTCTTTAGATATTTTTCATCCCATTTTGGCCAGTGACCAACGTGAACCATATCATTATGACCCATTTCATGCCACAATTCCTCTGTGATATGCGGAGCAAAAGGCGCCAAAATCTGAATAAGGCTCTCTAAGGCAAATCGCCATTCATCTGACATGTCAATTCCATGCGATTCTTTTATCTTATACAGACCATTGACCATTTCCATCATCGAAGCCACGGCCGTGTTAAACTTCTCATCTTCAATGTCACGAGTAACTTTTTTAATCGTCAAATGAGTTAGTCGCAATAGTTCTTGGGTTGTTTTTTCATTCGCATCAAGAGAGTTGTTTGGATTCTTATCAACAAACTCCTGAACCAAGTTCCATGCTCGATTTAAGAACCTGTAAGTTCCCGGAACACCACGAGGATCCCATGGCGCATCCATGTCATAAGGAGCAATGAACATTTCGTAAACTCGCAACGCATCAGCGCCATATCCACTATCCATAATCTCCATCGGATCAATGACATTACCCTTAGACTTGGACATTTTCTGACCGTCTGGAGCCATAATGTATGCATTGTACATCATTCGCTTAAAAGGTTCTGGAGTCGGAACGAGACCGAGCTTATAGAAAAATCGCATCCAAAAACGACTGTATAGCAAGTGAGCCACGGCGTGGTCGGCACCATTGTAATAATCAACCGGCATCCAATGGTTAATTCTCTCGGGATTCCATGCTTCATTATCATTGTGCGGGTCGAGATATCGTAAGAAATACCAACTAGAGCAAGCATAACCATCCAAAGTATCGGTCTCACGTCGACCTTCTACCCAATTATCGCCATCAGGCTTGTTTTCTGTAATCGGTACAGTTTTTCCAGTTTCAACATCCACCCAAACTCGCACCCAATTATCAACCTGGGCCAAAACGGAAGTATTACCGCCCGTTGGCTTAAAGTTCTCCACTTCTGGCAAAATCACCGGCAAGCATTCATCAGCCACGGCAATTGGTGTACGACCATCAACATGAACAATTGGAATTGGAGCACCCCAATAGCGCTGACGAGAAATCAACCAATCGCGCATTTTATACGTGGTTTTGCTTCGCCCAGAATT
>SDRQ01000015.1 GCA_007845355.1 TM7 phylum sp. oral taxon 352
TGAAAAAACGTTTTAGAGTTTCAAAAGGTCGCCCTAAAATCGGCTGGTAAGAATCGAACAAATCCAAGTGATAATTAAGAAGCGCCAATAGTTCTTCTTTATGATTATCTGCGTCAGTTTTCGATTCGCGGAAGCAGAACGGATCACTAAAAACGCCTCGCCCAATCATAATTCCATTCACGCCAGGATGTTTTCTGGCAATTTCCAGCCCATGCTCTCGGTCGCGAATGTCGCCGTTGATAGTCAAAAGAGTTTGTGGGGCAATTTCATCGCGCAGCTTAACAATCTCGCCAATCAATTCATAATGCGCCGCAACTTTGCTCATCTCTTTTTTTGTGCGCAGATGAATCGTCAAGTTCACGATGTCTTGTTTGAGAATTGTAGTTAGCCACTCGCGCCATTCATCAACGTAAGTATAGCCCAGCCGAGTTTTTACGCTAACAGGCAATCCAGATTTTTTGGCGGCGTCAATTGCAGCTATCGCTATGTCAGGTCGGCGGATCAGAGCCGCGCCACCGCTTTTAATGGCAGACTTGGCGGGACAACCCATATTGATATCAATTCCATTAAAACCAAGTTCCGCGCAGTGCTTCGCGAAAGCTTCCATATCCCCTGGCTCGCCACCCCAGATTTGCGCAATCAGTGGCTGCTCATCGTCGGTTTTAATTAATCGCCCAGCTATGGCCTTATCGCCAGCATGAACCCAGCCGGTGGCATTTGCGAACTCAGTGAAAAATATATCTGGCGCGCCAGCCCGTTTCACGACATGACGAAACACGACGTCGGTGACGGCTTCCATTGGTGCCAATATGAAAAATGGCTGCGGTAAATCATTCCAAAACGATGTCATCTCTGTTATTTTATCACAAAAAGGAGAAAACCCCTCACTCTCGTCTTTGAGAATGAGGGGGATGGGGCTCAAGCGGTTCTGCTCGGAGTTGATCTCAACGGTGAGAAAAACTGCCACGAGTGAATCTCGCGAGCCCAAGAATGGGGGAAGCAAAACGCCTTTGTCTTACTTCCTAGCGGACATGGAGGGAGTCGAACCCCCGTCCTCTTTCTCATGCGAGATAGAGGGATTCCGATCTAACATGTCCCTTGATTCTTTTCCGGATTACCGGCTGGCTGAATCACGCCAGGAGCGGACGGACGCTCTTGTGCTAACACTAAGTTAGCTTTTTCGTAGATTAAGATCTGCGACCGTCAGTTAGGATGGCTCAAAATCTAGTTAGAAGACTTGAGCTCTCCCTTCTGGGCAGCTCGAGCATCGTCGCCCATCTTGCCGACATACTTGGCAGCTCGGTCATTCATAGCCTTCTGGGCACTGTCTGCCGTCCCGTTCTGGACGGCTTCGGCAGCCTTACGGTATGCCTCCCGAGAACGGTCTTCAAAAAACACCGCCTTCACCTCTTTCCTGAAAGAAAAGAGCTGACCTCCTAATTACGCTCCTAGAGAGCACAACTTAGAAAAAGTCAGCTCTACCAACAAAAGCGTTTATTATAATAACACTAATTATAAAAAAATGCAACAATATACCAGAATATTTTTATATTTCGCCCGCCAGCAGGTCTTTTTCGAATTGCAACATTCCCCTATAATCCGCCGAATAGTCAGAAATATCCGGCAGATCTAACGTGGTTATTTTTTGCCAAATAATCTCAATTAGTTGCGTAAATTCAGTCAATTCTTCTCTGGAAAATGTATCTTCCAAGCTAAGAATATCGCCGGTCTTCATGTCTGGCTCGACAAATTGTAGTCGCCCGCCAGTAAACGTGAAATTGCCATAATCGCGTGAATGCTCGACCAGCAGCTGATAGAATATCAACTGCTGACGATATTTATGAAGTTTGATTTTTTCGTAATCGGCCGAACCTTTCCAAGAATGCGACGGCTTGCCAGTTTTATAGTCCGTTACGAAGATGGTTTTGTTTTGCTTGTCGATGTCGACAACGTCAAGCTTACCAGTCAATCTGGCGTTATCTATAATTACGCCTTGATTTGAAAAGTCTAATTCCGCCAAGTCCGTGTCGTGAAAATCTGAAGATTTGGCGTTTAAGAATGCAGTCAAAGCCGACTTCCCTTTGTCCAAGTACAATTGAAAATCGTCGGCTGGCAAATGCTGGCTCTCGAGTGATTTTTGGAAAAATTGGAGGATTTGTTCGGTGCTTGGCAATTGATGATCGGCGCTGAATGAGCAATGTGCTTGCTGAAGGCTGCTGTGAATCGCGGTTCCGTAAGCTGCGGCGGAATTTTTGGCGGATGGAAAATGTAGTAAATTGTTCAATAAGAAATTTTGCGGTCCGCCACGTGAAATGTCGAGGAAGTTGTTCAAATGTGTCGCAGAAAGTTTGTATGTTTCCAGCGCTGGCGTCAATAAATCCTTTAATTCCGGAACGATTGGTGAAGTTAGTCGCGTCGTCCAATCGGTTTCAGCGAGTTCAATCTGTTCGGCTGGATCATCGCTGGTCGGAATGATGGTTGGCGTGCAATTCGTCAAGAAACTGGCGATTATCGTGTCGCTGCCAGAATCGTTGGTTTGAGAATAAGTCATGGTCAATGTGGTTTTGGCGCGAGTCATCGCCACAAAGAATAATCGAAGTCGTTCGTCGTAAGTGGCGCCCGCTGGCTGAAGTTGGAGGTTTGCGGGATATCTAATAATTCGACTGCGTGAACGAACTTTTTCGCCCCAAGCGCTGTCAACTGCCCCGATCACGAAAACGTGCGGAAATTCCAAGCCTTTGGATTTGTGCGCGGTCATTAAGTTTATGGCACCGCTGAGTGAACTTGCGTGTGTGCGAATTTGTGTTAAGCGAGTTTTTGTCGAAATGTGCAGGTCAATAAACTCCAAAAAATTTTCCAGTGTTGGGTTTTTGTCGGTGATTCGATCGCGAAGTTTTTGGCGCAAAGTACGCAAACTTTCCAGAATTGTCAGATATGCTTCTGGGTTTTTATCTAGCTTTTCTGGCGAGAAATAGAAATTGGCGAGAGAATTAACCTGAAGATCACTGCTTTCATCGTTAGTTAAGCCTAATAAATTGTCCAATTGCTCTTCCAGCGGCAGATTCGGCACGTCCTTAGCGCGTTCCAAAAGCCACTCCGCAAATTCCTTAAATACGCTATTCGCCAGCATACTTTCCATCCACAATTGCCGATTTTTGTAAGCTTGAAGGCTCAATTTCCAGATGTCCAGTGCAGAAAATCCAAACGCTGGATGAACCGTAATTTCCGGTAGTAGACTATTGGCGACGTCCAAATTATTCTGGCTAATCGCCACGACAGTTCGCGCTAATTTATCCAGAATCTGAATTATGTCTTGCTCCAAAATATCGTCGTGGCGCTCGTAATTAACAAAAAGATTTTCCTTATAAAGATGCGGAAGAATCTCAATGAGTTCCTTGTGGTGTCGCGCAATAATCGTGATGTTTTCTGGCTTTTCGCCATTTTTTATCAGCTCGGCAATTTGTTTGGCAATTCCCGCTCGCTCTTCGCTAACAGATGAGAATTCTTGGATTTCGACTTTTGAGCCTTCGCTATTTGCGTGTGCGGTCAATTGTTTTGATAGCCCGTCAATTGTGTTTTCCAATCGATCCGCGCCTTGAGTGATAACGTCTCGCGCTGAGGATAAAATGTTTTCGGCGGAACGATAATTGTCGGTCAAAACGATGATTTTTGGGTCGTGATAATGTTGACGGAAACGCTGGATGTTGCCTACGTCTGCGCCTTGGAAGCTGAAGATTGCTTGGTCGTCATCGCCGACCGCCATGATGTTTGGATTATCGTCGTTCTCGCTTGTCAAGTTGAACAGCAATCGTAGTTGCGCCAAGTTCGTGTCCTGGAACTCGTCGATCATGATGAATTGGAATTGCTCTTGGAGATTTGCGCGCAGTTCTGGGTGAGATTCGCAGGCTTGAATAACGGATAAAATCATATCGTCATAATCAAATAACGAGCGCTCGGACAGAATATTTACGTATTTTTCGTAAACGTCAATTGCGGCGGATAATTTTTCTGCGGCGGTAAAATCTTTCAGGACAAATTCGCCATTGGCATTTTTTTCGCACCATTTATTCTTCCAGGCGGTCAGCGGTTTTGTTGAGTTTTCATCAATCGCTTCCTGGGCGGCGTGCACGATGCTCAGCGCTAAAACGTTGGCGTATGGTGTGATTGAGGCTGGCAATTTTGAGTTTTTCTCGTCAGGATTTTTGGCGGCTAGATTGGCAATTTTCTCAGCTATCGGCGCAAACATTTCAATCGTTTTTTTCGATATTTTGGCGGAAAATACTTGCTGAATATCTGGCGTGATTTCGGCAATTGTGCTTTGATTGTCCTCAATAATTGCCCGTAATTCTGACGGCGTTAAGCCGCTTTGCTTGAACTCGGAAATAATGCGAATGAGGTCTTTAATATAAACGAATTCCCCGTTGTTTTTCGCGCTTAATGGATTTCGCCAATCAAGTCCTTCAAGTATTCCAGAGATAATTTGATATTGCGTCAATTCGTCAACTGGCTGAGCGTCGGCGCCACGGAAAAAATACTCGCGGTGCTGATTGATGATTTCTGTGCCGAAGCTGTGGAATGTATGAATCGCAATTTTATACGCATCTTCACCAATAATCTGGCGGAGTCGTTGGCGCATATTCGTGGCGCCGCTTTCAGTAAACGTCAAGCATAAAATACTGTTCGGTAAAGTGTCGGTTTGTCTTAGGATTTGGGCGGTGCGCATACTTAGAAGCTCGGTTTTCCCCGTTCCTGGCCCAGCAATTACCAAAAGCGATCCGTGGATGTAGTCTACTGCTTGTCGTTGATTATCGTTTAATTTAGCGTAACGAGTATTGAAATCCATAGTTTTATTCTATCATGCTGGAAGGCTTCAGAACGCGATATCAAAATTGCTATTTACAGAATTCGTCTAAGGCTGTAAATTTAGCATAAGGAGGATTAAATGAAAAACTTAAAGAAGATAAGATTTAGTCATATATATATGTTTGTGCTGACGATTGCGTTGATCTTTCTGAGTTATCAAGTCTACTGGCTGAATGAAAAAGAATATCGAATATCAGTCCAGTCCTCCATCAATTACCTTGAAAATGACCAAAGCATTAAGCGACTTGAGTTTTGTGTTAATCATGCCATTAAAGATTGTACTGAAGAAAATGTCGCTGATTGGAATGAAAAACATCCAGAAGACGCGTTTAAGGGTAAAAGCCACTTGGATATTTCCCGTCAAGCAGTCAAATCGACCATACAGGCTGGCTATTAGATTTCACATCTTTGCCATCTCGCGCACCTCATAAAAAAATGGTAAAATATTATCTATGAATAAGGCGACGTACGACGAGCTGGCGCTGGAGCGAATTGCTAAGGAAAAATTTGGTTTTCCGATTGATGTTCAATCGATAATTTTGTGGCACGCCGATGTTAGTCGCACGGCTAAGGCGTCGGTGTTTTTGACGAATAAAAAGCAGCTGATGATGTATTTGGAGGCGACTTCGCCGTTGATTTTATCTGATGTTAAAAAGATAATTTCTCGAATGGGTATGCGGGCGGAACTATTTCTTCCACCAAAAGGTCAGCCGCGATATTTTGAAGATATTGGCAAACGCAAATTCCGTGAAGTTTTTCCTGGAAGAAAGCACGTTACGGATGAAGATTTGCATTTTTATAAAACTTTGGCGCCGTATAATCCTGCCTTGGTTTTGATTTCTGAAGTGAAAAATGGCGAGATATATCAATTCGATTCTGACGCGTACGGAAATTGGCGAGTTGGTGCAAGGTTCAGCTACAGAAGGATTCAAACGAGCTAATGCACGACTACTTAGACATTATTAAGCGGAATCTGCTCTCACCTATTGTCGTGGTGATTTTTCTGCTGGCTGGCGCGCTGGTTTATGTTCGCGAATATCGTGATGCGTGGTTTATCTCGGTGGTGATTGTCGTGAACTCGACGATTGGCATTATTCAGGAGCTAAGGGCTAAGCGAGTTTTGCGGCAATTGGAGTTGATGAGCGCGCCGAAAGCTCGATTGTTGAAAGATGGAAATGTTGTAGAGGTCGGTTATGATGAGCTTAAAATTGGCGATGAGATTCTTATTCAGGCTGGCGATGAACTACCGGCGGACGCGAAAGTTATCGAGTCAAAAGGCTTGGAGCTGAATGAAAGTATGTTGACTGGCGAGTCTGCGTCGATTGAGAAAAAGGACGGTGATGTCGTGTTGGCGGCGACGACGGTTTTGGCTGGTGAAGGCGCGGCGCGAGTGATTGCGATTGGTGACGACACGAAAGCGGGCGCGATTAGTCAAGTCCTGAAGCGTTACAAACCAGAACTTACGCCTCTGCAATTAGCGATTTGGCGCGCAATTTACTTCTTGACTTACGGTGCAATTGTCCTGTCGCTACTTATTGCTATCGTCTATTATTTCTCTGGCGATAACGTTGTCGTCATCTTAAAAACCATAACTTCAGCAGCGGTTACAGTTGTGCCGGAAGGTTTATTGTTGGCGAGTTCGCTGCTTTTGGCGTTCGGCTCACTGCGATTAGCTCAGGCGAAAGTCTTGCCACAAAAATTGTCAGCAATTGAAGCAATGGCGCTTTTGAATTTGCTGGCAGTAGATAAAACAGGCACTTTGACTAGTGATGAAGTGACGCTTGAAAAAGTCGCGGCGTTCAGTGATAAGATTGGCTATTCAGAAACTGACATCGCCAGCTTCGCGGCGTTAATTGCTCATGAAACCAGTGGCGGAAATATCACTGGCCGTGCAATTTTGGCGGAAGCTACGTCGCCAAAAAATACGAAAGTTTTGGG
This sequence comes from TM7 phylum sp. oral taxon 352, assembly GCA_007845355.1. Classification (GTDB taxonomy): domain Bacteria; phylum Patescibacteriota; class Saccharimonadia; order Saccharimonadales; family Saccharimonadaceae; genus Nanosynbacter. The sequence continues at coordinate 6,802 of SDRQ01000015.1, forward strand.
AGTGATGGCGTTTTCATCGGCGCGTAAAATGGCTGGCGTGAGGGCGAATATTGACGGTGAAATTCGGACTTTGATGATGGGCGCGCCAGAGTTTGTGTCGAAGTTGGCGCCGGTAGATGAGGAGATCCAGAAGAAACTGAATGATTGGGCTGACAATGGTTTGCGTGTGTTGATGTTGGCTGAATTTTCGGACGATAAAACCAAATTGAAAGACTTGAAAAATGGTTCTGGAACGGCAATTGGTGCGGTTGTTTTGCGCAACTCCCTGCGTCATGGCGTTGTTGAAACGGTGGATTTTTTGCAGAGCCAAGGTGTAACTATTCGCGTAATCTCTGGCGATAACCCGCGCACAGTTCAATACATCGCTAAGGAAGCTGGAATTAAACATCCAGAAAAGGCGATTTTAGGCGAAGATTTGGCGGCGCTTAGCGAAGACGAATTTAATAAGGCTGCCGATACTTACACTATTTTTGCCAGAGTTTTACCAGACCAAAAAGAGCGCTTGATCAATCGATTCCAGCAATCCGGAAAATTTACTGGCATGGTCGGCGACGGCGTGAATGACGCTCTGGCGCTGAAAAAGGCTGACCTCGGTGTGGCGATGTACGCTGGTGCGCCGGCTTCTCGTCGAGTTTCTGACATTATATTGCTCAACAATTCGTTCACTTCTCTGCCGATGGGAATGAAATTGGGCAATCAAATTATGCAGGCAATCGAGGTGATCGCTGTTCTATTTTTCCATAAAATTATTTACGGCGTGACACTTCTCCTTGCGACGATTCTTATTGACATGAATTATCCGTATTCGCCGCGCCACATTACGTTTATGAATATTTTTCTGGTGACGATGCCGACCCTTATGTGGACGCTGTTTCCTCCCACGCCGAAGCATCGAATAAATCCGAAGCGATTTTGGCATGATACTTTGCTGGCTGTCACGCCGATTGCTTTAATTACTGGCGTGACTGTCGCGTTCACCTATTGGATTACCTCTGTTATGTTCCCTGGTCACGCTGCAGAAGTCGCAACGATGACGGTACTTACCGCGACTTTGTTTGGCGTATATTTGGTGTTCTTGGTGGGAATTATGCTGGACGTAGCTATCGATAAATCCGCCAAACGCGCTCGCCTGCTTTATCTTCTGTCGGTGATTATTGTAGCGGCTGGAAGCTTCAGCTTTGGATTCCTGCGCGACTTTTTCGATTTCACTGTGCCGAATTTGTTCATAATGTGGCCAGCAGCTGGCGCAATTGTCGTAGCGATGTTAGCCCAGCTATTCATTGCTCGCTGGGCTGGTCGACGAATTGTTCGGTAGTAACTTGTCTACCTATTCAGTAATCTGCCAAAAACGAGACATCCTATAGTCCAGAAAACGCAACCGCATAGTAAAAATATTCCGAATACTTTCAAATAATCTGCGAACGAGCTTAACTCGTACCAGCCGCTTATTAATAAACAAGGAAAAATTGTTAATATCATGACGATAAAATGTATGGCGGATTGTTTAAGTAGTGACCATTTTTCAATGTCGTATATTACAGATGCGGCCGCAACGATGTAGATTACGCTTTCTTATCCAAAACCACAAGGTGCTCAATGTGCGGCGTCCTCGGGAAGAAATTGTAGCCTTGATGGTGCACGATTTCGTATTTTTCCTGAAGTAGGCTGATGTCTCGCGCCTGCGTGACTGGATTACAGCTCAGATAAATAATCCGAGGCGGCTCAGTTTCCAGCAGTCGATTAGTAACGTCCGCGTGAAGTCCGGCGCGCGGCGGGTCGACGATGACAATTTGCTCGCCCGTTATATATTCCAGAGATTTTTCGCTCGGCGCCAAAATCGCCTTGGCATTCGGTCGATTCAGCTTGGCAATGTTCCTCTTCATTTCCGCGACGGCATGTTCGTTAATTTCCACGAGCGTCACGTTATCGCCCCCAATTGTCAAACCAATTGTCCCAACTCCAGAATAAAGGTCGAGTGTTGGCATTTTTTCATTGCAATCGATCCATTTTTTCATGTCGCTTAAGGCTTTTTCGTAAACGGGAATGTTGACTTGAAAAAATCCTTCGCAAGCGTAGTTGAAGGCGACGCCTAAAATCGTGTCGCTCAGTGTTGTGTCGTCGAATTTGTTCAAGCGTTCGGTGATTCTGCTGGCTGGGCTTTTGGGGTCGGAATAGATTATTTCGCCACCTTTGGCTGATAATAATTTAGCTTCATCGTCGGAAATTAGATTTTCTATCTTATCTTTTATGTATAATTGCCAGACGGCGTTTCCCTGTTGATCTGAGCGAATCAAGAGTGTTTTTAATTGACGCGCGACAATCGGTTTTGTTTGTAAGAGGTCGCGAATTTCAATTGCCAATTTATTTATGCTCGGATGCGCCAAGCTGGTTCCGTCAACGATGACTTTTCCCTTGCCACCACGCTTGAAAAACGCCAAGTCCAGAGTTTCTTTTTCGTCGTCGTCCGTTTTGTCGCCGAACCAACTGAACTCGACTTTATTGCGATAATTAAATTCTACGCCGTCAGAAAATACCTTGATTTTTTCAGGCAATGTGATGCTGTGAAGTAAAAAAGCCTCTTCGATTAGCGACGCTTTGTACGATTGCTCGCTGGACATCGGCATTATTTGCCAAGGGCTGGTGCTTAAATAGCCATTTTCGTCCCGCGGCGTAATTCGCTCTGGACTCTCCTCGATAATTTCCGTCACTATTCCTTCGACGAAGTGGGATTTTTTCTTTGTCACGCGAATCGTTACAAGTTCTTTCGGCAGCCCTCCCCAGACGAACGCTTTGCGGCCGTCGTCAAGCGTCCCGATGGCTTGCCCGCCGCCAACGATTTTTTCCAATCTTAAAGTCTCAAAAATTTGTTTTCTCATTAGGTTATATTATATCAGGATGTGTGGATTTTTTCTGGCTGGCGTGCTATAATCGTCATTGTCCTGGCAATAGTGGGACGTCGCCAAGTGGTAAGGCACTGGGTTTTGGTCCCAGCATTCGCAGGTTCGAATCCTGCCGTCCCAGCCAAGCTGTATAACAGAGTGAGTGACAAGGTTCCGTGACCTTTAGCTACCATGAATAACTACCTCTGTTGTAAAGCTTGGTTAAATAGGAATTATTGTCCAGTCCGGAATGGCTGGACGGTTTGTTTTGTGATTTGGTTCCTAGACCAGCAGGTTCCTTTTTGGGTGGGTATATATCTCTACAGATTCGGTACAGTTGCATTTTAGGTCCAGAGCAAAAGATATTATTAGTCTCTAAATCGCCCTCGCTCGACTACGCTCTTTCTTTCTTGCTCGTAAGTGTCCGCGAGCTCGCGCAGCGATACTGCAAACCTCTTCTCATTCATAACAACAACACATTGCCCAATTTCCCCTGCAAAGTCTAGCGAATAATGACTAATAAAATAACCATTTTTATGGTATGATTACAGAGTCTACACATTACGAACAGTAAGCCTCAACGGCTGTCCTTTTTTGTTAGCACCGATGGTGCCATTACTGAGCGGGCTCGCCTAAAGCTTATGCAACGGAAAGGAATACCTAGTAAAGCGTATGTCATCGATTATCATATCTCAAAATCAGCAGCATTCCCAGCGGATTGACGAGTCGTCGTTTGACAAAGAGGATTCACTACAATCCTATCTCTATGACAATCCCGACATTATACCGATTTACGATATTGATGAAGATGCACGTCTGTATATCGCAGCTCGTGAATTTAGCACGGAACACGGACCGATTGATGCTCTTGGATTCGACCATGTAGGCAATGTCTATATTATTGAGACGAAGCTGTTTCGCAATGCTGATAAGCGCCGCGTTGTAGCGCAAATGCTCGACTACGGTGCGGCGCTGTGGCGGCATGCGACAAGTTTTGATGCTTTTTTGCAACAGGTTGATACGCACACGAAAGATCATTTCGGTCATCCATTCCGCGAGCATTATGAGCAGTTTTTTGGCTTTGATGATGCGAGCGAACAAATGCTTGCCATGCGGGATAATTTGGCCGAGGGCAATTTGAAATTTGTGGTGCTGATTGATCAAATAGATGAGCGTCTGCGTGATGTGATTGTGTATGTCAATCAAAACAGTAAGTTTGATATTTATGCCGTTGATTTTAAGTACTATACGCACGATCAGCTTGAAATTGTCATTCCTCGGCTCTACGGAGCTGAAGTGAAAAAGACGGTTGCTGCGAGCGGTTCATCTGGTCGCCGCCAGTGGAATGAGGCGGATTTCTTTGCAGCCGTTAATGGTAACCGCGAGCTTGTTTCTCCCGAGCAGCGGTCGGTTGTGTATGCACTCTGGCAATGGGCGAAGCGACATGATGTACAGATTAACTGGGGTACTGGTGCGATATGGGGTAAGTTTAGTCCAGTGTTTAAGAAAATTGGACATACCCGCTCATTTTGCTCAATATCAATTGATGGCGCGACTGACATCAACTACTGCTATCTTGACGAGCAGGCTGATCGCGTACTGCTGCGTGATATTCTCAAGCGGCATATTGGCGGCGTTTGCCCTAATGTGACTGATATTGATGCGAGCGAATTGTCGCGCAAAGGCCCAGTGTTGCCCGCCAAGATTATGGTGCAAATTGTTGATAAAGTAATTGCTGC
>SDRQ01000016.1 GCA_007845355.1 TM7 phylum sp. oral taxon 352
TTTCCCATACGATAATAATGTCCAGACCAAGAAGCAGCTTAAGAAAGTGTTGGCGCAAATCTTTAACAAGTACGGCGCCGAAGAAACTGCTAAGATTGCAGACCGCATGAAGGGTCAAGCTTTCCGCTTTGCTACGGTTGCAGCTGTGTCGACTGGTATGACCGACTACGTCCACTTCGAGGAAATCCCTCAATTTGTGGCTGAAGGTGACGCCAAGGCGGCTTTGATTTCTGAGCAATTCGACCAAGGTTTGATTACAGAGGAAGAGCGATACAACTTGACGGTTAGCGCATGGCGAAACGTTGACAATAAGATCACAGCATTCCTGAAAGACCAATTGGCACACATGGACACCAGTATTTCTATGATGGTTAACTCTGGTGCTCGTGGTGATATTTCCAACGTGAAGTTGGCGAGCGCGATGATTGGTGTTCAGATGGACGCAACCAACCATGAGATTGAGCTTCCAATCCGCAGCTCTTACACGGGCGGTTTGTCTAGCCTTGAGGCCTTTATCGCAACCCGTGGTGCACGTAAGGGTCTTATTGACACAGCTCTTAAGACTGCCGACTCGGGTTACTTGACTCGTCGTTTGGTAGACGTTGCACAAGATGTCTTTACCGTTGAAGATACTGATGGCGACGATGAAGGTTACGCAATTTACCGATCAGAAACTGAAGAGACGATGATTGACTTCTCAAACCGTTTGGCTGGTCGTTATGCTGCTGAAACAATTCCAGGTCACGTCAATAAGAACGAATTGATCACGCGTGAAATCGCAGATTCAATTGATGACGACGAAAGCATTGAAAGCGTTAAGATTCAGTCCGTATTATCAACAAACAACCTTAACGGTATTCCACAGCGAAGTTATGGTATTGATATGTCGACTGGTAAATTGGTTGGCAATCATCAGCCAGTTGGTGTTATCGCTGCTCAGTCAGTTGGTGAGCCGGGTACTCAGTTGACGCTTCGTACCTTCCACAACTCTGGTGTTGCTGGTGGTGACATTACCCAAGGTCTTCCTCGTGTTGAAGAGTTGTTTGAAGCGCGCACACCAAAGGGTCAAGCATTCATTACGGAAGTTGCTGGTTTGGTTGACGTTTGGGAAGATGGCAAGAAGTATATCGTTCAAATTACACCAGAATCTGGCAAGGTTGAGCGATTGCCATTAGAGGGCCGAACTGTTGTGGTTAAGGCTGGCTCAAGTGTTAAGGCTGGCGATGTCTTAGCGACTGGCGAGAGCGACACTCGACCTTTGATCGCGCCATTTGACGGTGTGATTGAGTCGGCTGAGGATACTTTGGTGATCGCGGCAGAGGCTGCTTCACCAACTCGTTATGAAATCCCAGGCAATATGCAGTTGGTTGTTAAGGCAAACGATATTGTTGAAGCTGGTGATCGATTGACGGCTGGATCATTGAACTTGCACGATTTGATGCGACTTAAGGGTGTTGAGGCAACTCAGCGCTACATCATCAATGAAGTTCTGCGAATCTACGCCGCTCAGGGTCAGGACGTGGCTGACAAGCACTTGGAGATTATTGTTCGCCAAATGTTTAGTCGCGTACAAATCGAAGATGCTGGTGATAGCGAATTCGTGACCGGCGACATCGTTTCTAAGGCTGCTGTGGTCAATGCGAATAAGCAATTGGCTGCTGAAGGCAAGAACTTGATTAGCTACGCACAATTGCTACTCGGTATCACGAAGGTGTCAATCTGGAGTGATTCATGGCTATCAGCCGCATCCTTCCAGGATACTACTCGCGTCTTGATCAATGCTGCCGTATCTGGTCGAGCCGACCACTTGCACGGTTTGAAGGAAAACGTCATCATCGGTCGCAAGATTCCAGTAGGAACTGGCGCTGTTGAAGAAGATGAAGAATTCGAAACACCAAGCGAAGACGAATTCGTCGAAGAGGAAGTCGCTGCTTAGTAGGTAGGTCTGACCGCAATAACCCGCAACACCCGCACCTTGACTATAAGGTCGGGTGTTTTGCGTATGATGATTATTTTATTTGGTAGCTCATAAAGCACTGTATGTAGATTTTAAGTCTTTGTTTTGGATGATATGTATTGACTTTTTAACTCAGGTATGATGTAAGTTCTATTAGCTTTTACACAACCGTGTGAAAGAGTACTTCACAGCGAGGGAGAATATGATGGAGGGGTTTCTATTTCTAGCGGCACTTGTGATCTTGGTCGGTTTGAGGGTCTTTATGTTTTTCGTCAATTCGATATTATTCCAGGAGGAAGCAGAGATTAGAGATGCAGATGACGAGGAATAAAAATCTTCTCTCAAGATCAAGAGGACACTCTTGGTGCTAAGTAAGGCTGAGTAGTCCTGAGCAGTTCTGTGGAGTAACACTCCACTCTTGTCACGGTGTCGAGTAAAAACTCCACGGACGGGGGTGGAGTTTTTACTTTAAATTGATTTTTTATAGGAAAAAAATTATATAATATAAACAATTAAAGGAGGTTTTATGCCAGTATATAACAAACTTGTCCGCGATAAAATTTTGGAAATCATTAAGGCCAACGGTCAAAAATCAACTCACAAAATACTTACAGCAGAAGAATATGACGTGGAGCTTACAAAAAAGCTAGTCGAAGAAGTTGAGGAATATAAAAAAGATAAAAATACTGATGAGCTTGCCGATATCATGGAAGTGGTCTATGCTCTCGCAAGCCTGCATAGTTGTACCGCGGAGGAATTAGAAAAAATTCGCGCAGAAAAAGCAGAAAAACGCGGCGGCTTTGAAAAGAAAATATTCCTAGTGGAGGTGATGGATTAGGGTGATTATGTGTGATAAGTTATGTCTACGAGCAGCGATTTTACTTTTACGAAATCTGTGCTAGAATAGATGTAGAGTTTCCTCTTTTCGGAGCTGGCTGCTGATACGGTTGCTGCGGATACTGAGGCTGCTGCAGGAATTGTCCAGCGACAGGATATGGATAAGCGTTCATCTTACGGCGATTACTGACAGAAACGGCAATTGCGATAATCGACACTGTTAAGAATAATGCTCCCGTTGAAAGAATCACCACAACCACGATTATAACTGTAGTGTTATTTTCTGATTCGCTCGTTCCAGCTTCTGCGCTAGATGCCTCGCTTTCCGTAGAGTCATCTGGAGTATTGGATGAAACTTCGATCATCTTCGTCACCAAATAATTGTCGGGATATTTTTTATCCAATTGTTCAAATTTAGCTTTTGCCTGAGAATATTTACCTTGAGAAAAACTCTCCAAGCCATCTTTCCAGAGCTTAGTCAATTCGCCATTTGCCGATAACGCAACATTATTTTTCTTCGCCATAGTTTTCAGATCAGCGATATCACGGAATATCCCCTCTCCAAAACAAGAATTGTTGCGCTCGCTCCTATCCGCACAGGATGAACCGCCGTAGGTGTTTAGTCCAATCTGCTTACCATCGTCATCAAACGCTGGACCGCCACTGTTGCCTGCCGCAATTTGCGCGCTCATTGAAAACAGCTTATGTCCGCCCGCATCGCTAGCCGAACCAGAAACATCACCTTGAGTAACAGTTGGTACAGTCTTACTCTTCTTCGTATTTACGCCGTCGTCGACAATCGCTGGATAACCAATCGCCGTCACCCGATCACCCCTAGAAATCCTAGAGCTATCACCTAACTCTACCGCTGGAAATCGCCCTTCAACCTTCAGAATCGCCACATCACTTTTGTCGCTATTCAGATCCATGCCATGACCCTTCAAATCAACTTCCGCGTCAATTTTCTTCGCCGGAATATTAGTCTTCGTCTTTTTCCACTTAAGATTGCCCGAACCGTCATCTTCGCGCGCAATAGGTTCGCTTGAGGTCTGAATGACATAATCGTATCGATCGTTTTGTGAGCGTATATTATCGGCGGGAACTTGGTTGATAAGACCGAGAATTGCCGCTTGCGCACTCTGATCGCCGCCATTAGCCTTATTTGCCAAATCCCGAAGCGTCTCTCGAGTCACATAGCCCGCATCTATCACAAACTTTATATATTTATTCATGTTCTCTTGCGTGTTGAGACCCATGATCATACTCTGATTAGAAACTTCAGTAACATGCCCGTTTGTAGCAATGTAGCCATCGTCAGAAACAATCGATCCACTACCAATTCCGCCCGTACATAAGCCATTCAGCTGCATGCTCGCACCGTTCTGTGCCGTATAAATCATATCAGCACAACGATATGTTCCCACACGGACCGTAGCAATTTGGTTCCTTGCCACCACTTTAATAACAGAATCTTCGTCCAGTTCATCCAAAGTATTTGTAGTGTCTTTATCTTCTGAGAAATTTTCCGCCTTAGTTTCGGTCTTAGCTATCGTAGCGGAAGCTACTTGCGCCTCATTATTGCCATCAGCCCTGACCAAGTAGCTACTATCTGGATTCTGGAAAGTAACCTTAGGAACCAGCGCCTCCAGCTGGTCAATATACGGCTGCGTGTACGAATTCTTGCTCAATGCAAAAATCGTCATCCAGTACGGCCTGCCGTTCTGAATCGTCAAATAAGTTATTTTTTCGCCGGTTTTCTGCCACTTGCCGTCAATAGTGCTTCCGTAATCAACGACCATCTTCTTAAACTTACGTCCAGAAATCGTCGCGTCGCTGGTGTGATATTTTAAGTTAGGATTATCCTTCTTCTGCTTGTTGATATCGCCCTGAAGCATTAAATCCAAATCTGAATATTTCTTCGTGTCCTTGTATTTCTCAGGCATCGTTGAGCGATCAAAATAAGCTTTTTTGCGCGAAGTTACGATTGAGAAGTCTGGCATAATCTTCCTAAACGAGAATTGCTCTTCTTCCTCCTTCGGCTTTTCTGAACCTTTTCTGAAATGCAATCGCAAAATCGCATAAGCACGGCTTTCTTTCAGCTCATCATCAGCATACGTAGTGGCACTATACTGTTTCTCATTAGAGTCTTTATTTAAGACGTGACCTTCGCCAGTAAAAATGCTCTTGTCGTATCGAATTGAATAGCCATATTTGGAAACGACTTTTTGCAAGCTCTTAGCATCTTCTTCGGCAAAAATCTTCTGGATCTTCTTTTTTGCGGTTTTACTAACTCCGGAAGAGCGGTTATTATTAACGACAATTAGCCCAACTATAACAGAGATCAAGAAAACTACACCCAGAACGATGGCTGCAATTTTTAATTTCTTCATTGACTTCTGATTCATACCGCTACGATCCTAACGATAATTTACAAACTGCAAAGGCGTGTCATAATCACTTTCTCGTAACAAACTAATAACTTTTTGCAGCTCATCCTTCGACGCAGAAGTAACACGAACGAGGTCGCCCTGAATTTGCGGCTTAGCTTTCGGCGCATTAGCGCGAATATCAGCGGCAATCTGCTTCGCCATCGACTGATCAAGACCTTGCTTGAACGGAATCTCCCAAGTCGTCTTCAAGTTCGAAACAACTTTCTCTTTTGATAAATCCAAAACTTTGCTCGACTGACCACGCCCCGCCAATTTCTTGCGCACGATATCCAGAACAGCGTCAACTTGCCAATCATTATCGCCGGTAATTTTCAGACCCTTTTTATCATCCAGCCAATCAATTGCGGCGCTCGTCCCCTTAAAATCATAACGCCCTTGGATTTCTTTTTCAGCCTGCATGAAAACATTATTCATCTCAGCCTTGTCAATTTCTGACACAATATCAAACGAAAAACTCGCCATTTCTCCCTCCTAATTTTTTCTATTATACCAAAAAATCGCCCCGTTTAGAGCGATTTTCTGATTTTGCTTTCAGGCAATAATTAGCCGCGAGCAAAGTGCGCAAAGGCGCGGTTAGCTTCAGCCATCTTGTGGGTGTCTTCCTTCTTCTTGAAGGCAGCACCAGCTTCGTTGTAAGCGTCAACGATTTCCAATGCCAATCGTTGTGAATATGGCATTCCGCTGCGAGCGCGAGCTGATTGAACTAACCAACTGAACGCATAGTGCAATTGTCGATGTCCCTGAACTGGGAATGGAATCTGGTAGTTAGCACCACCAACGCGGCGAGATTTAACCTCGAAGCTTGGGCTAACGTTCTTCAATGCTTTTTCAAACACTGCCAATGGATCTTCAGAATCCAATTTCTTAGCAGCAGTTTCTAGGGCTGCGTAAACAGCGCGTTCAGCCGCCAACTTTTTACCGTCTAGCATTGACTTGTTGATCAAGCGCTGAACCAGCACGCTTTGATAGCGGCGATCAGGTTTAAGTTCACGCTGCAATTTCTTGGTAACTTTACGAGGCATGATTATTTATCCCCTTTCTTTGTACCGTACTTAGAGCGACCCTTCTTGCGGTTATTAACACCCTGAAGGTCAAGCGCACCACGTACGATGTGATAACGCACACCAGGAAGGTCAGGCACACGACCACCGCGGATCAAGACCACAGCGTGCTCCTGCAAGTTGTGACCTTCACCACCAATGTACGCCCAAACTTCATAGCCGTTGTTCAATTTAACACGAGCAACTTTACGCAAAGCTGAGTTTGGTTTCTTTGGCGTCTTAGTCGTCACACGCACACAAACACCACGCTTAAGCGGTGCATTCTGGTCGTAATAACGTGTTTTTAGGGCGTTATGAATACGACCTAGTGCTGGCGACTTGGACTTTTTCTTAGCCGTTTGGCGCGGTTTGCGCACCAATTGGTTGATTGTTGGCATCCAATTTCTCCTTGGTTGATTAACTAATTATGGCAATTTGCCTTACGGTTTGGATTCAGCAACTCCGCCCCGTGTCTATACCTTTTCCGCCGAGATTGCAGTCTGTACACATTCAAACCACCGCGCACTCCGAAAAGAGGAAACTCTACATCTATTCTAGCACAGATTTCGTAAAAGTAAAATCGCTGCTCGTAGACATAACTTATCACACATAATCACCCTAATCCATCACCTCCACTAGGAATATTTTCTTTTCAAAGCCGCCGCGTTTTTCTGCTTTTTCTGCGCGAATTTTTTCTAATTCCTCCGCGGTACAACTATGCAGGCTTGCGAGAGCATAGACCACTTCCATGATATCGGCAAGCTCATCAGTATTTTTATCTTTTTTATATTCCTCAACTTCTTCGACTAGCTTTTTTGTAAGCTCCACGTCATATTCTTCTGCTGTAAGTATTTTGTGAGTTGATTTTTGACCGTTGGCCTTAATGATTTCCAAAATTTTATCGCGGACAAGTTTGTTATATACTGGCATAAAACCTCCTTTAATTGTTTATATTATATAATTTTTTTCCTATAAAAAATCAATTTAAAGTAAAAACTCCACCCCCGTCCGTGGAGTTTTTACTCGACACCGTGACAAGAGTGGAGTGTTACTCCACAGAACTGCTCAGGACTACTCAGCCTTACTTAGCACCAAGAGTGTCCTCTTGATCTTGAGAGAAGATTTTTATTCCTCGTCATCTGCATCTCTAATCTCTGCTTCCTCCTGGAATAATATCGAATTGACGAAAAACATAAAGACCCTCAAACCGACCAAGATCACAAGTGCCGCTAGAAATAGAAACCCCACCATCATATTCTCCCTCGCTGTGAAGTACTCTTTCACACGGTTGTGTAAAAGCTAATATAACTTACATCATACCTGAGTTAAAAAGTCAATACATATCATCCAAAACAAAGACTTAAAATCTACATACAGTGCTTTATGAGCTACCAAATAAAATAATCATCATACGCAAAACACCCGACCTTATAGTCAAGGTGCGGGTGTTGCGGGTTATTGCGGTCAGACCTACCTACTAAGCAGCGACTTCCTCTTCGACGAATTCGTCTTCGCTTGGTGTTTCGAATTCTTCATCTTCTTCAACAGCGCCAGTTCCTACTGGAATCTTGCGACCGATGATGACGTTTTCCTTCAAACCGTGCAAGTGGTCGGCTCGACCAGATACGGCAGCATTGATCAAGACGCGAGTAGTATCCTGGAAGGATGCGGCTGATAGCCATGAATCACTCCAGATTGACACCTTCGTGATACCGAGTAGCAATTGTGCGTAGCTAATCAAGTTCTTGCCTTCAGCAGCCAATTGCTTATTCGCATTGACCACAGCAGCCTTAGAAACGATGTCGCCGGTCACGAATTCGCTATCACCAGCATCTTCGATTTGTACGCGACTAAACATTTGGCGAACAATAATCTCCAAGTGCTTGTCAGCCACGTCCTGACCCTGAGCGGCGTAGATTCGCAGAACTTCATTGATGATGTAGCGCTGAGTTGCCTCAACACCCTTAAGTCGCATCAAATCGTGCAAGTTCAATGATCCAGCCGTCAATCGATCACCAGCTTCAACAATATCGTTTGCCTTAACAACCAACTGCATATTGCCTGGGATTTCATAACGAGTTGGTGAAGCAGCCTCTGCCGCGATCACCAAAGTATCCTCAGCCGACTCAATCACACCGTCAAATGGCGCGATCAAAGGTCGAGTGTCGCTCTCGCCAGTCGCTAAGACATCGCCAGCCTTAACACTTGAGCCAGCCTTAACCACAACAGTTCGGCCCTCTAATGGCAATCGCTCAACCTTGCCAGATTCTGGTGTAATTTGAACGATATACTTCTTGCCATCTTCCCAAACGTCAACCAAACCAGCAACTTCCGTAATGAATGCTTGACCCTTTGGTGTGCGCGCTTCAAACAACTCTTCAACACGAGGAAGACCTTGGGTAATGTCACCACCAGCAACACCAGAGTTGTGGAAGGTACGAAGCGTCAACTGAGTACCCGGCTCACCAACTGACTGAGCAGCGATAACACCAACTGGCTGATGATTGCCAACCAATTTACCAGTCGACATATCAATACCATAACTTCGCTGTGGAATACCGTTAAGGTTGTTTGTTGATAATACGGACTGAATCTTAACGCTTTCAATGCTTTCGTCGTCATCAATTGAATCTGCGATTTCACGCGTGATCAATTCGTTCTTATTGACGTGACCTGGAATTGTTTCAGCAGCATAACGACCAGCCAAACGGTTTGAGAAGTCAATCATCGTCTCTTCAGTTTCTGATCGGTAAATTGCGTAACCTTCATCGTCGCCATCAGTATCTTCAACGGTAAAGACATCTTGTGCAACGTCTACCAAACGACGAGTCAAGTAACCCGAGTCGGCAGTCTTAAGAGCTGTGTCAATAAGACCCTTACGTGCACCACGGGTTGCGATAAAGGCCTCAAGGCTAGACAAACCGCCCGTGTAAGAGCTGCGGATTGGAAGCTCAATCTCATGGTTGGTTGCGTCCATCTGAACACCAATCATCGCGCTCGCCAACTTCACGTTGGAAATATCACCACGAGCACCAGAGTTAACCATCATAGAAATACTGGTGTCCATGTGTGCCAATTGGTCTTTCAGGAATGCTGTGATCTTATTGTCAACGTTTCGCCATGCGCTAACCGTCAAGTTGTATCGCTCTTCCTCTGTAATCAAACCTTGGTCGAATTGCTCAGAAATCAAAGCCGCCTTGGCGTCACCTTCAGCCACAAATTGAGGGATTTCCTCGAAGTGGACGTAGTCGGTCATACCAGTCGACACAGCTGCAACCGTAGCAAAGCGGAAAGCTTGACCCTTCATGCGGTCTGCAATCTTAGCAGTTTCTTCGGCGCCGTACTTGTTAAAGATTTGCGCCAACACTTTCTTAAGCTGCTTCTTGGTCTGGACATTATTATCGTATGGGAAA
>SDRQ01000017.1 GCA_007845355.1 TM7 phylum sp. oral taxon 352
GCTTCCTATTAATGATAATCACACGAAGATTAACGTTGATAGCGAAAAAATCGCAAACGACTCCCTGCTTAACATGCACCGAAAGCTGCTAAAATTACGCCAAACTCTCCCGATTCTTAAAAATGGCGATTTGAACATCGTGCAAAACACTGGCAACGGATTTATTCTTGGGTTAAAAAGAGAGCTGGCTGGTCAACGCGCTTACATTTTCATCAATTTCGCAGACGAGAAACAAAGCTTCTCCGTTCCAGAAAACGCCAAGATTATCACCTCGACTCACTCTGTCAATTTAATTACCGCAGAAAATCTCCAAATGACAATCCCAGGATATTGCGGAGTTTTACTTATTGCCTAGCAACAAAAACGTTCAACTAGAACACTGTCCCCGTTTCCGTATTGCACTCTTCTATGGGATAAATGCCCGCACATCGAGCCGCCAGATCTGCCATTTTCTTTTTAGTTTTCTCATCGTCGGCAGCCTCGGTGAGAGCTTCCAAGTCTAAATAGTAATCATCAAGAACATCTGGATAGCTGTTTGGATAGCTGTTTTGGCTAGATTCTGTCGTATCGTTTTCTAACTCCTCGTCACTAACCTTGCTGACTTCCCCATAAGTGCCGAAGCCATCCAGATTATCGTTCAATATTACTCGTTGCGAATTTGTGTTTGTTCCACTTGGCAAATAATCAATACACGGCATTTCTCTATGTTCCTCCTCTTTTCACTTTATCTATAAATTATTATACACCGCCACCAGATATAGTGGTAGAGTTAACTTCACAACACTATCAAACAACAAAACCCTTCGCTCTACTCAATTAAACTATTGTTCACTTAGCGACTGAGTTAGTGGGTGGCGGCTTTTCTTAAATTTATAGATACTCACGAGACGCACCCACCGACACAGTCGCTAATAGTTTATTGATGCCCTAATTGTTAAAGATCACTTTCTGACATGTTTGCTTTGAGTGTTATAGCTAATCTCCGTCACTCCTATAATTCTCGCTATTGAGTCGGATTGAGCTATATCTTTCAATGCAGCCAGTGTAGTTGTTCTGTCTACAAGAGGTCATCAATTTCAGATTGCCAACCTCTTCAAACAGAAAAACCCGCTGGCTCTCTACTTCCAGCGGGTTTTGCTATACAACAAAAAACGTCCTGACAGCTATCAGGACGTTTACCAAAAATTTATTTCAATCGTAGGAACTTGGTGAGGTGCGCCTCCCCATAACTACGACTGTCCACCACAACAGTTTTGTCTTGAACCGGCACCTCACCTATTCCTGGATGTGATAATATCATAGTTCCACCCGGTTTGAGTAGTCTCATTAGCTTAGAAACTGTGGAAAACTGTGGATTATGGTACGGCGGATCGGCAAAAATAATATCAAACTCCCCTGTTGAACTCGCGCTTTCCAGCCAATTTATTATCGTTGTTTTTATTACAATAGATTTTTCTTCGACGCCCAAAATACTTATGTTTTCAGCGATTACTCGCTGAGCGACTCGATCTCGCTCCACGAAAACCGCCGACTCTGCGCCGCGACTTAATGCCTCTAGTCCAACAGCACCAGACCCCGCAAAAGCGTCCAAAACTCGCGCGCCGCGTATCGATTCGCCCAAAGAATTGAACATAGCTGAACGTACTCGCTCGCCCATAGGATGCGTAGTTGAGCCGGGCGGAGTTTTTATAAATCGTCCGCCAAATTCGCCAGAGATAATCCTAGCTCTCACTTTTTTCTGCCTCAAGTTTCCAAATAGACGCCAGCCAACCCAACATCACCGACTTTATAATAATCGGCATCAGCTCGTGATTTGTCTGCCAAGCAAGCTCCGTCGTCCAACCGCTCTTGCTAAAATTGTCATACATTTTCATCGATGCCACGGCGTGAACTTGGTCCAAATAATACTCACGATAGCCGTGATTTTTCACTTGCAATATCTCATCGTCACTCGGAATTGCGTCCTTAAAACGCGGATATGCCACCACGCTAGCTACGCCAGCCTCAAACGCCACGTGTGTCGTCATCATACCTTTGGCGCCCCAGAATTTCCAGTTGTTCTTAATCAGTTCAATTCCGTTATCGCCCTTCATGAGATTTTTCTTCAAAATTGAGGTTCGCGTCTCCAACCCTTCACCGCCACGAAGTTCTGCCATAGCCTGCTCCAGAGGAAAATGATGAGCTGGAGTCAAACCGTCGGTAATCGCGTGCGCCATCCAAGCCGCCTCAAACGCTGCTCGCTCGGAATTATTTGTTCGTAGCGCCTCGACTAAATTGCCAATATGTCCGTCAATCATCTCCAAGAGCGCAGTATCGTTCGGATCGTCCGGATTTATAAAATGCCACGGCTCGTCCACGGCCGGACTCTTTCGCTTGACGCCGTCAGGACCATTCTTGCCCTCAAAATGAAGAATGTTTTTAATGTCAGGAAAATCACACCAATCAGGAAGAATTGGTTTTATATTTCTCCTTGCGACTCGATCTATTTTTTGGTGGACGCCAATAAATCGACCAGAGCCATCTCTAATTGTTGTTCCTGCGTACATATTAATTTAAAACAGTTAATCGCTGATAGCGACTGACGGCATGCGCCAGATGATTATATTGTAGCAAATCTTGCCCCTCTTTGACAAAGCGTTCGGCTTCGACTTGAGCGCGAGTAATCAGCGCCGTATCCGCCAGCGAGGCAATTTTCAAGTTCAAATCCCCGTGTTGCATTTTACCGTAAATCTCGCCAGGTCCACGCAATTTCAAATCAACCTCCGCCAAATAAAAACCGTCTTGCGACTTCTCAATCTCCCGAAGTCGCTGACTCGGTTTATCATGGCCGCTCATCATCAAATGACAAAAACTCTGATGTTTCCCGCGCCCAACTCGTCCGCGCAATTGATGCAATTGACTCAATCCAAAATTGTCCGCATTTTCAATCAACATCACCGTCGCATTCGGCACATTCACGCCGACTTCAACCACAGTCGTACTGACTAGCATGTCCAGTTCGCCGTCCGCAAATTTCTGCATCACTTCAGCTTTTTCTTCGGCAGGAAGCTTTCCGTGCAACAACCCGACTCGACGATGGCTGAAAATAGTTTTAGACAATTTATTATATTCCGCCTCCACCGATTTTTTATCATTATCTGGATTATCATCAATCAACGGACAAATAACGTAAGCTTGGCGACCTTTGGCTAGCTCATTTTCAATCGATTCGTAAAGCTTCGGAGCTGATGCTGGTGACCAAATCTTAGTCTGAATCGGCTGACGACCAGAGGGCAACTCGTCCAAAATAGAAATATCCAACTCTCCGTACAATGTCAGCGCCAGACTGCGCGGAATTGGCGTGGCGGTCATACTTAAAAGATGTGGCATAAAATCAGACTTTTCCAATAAAGCTTGCCGCTGCTTCACGCCAAATCGGTGCTGTTCGTCAATCACCGCAAATCCCAATTTATGATACGCAACCTTTTCCTGAATTAGTGCGTGCGTGCCTACCACAACGCCAATATTACCGCTAGCCAAATTGTCCAACAATTGACTGCGCGCCGCGCCTTTCACGTGGCCCGTCAGAAGCGCAACAGACACACCAAATGGCGACAATAGTTCGTCAAGCGTTTTCGCGTGTTGCTGCGCCAAAATCTCTGTCGGCGCCATAATTGCCGTCTGAAAACCAGCCTTAGCCACTTCCGCAGCCACCAATCCCGCAACGACAGTTTTTCCCGAGCCAACATCTCCTTGCAACAACCGATTCATCGGATGATCAGACTCCAAATCTTGCAGAATTTGCCACGCAGCTCGGCGCTGAGCGTTCGTCAAAGGAAACGGCAATTGATCGACAAAACTCTTCACGACCGACTTATTAAACGGAATTTTCCAGCCTGTTAATCTGGTCTGTTCTTGCTTATTAAATTGTGCCGCCAATATCATCTCGAACAGCTCCTCAAACGCCAGACGCTCACGACCGCGGGAAATTTCCTCGTGAGTTTTTGGCGCGTGAAGAAATTTAACCGCTTCAGAACGACTAACCAATTTTTGGCGCTGAATAATATTTTCCGGCAAAGTCTCGGGCAAAAAATCCATAATTGGACGAATATTTTTCATCAAATCTTGCACGGTTTTTGGGCGGAGATTTTTGATCGATTTATAAACTGGCTGAATTCCTGAATTATTTTCCGCAGCAGTTTTGGCAATTTCTTTTGCCAGCTCGACGGACGGATTATTGATTTGATAGCGATTATATTGCATACCAAATTGGCCAGAAAAAATAAATTCCGCATCAGATTTTAATTGCGTTTCGCGATACGGCTGATTGAACCAAACCGCCTTAACTTTGCCTGATTTATCCGCCAAAACCGCGGTCGTGATTCTAAGTCCGCGCCGAACAATACGCGTCGAAACCGACTCGCAGCGCGCCTTAACAGTAACTTTTCCCGGCTGAAGATCTGCGATATTAACCGCGGTTGAATAGTCGTCATATGCTCGCGGTAAGAAATTCAGGGCATCAGAAACCGTCGTAAGACCAGCCGCTGCTAGAGCCTGAGCAGTTTTCGGCCCGACGCCTTTAATTTGCTCTAGAGGAGTTGTTAGCTTCATCTACGAAACGGCGTTGATGCCTTCCAGAGCGTAAGCCGTATCCTCCCAGCCTCTCACGCCGATTGAATCTACACCCATTTGCTTCACTGGAAAATCATTGCCGCCTTCTTCAATTTTATCTCCAAAGAACAGCGTTTCTTCTTTTGACCAGCCATTCAGTTCAAGCAACCTGCCAATTCCATAAGCCTTATCAATTCCCGGAAGCGTGATGTCGGTACTCGTTGTCCCGCCAATTCGCACCTCAAGCCCAGGCAGCTTCTCCGCCACCTTGTCGCGATATATCGGACGAACATCCTTATACTTCTCCGCCCACGCATATTTATCTTCAGGTGCGGCTTGCTGACCCAAAGCCGACATAGTAATCTGGCTATGTCGATCTTCAATTATTTCACCCGCAGGATTTTCGCACCAAATACCCATTTCCTTCGCAACTTCTTCCAACGCCGCAGTTATCTGAGTTTTTTGCTCGTCAGACAAATCATTCGCATACTGAATTTTCCATTCATCATCGGCGGCGTCAAATCGATAATATCGAGTGCCGCAAGTCGGCATCGCGTGGAATTTCTGAAGCAACTCCGGAGTAACGTTCAGCCTATCAATCACCTGTTTCTTTATCTGTTGAAACGTGCCGCCCGTAATCACACAAACGTCATAGTTCTCAAGCAATCGGCTAAGAATTCCAGCCATACGGTCGCTAATTGGCGACTTTGTAATTGCTAATGTATCATCCAAATCAAAACCGATAATTTTTTTCATTATTCATTCTCCCCCATAATTAATACGAACGTGTTTTTACCTTTTTTCAGCAGCGACGTGTCATTGACGACTTTATTTTCGGCAAGTTTTTCGCCGTTTAGGCTAATGGCGCCAGATTTTAACAATCGCTTTGCTTCGCCGTTAGAGCCAACTGCACCGGATTCTACCAACGCTCCAATCACATCAATTCCAGCATCAACGCAAGGAATTTCCTCAGCCAAAGCGCCTAAATCATCGTCCGACAATTTCTTAAAATCGCCACCACCGAATAAAACTTCGTTCACACGCTCAACAGATTCACGACGCGCGCTACCGTGGACAATGTCAGTAACTTCACGAGCCAAAATTTTCTGGGCTGAGCGTGCGCCAGGATTAACCGCATGATTTTCAGCAATAGCTTCAATGGTATCGCGATCCAACATCGTAAATATCTTCATATATTCAATTGCACTCTCGTCGTCAACATTCAGCCAGAATTGATAGAATTTATAGACGCTGGTTTTATTTTCATCAAGCCAAACCGCGCCACCTTCAGATTTGCCAAATTTACGACCAGTTGACTTATTGATAAGTAGCGGCGCAGTCATTGCGTAAACTTCAGTGTTTTCTTTTTTGCGAATCAGATCCACGCCAGATAATAAATTGCCCCATTGATCCGATCCACCAATTTGCAGATTCACACCATATTGATTAAATAGATACCAAAAATCATAGCCCTGAAGTAAAGTATAAGTGAACTCCGCAAAACTCAAACCTTTGCCGTTGTTAATGCGCGCCTTGAAAAATTCGCGGCTCACCAAATCTGCCATATTGAAATTCTTACCGATATCGCGAAGAAACGGTAGCAATTCCAGCTCAGCCAGCCAGTCAGCGTTATCAACCAAAGTAAAATCTCGTCCAGCAAAGATTCGCGAAACTTGGGATTTTAAGGCTTGTTTATTATGCTCAATTTCCTCGTACGGAAGCAGATTTCGCTCTTCCGTGTCGCGCATATCGCCAATCATTCCCGTACCGCCGCCAACAAGCAAAAACACTTTATGCCCGCGCTCCAGAAAATGTCGAACCATCATATAAACCGCCAAATGCCCCACGTGCAAACTGTCCGCCGAAGGATCCGTCCCCAAATAGAGCGTGAAATTCTCCGAATCGATAAGTTTGTCGTCAGTAAATGTGGTCTGATTCCAGAATCCACGCCATTGTAATTCTTCTGATAATTTCATATCACTCCTTTTCTATATATTAGTATAGCAATTTTACAATTGAAGCGAAACATATGCGTGATATAATAGAATTGTGAAGAAAAAGACTACGATAAGCACCGCCGGACACGGCTCAAGCGATAAGAAATCTCCGTCGAAACGGATGAACTTATATGCCAATTTGGCGCAGAAACATAAGGCTAAAAAAGACAAGGACGCGCGCGAACGAGCGGAATATTTGGCGACTTTGCCGAAACATCCCGTAAAGCGATTCTTTTATCGATTACATCCGAAGCGATTGGCGAAATATTGGTTCTCCAAGCGCGGCGGACTGATGGCTCTGAAAATTCTTGGCGTCAGTATTTTGTTGATGTTGCTACTTATCGGCGGAATGTTCGCCTATTTCCGTAAAGACCTCGATAAAATTCGCCCTGGCGAGCTTGCTAAGCGCGTTCAAACGACTGTCACTAAATATTACGACCGCAACGACAATTTGCTTTGGGAAGATAAAGGTACGGGCAATTATCAATTGGTTGTTGAATCTGACCAGATTAGCGACTATTTGAAAAAAGCCACTGTCGCAATTGAGGACCGAAACTTCTACAATCACCACGGCATCAGTATTAGCGGTATGTTGCGCGCAATGCTCTCAACTGCTTCACGACGCCAAGTTCAGGGTGGATCGACTCTGACGCAGCAGCTAGTCAAGCAAGTCTTCTTCGCAGATGAGGCCGGCGACCGATCAATTAGCGGTATTCCTCGAAAGATCAAGGAAATCATCCTTGCAATTGAAGTTGAGCGCATGTATAGCAAAGACCAAATTCTGTCATTATATCTGAACGAATCTCCATACGGCGGTCGTCGTAACGGCGCAGAATCAGCCGCTCAGACATACTTTGGCAAGCACGCCAAAGATCTGACGCTGGCGGAAGCGGCGCTAATTGCTGGTATTCCGCAGAATCCAACTTACTATAATCCATATAACACCGCTGGAAATAAGGCTTTAATTGCCCGACAACATACAGTTCTGGATTACATGGCCGAGCAAGGCGTTATTACCAAGGATGAGGCTGAAAAAGCTAAAAAGATTGATATCTTAAGCACACTTAAGCCGCAGACCGAGCACTTGGAGAATATTAAGGCTCCTCACTTCCTATTGATGGTTCGCAATCAGTTGAGTAAAGAGCTTGGCGAATCAGTCGTTGGACGCGGTGGATTGACGATTAAAACCACCCTCGACTGGCGAATTCAGGAGAAACTTGAAAATGAAATGAAATCGTTCTTTGCAACAGGTCGACCAGATTCTGTGCGAATTAGTAACGGCGCCGCAACAGTCGAAGACGTTCAGACCGGACAAATCGTAGCACTTGTTGGTAGCCGTGACTTTAATTACACTGGCTTCGGTCAGGACAACGCCGCAGTTTCCTATATCCAGCCAGGTTCCACCATTAAGTCGCTTGTCTTTGCCCAATTATTCGACAAACACGACAGCAAGCAAGCATACGGTAGCGGCACAGTCTTAGCTGATGAGAACATTGATAAGCTGTACGGCGCAACTCTAAGAAACTGGGACAATAAATTTATGGGTGCCATCAATATTCGAAGAGCGCTAGCTCTATCTCGAAACGTCCCAGCCATTAAAGCCGCTTACATCGTTGGTGACGGATCCGCTAAGCCTGTCGTCGAAGGAATCCGCAGAATGGGCGATCCTAACTATTGCCGTCAGGAAGAAAATGCCGGTGGCTACGGACTCGGTGCAGCAATTGGCGCATGTGGAACCAAGCAGACAGAATTGGTGAACGCTTACTCAACATTGGCGCGAATGGGAGTCCAAAAAGATATTTCAAGTGTTATCGAGGTAAAGAACAGCCAAGGTGAAACTCTGAAAAAATGGAAAGATGAAGGCAAGCAAGTTATCGATTCGCAATCAGCGTACATTGTGAACGACATCTTGTCCGACCGAACCCCTGGACTTCACGGCTGGATGGGCGTCAATGGCGTTCGAACCTCTGCAAAGACCGGTACATCCGACAAGGTTCTCATCAAGAGGTTGGCTATTTGAAAGAGGGAACGATGGTGGTTGTGGAGAACGCCAAGCGCTACATTGGACAAACGAAGAAGATTGAGATTATCCGAAGCTTGCAGCCCGCCACAGTAGAGCTTGATACGGAAGGAGCCCACACAGTTTCTGTACCCGTAAGAAACTCTGAATATTACACCGCCACTTCAACTGGCAGCATTCAAGTTAACTAAATAAACTATTGTTTATTCACCAAATTAATCAGCTCAGCCTCGTGTTGAGCTGATGTTTTTGAGCGACCATTTGTGCG
>SDRQ01000018.1 GCA_007845355.1 TM7 phylum sp. oral taxon 352
CTGCTTAAATCCCCTTTGACGAAAAGGGGATTTTTGTTGTTCTGGCTATTTTTTCAATTTGGCGATAATCACATCTCGTCCGTCGTTTGCGCCGCCCAAAGTGCAGGAATAAAGAGTTAATTGCGGCTGATCTGTGCGCTGTTCGATTTCCACGGCATCTGGTTTAACGCTTTGTTTTTCGCTGATGACGTAATTGTAACGCACGCCGTTATAGTCAATGATAATTTCATCGCCGACAGTTAATTTATCAATATTATAAAAAGGCGATTTTCTGAGCGTCTGCTGAGGAGTTAATCCCATAATAAAACGGTGTGCAGATAAGACAAAATTGCCGCCATCTTTTGGGTTGCCGTTTTCTGGTTTACGCCACCACGCACCATGCTCCATTGTCTCAGCGCCGCCAGTACTATAAGGCAAATTTATGTCGATTTTCGGTATATAAAGTCGATTTTCGGTAATTTTATTCTCAGTTTTAGTGATGAGCTGAGTGGTGTGGTTGTCTTTTGGATCGATGTTTTGCGACAAAATAAGGGGTGTGCTGATGAGAGCAAGCAAATAAACTCCGCCAAGAATCATTAAGATTGCGATTATAGTTAAGATATAGCTTTTCCAGCTTTTCTGGCGATTTTTTACTGAATCTAGATGAAGTGACATGAATAAATTATAGCACACTCGTCTGTTAATAAGGTTATGCTAAGCGCGCTCGCGGCTGGTGTTTGGGTTGAGGTTTTAGTATAATATAAGGAGCAATTTGTAACGCGGAAGTGATAGAGATGAGACGACTAAATTGCCAAGTAATTTCATCCCTGTTACTACCGCAAGAAAGGAGCTCTTTATGAGTATTATCAATCCAAGCGGCAAGGAGATTTTTAGTGTTACCACTGATTTTTGTGGTCGGCCGCTGACTTTAGAAGTGAATCGTGTCGGTTTTAGGACGACTGGTAGTGTTTTGGTGCGCTATGGCGACACTGTAGTTTTGGGCAGTGCTCAGGTTAGCTCGCGTCCAGTGCAATTGGATTATTTTCCATTGTCAATTGATTACGAAGAAAAGTTTTATGCAGCAGGTAAGATTTCTGGCAGCCGATTTATCAAGCGTGAAGGTCGCCCGAGCGATGAAGCTGTGTTGATTGGTCGATTGATTGATCGTCCGATTCGTCCGCTTTTCCCGAAGGGTTATCGACAGGAAATTCAAGTCGTTGCAACTGTTTTGAGTATGGATCCGAGTTTCCGACCAGATGTAATTGCGATGATCGCTGCGTCTAGTGCGTTAATGTTAACTGGTACGCCGTTTGATGGTCCAGTGTCTGGTTTGCGCGTGGGTCGAGTGAATGGCGAATTTAAGGCGTTCTTGACTCCGGAAGAGCGCGAAAAGTCGGATCTTGATTTGGTTGTGGCTGGTATTGAAAGCGGTATAACAATGGTCGAGGCTGGCGCTAAAGAAGTTTCGGAGGACGTTATTGTTGATGCGATGGCGTGGGCTCACCAGATGATGCAGCCAGCGATTGCCTTGCAGTGCGAATTGGCGGAAAAAGTTGCGCCAGCACAGCAGGAATATGATCTAATTTTGCCAGATGAATCAATTCAGCAAACGGTTAACGTGTGGGTTGATGGGAAATTTGGTGAGAAAATCCGTCGTCCATATCCAGAGCGCAATGAAATGATAAGCGAAATTCGCGCTGAGTTCCATGAGGCGATGGCGGAAAAATTGGGGCTGGATGAAGAAGAATATAGCGAAGTTCGTGGCGATTACGATGAAGCGTTCACTTTGGCTTTGCATAAAGATGTCCGCCGGGGAATTGTCGCTGAGCGAGTTCGTCCTGACGGTCGACAGTTGACCGAGATTCGTCCGCTTAGCTCGGAAGTTGGATTCTTGCCGCGCGCTCACGGTTCCAGCTTGTTTACGCGTGGCGTAACTCAGGGAATGAATATTGTGACTTTGGCACCGCTTAGTTATTCGCAATTGATTGACACTATGGAAATTACCGACGGTGAGCGACGTTATATGCATCATTACAATGCGCCGGGCTATACGGTTGGCGAGGTCAAGCGAATGGGCAGTCCAGGTCGACGTGAAATTGGTCACGGATATTTGGCGGAACGTGCTTTGCTTCCAGTTTTGCCAACTGAAGAGGATTTTCCATACGCTATTCGCTCGGTGACAGAAATTATGAGTCAGAACGGTTCGACTTCGATGGCGGCGACTTGTTCTAGCTGTTTGGCATTGATGGATGCCGGCGTGCCAATTTCGGCTCCAGTGAGTGGAATTGCGATGGGTCTAATGATGGACGGCGATACTCCGTATGTGTTGAGCGATATCGCTGACGCTGAGGACTTTGCTGGTGATATGGACTTTAAGGTAACTGGAACTTCGAAGGGTATTACAGCTCTTCAAATGGATATGAAGGTTCATGGTCTGCCAGTGGAGGTATTGCGTCAGGCAATTGAGCAGAGTAAGGCGGGGCGTGCGCACATTTTGGAACATATGCTTAGTGTGCTTCCAGAGCCTCGTGAGTCGCTTAGTCCGTATGCGCCACGAATTGAGAAGATTAAGATTGACCCAGATAAGATTGGCGTGATTATTGGTAAGGGTGGCGAGACAATCAACAAGATTACCTCGGAAACTGGCGCTGAGATCGATATTAAGGAAGACGGTTTGATTACTGTGGCTAGCCCAGACGGCGCGTCGATTGAAAAGGCTATGAACTGGATTAAGAGTCTGGTTGAGGAGCCAGAAGTTGGCAAGATTTACGAAGGTAAAGTTGTTGGCATTAAAGATTTTGGCGCGTTTGTGAATATACTTCCTGGCGTTGACGGAATGGTTCATATTTCGAAATTGGCAGAACATCGAGTTGAAAAAGTGACTGATGTCGTGAGAGAAGGGCAAACTGTTCGCGTGAAAATCACTGGAATTGACGAGCGCGGTAAGATCAATTTGACGATGATTGGTTTGTAAATATATAATAGCGAAAGCGTAATTTTAGGAGGAAATTTTATGGACGATAGTAATAACAACAAACCTCAAGTGCCGCCTCAGCCGCAATTCCAGCAGGCTCCACAACAGCCACAGTTCCAGCAGGTTCAGCAGCCTCAGCCACAACAACAATTCCCACAACAACCAGTCATGGGAACTCCATACCAGATGCCACCAAAAAAGAAAATGAGCAAAGGTGCTCTGTGGGGAATCATCGGCGGAATAATTGGACTAGTCGTAATTATCGTTGGTGTAGTCCTAGCCGTCTTGTTGCTAGGCGGTCCAAGCAAGGCGGATTATAAAGCTGCTGGAGAAAAGTTAAACGAGACAATTGAGATATACAATAAGGCGGCTTCGTCGCTTTCGTACATCTCCACTTCCGAAACTGAGACTTCATTGAAATCCAATCGTGATAAGCTCGCTAAAACAAAGAGCGAAATTAACGACAGATTGACCGAGATAGGTAAAATGAAGGCCGTCACTGGTGACAAAGAGGTTCGCGAAAAGTATGAGGCTCTGAAGAGCAAACTAGAAAAGTTCAATACAGCCGTAGATGCTTTTGGAGAAGTATACGAGAAGATTATGCCAGTGATAATTGAATTTTCTGACGGCAGAAATAGCTCTAACTTTTCTAGCGTAGAAAGCACAATTAAGAAGGCTCGACAGAATCTTAAGAATGTTGACGCTAAGAATGAAACTAATAAAAAGTTTATTAGAGATTTTACTGCCAAGCTAGAAAAAATCGAAGAAATGCTGCCGAAGGTTGCGGAGATGAAGGCTGACTATAAAAAGTATAATTCCAACTATATGAGTGAATTTTATGACAGTCTTACCGCGATTCAGAAGCCTATTAATGAATGGACATCGGGAATACAGAAGCTGGCAGAAGAGGGTGAAATTCGCGATGAATTAAATGACCTAGGAACTATATTAGCAGACAAGGTAAATAAATAGTTTTATTAAATATCAGAAGCGCCTCGTTTCTTGCGGGGCGTTTTTTGATAGAATAAATATATGGACAAGCAGACTAAATTGGACGCGTTGGCGGAAGAAATTGTAAAAGAGAAGGTTTGCTCGGATTTGGCGGATCAGGCGACGCAGCTTGTTATGGGCGATGGAAATCCTGATGCTGATATCGTTTTTATTGGCGAGGCGCCGGGGAAGAATGAAGATTTGCAAGGCAAGCCGTTCGTTGGTGCTGCGGGAAAATTCCTTGATGAAATGTTGAAGTCTGCTGATCTGCAACGGTCAGATGTGTATATTACCAACATTGTTAAATATCGCCCGCCAAATAATCGCGACCCACTGCCAGAGGAAAAGCGTCAATTTTGGCCATATTTACTCAGGCAACTAGAAATCATCCAGCCAAAGGCTATTCTGACCTTGGGGCGGCACAGTGGCGGCGGATTTATTCCAGGATTGCAGATCAGTAAAGAACACGGTCGTCCACGTAAAGTGCGTCTACATGATCTAGAATTTGTGGTCATTCCTCTATATCATCCAGCCGCTGCACTTTATAACGGCGGTATGCGTCAGACGTTAATTGACGATTTTATTCAGGCTGTGGAATTTGTGAAGAATAATAGCGGCGCTTAATTAGACTATTTTCTTGCAAAAGTTCCCCAGACGTAGTATAGTGGATAGTCGATATCTATTATATCTAAGTCGAGAAAGGATTTGTATGAGATTATCGGGAGCTGTTGAACAGGCGTGCTGCATTATGGCAATTCTGGCAGATCCGAAAAGGACGACGCCGGTAACTAATGATGCGCTGGCGGAAAAGATGCTGGTTTCGCCGACGTACTTGAAGAAAATTAGTCGGAAATTGGTAATAGCAAAGCTAATCACTTCAACGCAGGGGACTGGCGGCGGATTTATTTTAGCGAGAAAAATGAACGAAGTTACGTTGCATGATGTCGTCCTTGCAATTGAGGGAGAATCGCCATTTTTCCAACCTCAGGGAATTGTTGAAAGAGTTTTTCAATCGCGTCCTCGTCAGGTGGAAATTGGCATGAATATGATAGAAAAGGTTTTTTCTGAAGCGCAGGAAAAGTGGAATGAATATTTGAAAACTGTAACACTGGAAGATGTCGCAAAGGAGGTTACACATGATTAAAAATAAGATGTTGCGAGCCGAGTGGAAGCATTTGTTTAGTAATAAAATATTGCTAATATCCATGGCTGTGATTTCGTTTATCCCGATTTTATATAGTGGATTTTTCCTAGGTTCAATTTGGGATCCGTACGGACAAACAAAAAACTTGCCGGTGGCGTTTGTGAACGAAGATAAGGGCGCCAGCTTAAATGGCAAAGCTCTGAATATCGGCGAATCTGTCGAGAAAAAACTGAAAGACAATCACGATTTGGGCTGGGAATTTGTCAGCAAACAACAAGCAGATGCAGGCGTGAATAGTGGGCATTTTTATGCAGTGGTAACTATTCCATCCGACTTTTCGCAGAAAGCGGCGTCAATTACCGAATCTGAACCTCAGCAAGCGGTTATTAATTTTACGACCACGCCAGCGAAAAACTACATCGGTTCGCTAGTCAGTAATCAAGCTGCCGCCAAGGTCAAATCTTCGGTGTCCGAGCAAATCACCCAGGCGTACGCTAAGGGAATTTTGGAGAATTTGGACAAGCTTGGAATAGGGCTGGACACGGCGGCTAACGGCGCGTCAACTTTGCACGACGGATTAGGGCGATTGCAATCTGGCACACAAACATACGTTGGCGGCGTTAAGCAATTAGCGGTAAATCAGCAATCTTTGACTGGCGGATTGGCGCAACTCAGCGACGGTTCTCGTAAATTGCAGGCGGGATTGGGGCAATTGTCGAACAATTTGCCGACCGAATCTCAATTATCACAATTATCTGATGGTATGAAACAATTGCAATCGGGCATAAATCAGTTAAACGCCAGCGTGAGTAACCCATCGCCAGCGCTCGTGGCTCAGCAAAACAAGGTAGAAACGACCGCGCAAACTTTGGTGCAAACAATACAAGATTCGAGATCCGACTTGTTGACGGCGGGCGATACTTTGCGGACTTTGGGCGCGCAAGCAGCCGCTCCTGGTGGCAATTCTACGACGACGATAAGTTTGCCGCAAATTAGCAATATTTATCTAGCATTCACAAAAACTCAGACAATTATTGAGCAGACGAGTACGCTACGTGAAGATCTTCAAGTGCTAACTCAACAATTATCAGCACAACAAACGCAGCTTCAGGCTGGAGTTTCTGTATTGAATAACGGCGTGAATCAATTGGCGCCAAACGCAATCACCGCATTTAACGGCTATAACAGCGTGCGATTTGCGAACAATCAATTATTAGTGGGCTCGGCAAGCTTAACAAACGGCTTAAGCGAAGCAAAATCGGGCAGTCAAAAATTGGCGAATGGCGCGAGTTTATTAGAAAGTCGCTCGGGCGCATTAATTGATGGAACTTCGCAACTGACAAACGGCGCGGACACGCTGGCGAATAAATTGGCGGACGCTTCTAATCGCATAAAAATTCAACCAACTGGCGCTACGACTCAGCAGCAAATTGCAAATCCAGTAAAGTCGGAAATGACCGAAAAAGGCAATGTTCCGAACTATGGCTACGCTTTATCGCCGTATGTTTTGTCGCTAAGTTTGTTTGTTGGGGCAATTGTCCTGAACGTTATTTATCCGATCCGCAAAACTTTTTCTGAACAGGAAAGTGCGATTCGTTGGTGGTTATCTAAAGCTTCGGTGGCTGGCGTGGCGGCCTTTATGCAAGCAACGATTTTGATGTTGGTGATGGTGTTTTTCTTAGGACTAACTCCAGAACATCCAGCGCATTTCATCGGGGCAATTTATCTGACGTCGTTTGCGTATATGTCGATTGTGTCGCTTTTGGTGATTGTTTTGGACAATCCAGGACGATTCTTAGCGATGATTCTTTTGGTACTTCAATTGGGATCCAGTGAAGGAACGTTCCCAATCCAAACTGCCAACGGATTCTTCCAGGCAATTAATCCGCTAGTGCCGATGACTTACTCGATTCGCGCATTGCGCCAGGCTATTTCGGGCGGGCTAGATAACGCATTTTACGGCGGCAGTATGTGGGTTTTGGCTGGATTCTTGTTGGTGGCTAATTTATTGACAATCGGCTTCTTCACTTATCGTGGCAAGCGTAAATTCGCACACACGTCGGTGGATGGCGACGATTAATTGACCTCTGTTATAAAACATTGTTCTTTGACAAAAAATGAGCGGTTTGCTAATATAAGAGTACTAACTAGAGGAATTTACGTCAGTTCACCTCTATACCTGGTTTTTGAATTATATTGTAATAAAAAAGGAGTATAACAATATGGGTCAGCGGCGACTAGCAACACCGCAAAAGGACGACGCCAACAAACGTCCGCAGTCAAAGAAAAGTAACAATGCAGTTTTGAATAGCACAACTACTCGTAAGGGTGAAGTTTTCCGAGCTCAGCGACGAACAAGTGAGAATGTTAACCTCAGGGCTTCACAGCACTTGATTGATATTCCAGTAAACAAGTCAGTTTATAACGGATATGGCGGTGAGCAATTTAGTGCCAAAATGCAACCAAAACCTGTTCGCGGCGGTCAGCCGAAACTTCGGATTATTCCGATTGGTGGCGTGGGTGAAATGGGAATTGGTAAGAATATGAACGCCATCGAATATGATGATGAGATTATCATCGTAGATATGGGTTTTTTGTTCCCAGGCAGTGATTATCCAGGCATCAATTACATCACTCCGGATATTACTTGGCTGGAAGAGAATAAGCATAAAATTAAGGCACACGTATTTACGCACGGACACCTTGACCACATTGGTTCGTTCCGTCACTTTATTCATCGTATTCCAGCGCCAGTTTATGGCTCTAAGTTTACGATTGGTATGCTCGATCGAACGATGGACGATTCAGAAGTGGATTTCAAGCCAGATTATCGAGTGATGGATCCGCTGAGTCACGAAATTGTTCAAGTTTCTAAGCATTTTTCAATCGAATTGGTGCGAGTTAACCACTCAATTCCTGATTCTACGGCGGTGATTATTCGAACTCCGATGGGTGTAATTGTCGATTCTGGTGACTGGCGATTTGAGGAAAGTCCAGTTGACGGTCAAAAGTTTGACCTTGAGCGACTGACTGAAGTTGCTTCAAAAGAAGGCATTTTGATGTTTATGAACGAGTCGACCAACTGTGAATCGGCTGGTACGCACACACATACGGAGTTTGACATCCAGTATTCCATCGGTCAGGTGATGGACAAGTTTAGTAATAGTCGAGTAATTTTAAGTTGTTTCTCGTCGCAGGTGCATCGCTTGCAATTAATTTTAGAAGAGGCGCATAAGCACGGACGCAAGGTGGCATTTGCTGGATTTTCGATGATTCAAAACCTGGAAGTGGCGTTGCGTTCGGGGACGATTAAGATTCCTAAAGACACCATCACCAACATCAAAATCGTTGCTTGCATAAAGGCCGCCACGCCAGCCACCGAAGCTTTAGATAACCACCAACGAATCGCACTTTCCTGTTCAGA
>SDRQ01000001.1 GCA_007845355.1 TM7 phylum sp. oral taxon 352
ATACGAATAGTTTATACCTATTCTGGCATATTACATGACATTGGTCCCTCACCCAATTTATCTATTGTTTATTTTCACTACATAGTAATGATTGCTTTTAAATTAACATAAGCGCATATGACGTGTCAACAGTTTTTTATAAAAATATACAACGATTTTAAAAGAGCGCGACCTATAGCCTCTTACCATCATTGCTAACTCCTGTCTGCGTAATATGATAAACTGATAAGGTTATGCAAGATTTTTTCAAACGATACATACCAGAATTTGTTTATGGCGCGGTTGACGGCACAGTAACAACATTTGCAGTCGTGGCGGCTTCAGCTGGAGCTGGAATATCCAGCTCAGTAATTCTTATATTAGGAATTGCTAATTTAATAGCCGACGGATTCTCAATGGGCTCTAGCGCATATTTAGCAGCCAGCGCTGAACACGAAGAATCTGTTCGCGACAGCCAAAAACGCTCATCCCCAAAGATCATAGGCGCAGTAACATTCTTAGCTTTCGTGGTGGTCGGTAGCGTACCAGTATTACCATATTTGATTGACGTAATTGCAAACTTAAAAGCGCCAAGCGCGGTATTATTCTATATTAGCTCGGCGCTAACTGCGGCAACGTTCTTAGCAATCGGCTTCATCAAGGGCAAAGTCAGCAAACAATCACCTTGGCAGTCTGCAGGTATCACGTTACTTCTTGGGGCGATTGCAGCAGGATTAGCCTACTTTGCG
This sequence comes from TM7 phylum sp. oral taxon 352, assembly GCA_007845355.1. Lineage (GTDB taxonomy): Bacteria > Patescibacteriota > Saccharimonadia > Saccharimonadales > Saccharimonadaceae > Nanosynbacter. The sequence continues at coordinate 729 of SDRQ01000001.1, forward strand.
GGCGATATTTTGGCGGCGTGGCTAGGTATTAGGATCTAGATTTTCTGCGATAAAATTTATTATTTTATCTATATTACACACAGCATTTTCGCTTACCACACCACCATTCAAATAGATGCGCCTATTAATTTCCAACATCACCGAATGTATCTTCGGATTTTCATCGTGATAAAATTCCATCGGAACTAGCGCCCCAGAATACGGATAATTTAACTCACAACTATATCCCATTTTTTCAATATATGTCTTTAATTTTGATGCATTGTCTTTACCGAACCATTTTTCATCATAGCCGAGGCAAATATCTGGTAAATTATCCGTCCAGCCAAACAATCTTCGCACTAATTCATCGCTATAACTATGAATATCAATAATCACACACGATCCATATTGATCAACAATTTCCCTACTCAATACGTTTAGTTGTTTGTGATGTAAGTCGTATGATTTGCCCAAAATTTCCTCCCGGCGGGATGATCCTATTTTGCGATATTGCGTACCGTCAGATAAATGTGTATAAATCGCTCCCATACCCAGCTTAGCCATTGGCTCAGCTTCGTCATCACGAAACCTCTCGACGTCACAATATAGCCGCGAATATTTAGCTATAATTTTATGGCTATATATATTTTTAACAAGCTCATCAACTTTATAATCAGCAATGAAACGCAATTCCCTCTCGATAATCTCTTTATCTACCGTAATATCACGCCAAAAATCGGTCGGTAGATGCAGCGAGGCATGAGGAATGTGAAGAATAATATTATCCATCACCCTACGAGCATCTCCCGTGAACTCAATGCTAAATCTCACAAACCCAATTCGCGTAGCTGAGCAGGATCGACAATTGAAGGTGAATTCATCATCACATCCACACCAGAGCCATTCTTTGGAAACGCCAGAGTCTCGCGGACGTTTTGCTCATCGGTCAATTCCATCAAAATACGATCAACTCCAAAAGCACATCCTGCGTGAGGTGGAGCGCCGTATTTGAAAGCGCCTAGCATAGCACCAAACTTTTCTTCAACATAAGACTCACTGAAGCCCAGCAAACCGAACACCTTATAAAGCACCGCTGGATTATGGTTGCGAACGCCGCCAGAGCAAATCTCATAGCCATTCATTACCATGTCAAATTGATCAGCGACAATGGATAATTTTTCGGCGTCAGTTTCAGCAGACTCCAGAGCTTGCAAACCACCCTTTGGCATACTGAACGGATTATGACCAAAATCAAGTTTTTTACTTCGCTCATCCCATTCATAAAACGGAAAATCAATAATCCAAGCAAACGCCACGACCGATGGATCCTTAAGATTAAAGTGCGAGGCAAATTCATTACGCAAGCGCCCCAATACCGCGTTAACAACCGAGCGAGAATCAGCGCCAAAGAACACTGCATCGCCATCAACCACACCAGTTTTCTGCTGGATATCAGCTAATTCCTTCTCACTCAAGAATTTCGCAATTGGAGATTTTGCTTCACCGTCTTGATATGTAATGTACGCTAAACCGCCAGCGCCTTCGCTTTTAGCAATATTAGTGAAATTGTCAATTTGCTTACGACTCAAACTTGCGCCATTTTTTACGCAAATAGCCTTAACGCATTCAGCATTTTTAAATACACCAAACTCAGTCTCCGAGAACACATCCGTCAGTTCTATCAATTCCATACCAAATCGCAAATCCGGCTTATCAGAACCGTAAGTTTCCATGGCGTCACGATACGAAATTCGCGGAATTGAACTGCCATCACCAACCGCCAAATCGCTCAAATCCAACAATTTTTTACCAGCAAAATCAGTTGCCAGTTGCTTCATCAAAGGCTCAACTTCAGTGCGAACTTCTTCACCATCTTCAGCAAAACTCATCTCCAAATCAAGCTGATAAAACTCACCGTATAGGCGATCTGCTCGCGGATCTTCGTCGCGGAAACAAGCCGCCAACTGATAATAACGCGGCACACCACCAACCATCAAAAGCTGCTTAAACTGTTGTGGAGCTTGCGGCAAGGCGTAAAACTTCCCTTCCTGCAAACGACTCGGAATCAGAAAATCACGCGCACCTTCAGGGCTTGAATTCGCCAAAATTGGCGTTTGAATTTCAATAAAATCTCGATTGTCCATATATTCATGGATTCGACGATACATTTCGGCGCGCTTTTTAAGCATGTTTTGCATTTTTGGACGACGCAAATCAAGATAACGATACTTGAATCTTAGTTCTTCGCCAGCTTGATTATCCTCGGCAAATGGTTGAATTGGCAAAGTTTCAGCTCGGTTCAAAATCTCCAAATTGTCCACAACAATTTCCACATCGCCACTGGCAATATTCGGATTTTTCAGACCTTCGCCACGCTCCGCAACCACGCCACAAGCACGAACCACAAACTCATCCCGTAAGCTTTCCGCCAAAGAAAAAGCATCTTTTTTATCAGGATTAATAACCAACTGAACCAAACCTGTGTGGTCGCGCAAATCAATAAAAATCAATCCGCCATGATCACGCCTGGAATGAACCCAGCCCGCAACCGTAATATTCTCACCAACTTTTTTAGAAGTTTCTGCCGCCAAAATTCTATTTTTCATATCTGTTATTATAGCATAATCTAGGCAAATTCCCAGAATTAAACATCTCGTCGAGTTTTTGTGGGCAAATTATTTTTCTGCGGATTAGCCGTGGCGGCCTTACGAATATCTCCATAAACATCATATTCGTCAATAATTTTCTGACCTAATAGCGCTTCAATTACGTCTTCTAAGCTCAGTAGACCAACTGTTTCTCGAAATTCATTCACAACAATAAACAAGTGATGCTGCGTTTTCAAAAATGCAGCCAAGGCGTGCTGTAAAGTTTGATTTTCGCGAATATAATAGACGTCTTTGCTCATGACTGTTTCCGCGCGATGAGATTTTGCTTTACGATCAATCGTCAGCAAATCTTGAATCCTCAGCATGCCAATAACGTGGTCAATGTCACCGTCAATGACAGGAAATCTGCTATACCCTTTTTTATGAAGATCATCAAGCACTAGCGGCCCAAGGAGTTCGTTCATAGGTACCGATTCAATCATGCTTCGCGGCGTCATAACTTCCTCGACCTTCATATCGTTGAACTTCAGTCCGTTAGTAATAAGCTTTTTCTCAGAAGGTGAAATCGCCCCGCTAGATTGAGCCACCATTTCCAGCAATTCTTCTTTCGATTCAATCACCTGACTATCACCAACAACTGGCGATACCGAACGGATTAGCGACAAAATTACTTGATGTCGCTCAATTGTCGTCAAGATTAGTGGTTCGTATTTTTCATAAAGTTGCTGTGAGTATTTCTGCCACAAGCCAATTCGCGCGACGGCTCCGATTTCTAGAGCTATTATAATTGACAAAAAGAGTCCAGCCGCCCAGTTGAACAAATAAACACTAATAACACTTAAAATTACCAAACATAAAGAAGCCACGGCGCGCTGCAGTGAAATAATATCTCGTAAAAATTCTCTTTGTCGCAAAAGAATTTTAGCCTTTTCATCGCCTAGTCCACTTCTCCGCCGCAGCTCAAATTGACTATGCGAAGACGTTTTTGGCTGAACTCCCAGCACTATCAGCAAAACCGCCAAAGTAACCAAATATCCAAAAATTAGCACAATCGTCATAGTTTTATTGTACCGCATTCCGTGCTATACTTACTAGAGTAAATGGAGGGAAAATGAATAAGAAAAGCTGGATAATTTTCGCAATTATTGTAGTGGCGATTGTTGGTGGAATGATTTATATTTCGACACAAAATCGACTAAACATTAGCGATATCAATAACGATCAGCTGAACACAACTATCAGCGCAGAATCAAGAAATGGCAGTATCGCGGATCACGAAATTGGCAGTAAAGACGCCAAAGTAACAATTATCGAATACGCCGACTATCAATGCCCTGGCTGTGGCACTGCTGCACCAAAAGCCGAAGCACTAGCTAAAAAATATAAAGATCACGTTCGATTAATTTTCCGTAATTTCCCAATTGCCAGCTCACACCCTAACGCACGAGCTGCCGCTGCCGTAGCTGAAGCTGCTGGTTTACAGGGTAAATTCTGGGAAATGAATGAGCTTCTATATGCAAATCAGGACGCTTGGAAAAACGCCAACACTACAGAACGCGACAACATCTTCAAATCTTATGCTGAACAACTGAAGCTTAATATCGATCAATATAAAACCGATATCGCCAGTAACAAGGTTAAAAATAAAATTGACTTCGATATGGCTCTCGGTCGCAAACACGGCGTTGCCGCAACGCCAACTTTCTACATAAATGGAAAAAACACTGAGATGGACAGCTCTGGCTCAATCGAATCATCAGTCAAGGAAGCCTTGAAAAAAGCTGGCGTTGAAGTAAAAGATTAACGCATTTTCACACAAACCAAAATCCCGCTCCGGTGCCTTGGAGCGGGATTTGTTTATAGTCGTCCCTATTCTATCGTTGGATCGACTGCACTCTTTTTATTGTGCTATGTATGTTTGCCATTCGGCAGGCACCACATCCACCGCGATCTTTTTGCGCCTTGATGGCACAAATTTGATTGCTATTGGCATGTGTTTTGCACTCCTTATTATTATGTGCAGCCCCACGCGCTTCGACCTTTATCACTTAATATCAGCAATTTAATGCTTCGGCGCGAGACATGCTAACAATGTTACCAAACGTTTATTGGTACGTCAAGCAAAAACATTTTGAAAATGCTTATTATATCTATATTAGAACAAGCGAAGTCGCTTAGCAACAAACATAACAAGTAAAATCAACAACACTGTAAAACTGGTGATAACTGGATATGCCCAAGGCTCGCCCTGAAATGGCAACGCGATATTCATTCCATACATTCCGTAAAAAACGTTTGGAATAGCCAGAAGAATTGTTATGGCGGTCAATGCCTTCATGCGTTGGTTTAGCGTATTATTAGCAACCGTCGAATAAGCGTTTTGGATGCTGGAAATTGTGTGCGTACTGGAACTGATTGCCACTAAAACTTGCCTGATGTGTAAATCGACGTCCTCCAAGGCTTCCAGATCTCTAGTCTTAAATAGATGGCGACGATTTTCCATCAGTTGTGTAATAACACGGGACATACCTTCCAAGCTGCTTCGATATTCATTGAGCGTGTCTTCAATTGCGACAAATTTAATAAAATCCGAATTCTCAACTTCATGACGGCTTAGTCGCCGACGAGCATCGCTAATTTGCTCCGTTAACAAATGCACGCGTTGTTCATATTGAGAAATAATATACGCCAAATTCGCAGCAAAAACTCCCGCTGGACGCTCGGTTGTGCTAAATAAATAATCGCTGACCTCCAGGGGTGAAAATTTAGCATGAGGCGATATTGTAATATAATGACCGCCGCTAATTGCAATCAAAAACGGCGCCGTTTTGCCAGAATCAGTTTGACCAAACGGTATGCGCGTAAAAATATATTCAACACCATCAGAAAACTCCGCTCGAGGTAATTCGTGGATATCGAGTACGTCACGGACAATATTAGCAGACAGCGACAAAGCCTTTGAAACTCGAGTAGCATCAAGACTCCCGGTCAAATTAATCCAACCGTTTTTATGCATTCGTTGAGCTTGCGTCAACTTTTCAGTCAACGATCTGCGTTCAAAATAGCCCACCATCATAAGAAAATTATAATATACACAAGCGATATTAGCAATCTATCGAATTGCAATTAAACTTTAGCGGCGGCGCAGGAAATAATAGCCCACAACGAATGCCAGAACTACACTAACTGCGGTAATTCCCCAAAACATCAATGGATTATCGGCACCTGGAACCGGCACGTTCATACCATACAAACCAGCGATCATCGTCGGAATAGTCAAAGCTACGGTAATTACGGTTAGCAGACGGATCGTTTCGTTAAGGCGCGTATCCATCACCGCCCTATAGCTATCGCGCACATTAGTAATCGTCCTCAACAAACTTTTACAACGCGCAATCACCTGCTCCAAATCAATCGAAATATCCTCAACGTCTTCCTTATCATCAGCCTTCAGTCGCAACTTCTGAGTCGCCAAAAGTTTCTCAATTGCCCAGTTCATCGGAATTAACGCGTCAAGATAATCATTCAATTTGCGCTCATACTCTGCCAGAGTGGCAATGTCATTAACTCTCAGCGTATGAATACTGTCTGTAGCCGCTCGCATTTGGCGATTAATTGTTGCCACGCGCCGCTGATATTGCATTGAAATCGCCTCAACCATCGCCACCAAAAGCTCAACTTGTCGATCCGTCCTAATTCGCACTTTATCAATAAATGGCTGCCATAATCGCCCCAAACTATCTCTAGACAGCGTCACGATATGATCTTTATTAATGCAGAATAAAATCGGCGTGGTAAAATCGTTAAAATCGTCGTCAGTGTCTGGCAATCGCGCAATCAAATAAGTCCACTCATCGTCAAACTCAATACGCGGCACCTCGTGCGGGTCAAGCGCGTCACTTATCAAATCCTCATCCAAGCCCAGAGTCAACAATTGCGAAATCTCTTCGTCGCTTGGTCTTTCGCAGCGCACCCACGAACCAGACTGCAAATTTTCTTGCGGGCTAATTATTGAATCACTATTTGTTGAACGAAGATATTGCAACATAATTTCATATTATAAAATAAAACATATATAAACACAAGAAGCTCCTGCGCCATTCACAGGAACTTCTTGATTTTTATTACGATTTGACTATCGTGCCTGCCGAGCCGTTAATGGCTTCAGCGGTTTTATCCAGCGAAGTAATAATCGCCGTACGCCCCGACTTTCCATCCAGGAACGACAAGGCAGCCTGAGTTTTTGGCAACATTGAACCTGCCGCAAATTGCCCATCGTCAATATGCTTTTGAAGTTCTTCTATTGAAACTTCCCCAAGAGATTGTTCATCTGGTTTGCCAAAATTAATTTTAGCAGCATCAACCGAAGTCAAAATCAGCAAGGTGTCAGCATCCAAAAGATCTGCCAATTTTGCCGCGCCGAAGTCCTTATCAATGACCGCAGCGACGCCTTTTAATTGACCAGTTTCGTCTTGCAGAACAGGAATGCCGCCGCCGCCAGTTGAAACGACCGTCACGCCAGCATGAACCAGTGCCTTAATCACGTCGGCCTCAACAATCGTCTGAGGTTTTGGCGATGGAACGACACGCCGCCAACCACGGCCAGCGTCTTCTTTTACCGTGTAGCCGCGCTCGCTAGCGACGGTTTTTGCCTCGTCTTCCGAATAGAACGGACCAATTGGCTTGGTTGGATTTTGGAATGCTGGATCGCTCAAGCTAACAATCGTTTGGGTTATAACGCTAACAGCGCGATTGTTCATCTGATTAACCATAAAGGCGTCATGAAAAGCCTGTTGCAGCCAAAAACCAATCAATCCCTGGCTCATAGCGCCAGAATCTTCCAATGGCAAGCTTGGCACATCTGGCGTGTTAATCGCCTCTTCGTGCAACACAATATTGCCAACCTGAGGGCCATTGCCATGAACAATTGCTACGTTATGACCAGCTTGGATTAACGGTAAAAGTTGACGAACCGTTTCATCAGCCACTCGCTGCTGCTGCTCAGACGCGGCTTCGCCCTGCCGTTGCAGGGCGTTACCACCGAGCGCTACTACAATAGTACGCTTCTTATCCATAGGCTACAGTGCTCCGAAAATTGCAATAACTGTGATGCTGATAATAGCAAATATCGCCATAATTGGAGCTGAGCGTTTTAGCCAGTCGCGATACGAAACACCAGCCAAAGCCAATCCACCCATCAACGACGCGATAGTTGGAGCCATCATGTTGATCAAGCCAGACGCTGTCGCAAATGCGGCGACCATAACTTCTTTACTTGAGCCAACCAAGTCAGCAATTGGCGCGATAACCGGCATAGTTGCTGCCGCCAAACCTGATGATGACGGAACGATAAATGACATTGGCAAGTAAAATAGGTACGCCAACACACCGACAACACCGCCACCAGCATCTTTCAGGAGAGATTCACCCCAGCTGATGATCGTGTCCTGAATTTCGCCATTAGACATCACCACAGAAACGCCCGTTGCCACTGCGATAATCAGAGCAACCGGCAAGATGTCTTTCACACCATCGATAAATGTATCAACTGGGAAAACACCCTCTTTCTTAAATTCTTTGTAGTAAATTGCGGTTATGACAATTGTTGAAATTAGGAATAGCGCAGTGATTTCATTGAAATACCAATCACCAAAGGCTGCACTGTGGACTACACCAAGCACCGCGCCAATAACTGGCAAACCTGCAGCCCATTCAAACATATCAGCGAAGAATGTGATATTCCAACTTCCCCATGGAATCAAGGAAAGAATCATTAGCACAAATGTAATAGCAAACACAGACATAACAACTTTTCGCGGACCAGTGAATTTTGGTACGTTTGTCATGTCGAGAGCAGCCGTAGCTGGCTTGTAGCGAACATCTTCTTTATACTTGCCGGCCTTCACTTTTGCGGCGTAACGCATAGTAAAGACAATCGCGGCAATCAAACAAAGTACTAAGATGATAGACATTATTGGAATAACGCTACCCAATTTCACATCTGCGGTTTTTGCTGCAACACCAGTAGAAAATGGGTTGATTGTCGAACCGAGCACGCCAGTACCAGCACCCAGAACAATCACCATCACACCAGTCATGGCGTTATAGCCAGCAGCAATCATCATTGGTATGACGAGCGCATAGAACGCCACAGTTTCTTCTTGCATACCGTAAGTAGTACCACCGATAGCGAATAAAATCATCAGAATCGGGATGAGCCACTTTTCCTTGCCCTTCATCTTTCGGAGCAGCGCGCCAAGAGAAGCGTCAAGCGCACCAGTTTTCATAGTGACGCCTAAGAATCCACCAAGCACCATCACGAAGACGATGACATCAAGCTTGTCTGACATACCTTTAATAGGTGCGGTGAAGACGTCCCACAAACCTTGCTGGTCGTGTTTTTTGACCTCTTCCTTTTTACCGTCTTTTTCTTCCGTGACGGTTCGCTCTTTGTCGACTACGTGATACGAATTAGCTATACGATCGCCGTCCTCGTTTGTCTTATATAAACCCGAAGGAACAACCCACGTCAATGCCGCCATAATGATGATCACGACAAACAAAATAGTAAACGCCGACGGTGATCGAAGCTTCTGCTTTGCTTTTTTAATTTTTTCTACCATTGCCTCGGAGCCTCCTTAACCTCCTTATTACGACAACAACTACAATGTCAAAGCCATCACAGCTTTGATTGTATGCATACGATTTTCCGCTTGATCAAAAACTATCGAATGTGGCGAGCGGAACACCTCATCCGTCACTTCCATTGAATCTAAACCGAAATCTTCCTGAATCTTCTTCCCAGTAATCGTCAATGCATCATGGAATGCTGGCAAACAGTGCATAAACTTAACTTCAGGATTTCCTGTCAGGTTAATCATTTGGCGGTTAACTTGGAAATGTCGCAATTGGTTAATGCGCTCAGCAAACTTATCTTCCTCGCCCATTGAAACCCAAACGTCTGTGTAAATTACATCAGCACCGCGCAAAGCTTCTTCGAAGTTGTCAGTGACGGTAATACGCGCATGACTTGACCTGGCAAAGTGATTTGCTTTATCAACCAAAGCTTGCTCTGGATGCAACTCACGAGGCGCCAAAATGCGGAAATCAAGTCCCATAATAGCTGAACCGATCATCAGCGAGTTCGCCATATTGTTGCGACCATCGCCAACAAATACCAGCTTAGTTCCCTTCAGTTTTCCAACATGCTCTTCAATTGTCATGAAGTCAGCCAAAATCTGTGTTGGATGGAACTTATCGGTCAATCCATTCCATACTGGAACGCCAGCGTGGCGCGCCAATTCCTCAACAGTTGCGTGATCAAAACCGCGGAACTCAATCCCATCAAACATTCGACCCAAAACCTTAGCGGTATCTTCAACCGTCTCTTTCTTGCCCAATTGAATATCATCTTTACCGAGGTATTCCGGCGCAACTCCAAGGTCATTAGCAGCCACTGTAAATGCGCAGCGCGTTCGTGTTGAAGCCTTTTCGAATAGCAATGCCACATTTTTACCCTCATGAATTCGGTGCGGAATGCCGGCATATTTCAATCGTCGATATTCACGAGCGGCATCCAATAGCAAGCGAATCTCTTCAGCGGTATAATCGCTCAAAGTCAGTAGCGATCGTCCTCTCAAACTCTGAGCCATTAGAATACATCCTCTCGTACTAGCGGCATACTCATACAGCGTGGACCGCCACGACCGCGTCCAAGCTCAGCACCACTAATCTCAATAACTTCAATACCGTTTTCGCGCAATTTCTGGTTAGTTACGTAGTTACGATCATAAGTCACCACAACACCCGGCGCAATCGCCAAAGTGTTTGAACCGTCATTCCACTGCTCACGAGCAGCAGCAATCGGATCGCCACCGCCACACTCAATCAACGTAACACTTGGCAAGCCCAGCGCAACCCTCAGAACGTGCTCCAAATCTGTTTCGTGTGTAATTCGTGGGAATGGCTGACCTTCAACCTTCTCCAAAATAAAACAATTCATCCTGCCGCCGTGGTCGCGAATTTCTGGGTGAATCGTAAACTTATCACGATCAATCATCGTAAACACGGTGTCTAGGTGCATGAAGGCGTGAGATTTTGGAATTTCCATAGCAATGACTTTCTCGAATTTCGAACCAGCAAACAATTTGGTTGCCATCTTTTCAATTGCCTCAGCGGTTGTTCGCTCTGAAACACCAATTGCCATAACCTTATCGCTTAATATTAATTCGTCACCACCTTCCATTGAGAATTTCTCTGTGCGGTTGTACCAAACTGGCGCACGATTAGCAAAGCGTGGATGGTGGTCGATGATGTAGCGCATAAATAGCGATTCACGACGACGAGCCGTCCAGTGCATCTTGTTGATTGTCAAACCGTTACCAATTGCGGCAGCCGGGTCGCGTGTAAAGTATAGGTTTGGCATCGGGTCGAGATAGAACGGATAACGATTTTTCTCGATCATATTATGAAGTTGCTGATGCTGGTCTGGAGGCAAAGTAATTTCATCCTTGCGAACACCAGCCATAATCTTGCGAATCATAGCGTGGGTTGGCAAATCCAACAAGAATTGACGCAATGTTTGAGTAACGCGGCGTGAATCCTGCTTAGAAGCAGCCAACATTTCATCGACAAATTGTTCGCGCAATTGATCCGTGCTAATTGCCTCGGCGACCAATTGATCCAGATACAAAACTTCGATTCCACGACTTCTCAATGCTTCCGCAAAAGCATCGTGTTCAGCCTGCGCCACTTTCAGATATGGAATATCGTCAAATAAAAGATCGGTCAGATAGTCTGGCGTCAAATTTTCCAGCTCTTCACCTGGCCGATGCAATAGAACGGTCTTAAGTTTTCCTATTTCAGACGTTATGTGAATTGGTTCGTCCATCACAACCCTCCCCTGTTTATATTAGTGATGTTTTAATTGTAACACGTTTATGTTTTTGGGCAAGAGGAGATGATTGCCAGACTAGCTTCAGTTCTGACCGTGAATTGTCGATTAACCTTCAGCCATTCATCAGTGGCTTTTGCGGCGCCTGGCAGAGCTTCATTTGCGTAATCATCAACAATAATTATCGCGTCTTTATTAAACTTACTTTCACAAACCCGAAAAGAATCGACAATTGACTCATAAAAATCGCCATCAAAAAACGCAAATATAATATTTTCCGGCACGTCATCAGAAGTAAAATCAGAAAACCAGCCTTTGTGAATAATCGGCGACTTCAATCCTGCTTTCTTAAAATTCTGGACAAACGTCTTACGCGGCGCTAATAACTCGCCAGCCTTAAATTGATCACCCGCGGCGCTATTATCCTTCTGGGTTTTTTCTGGCAATCCCGCAAACGAATCGTAAACATGAAACTCGCCCGTAAAATCATAAGCATCCAGCAGTCGGCGAATAAACAAACTAGTCGTGCCAACATAACAACCAAACTCCACAATATTTCCAGTGGTGCCACGACGTAGAGTTTTTTCCAACTCTCTTAAAAGCGCACCAAGCTCTTTTACGTCAACTTGGTCAGAAATAATTGGGTATTTAGCAAGGAGTTGGTCTGCGATATTCATGACTTAATTATAAATACTTCGCCAAATATCGACAAATTTATCAACGACGCAGCCCTATATATTTACGGTTTTATGAAGTAAACTATCAATTAGCACCTATGAATAATCACGATATTATCAAAACATTCTTGCCGAAACGACTGGACATAAGACAGTTAAATTCGCTTCAATCCACATTGCGAAAATCAAACATAATTGTATACGGCGAAATTCACGGCATTAAAGAAAATTCCGACGTCATCTATACTCTGGTTAAGAAACTTGGCGTAAAACGATTAGCTATTGAAGCCAGCCCCGCCGTATCCAACTTCATCAATTCAGTAAAGACCGGCTCTTGCGATTTTTCCTTAGTTGATGAAGACCTTTTTGACTTAAGCGTTCTATCTCTTGAGATGATAAAAACAATAGCAATTCTTCTGCAGCAAAATCAACTTAAAGAGCTCGTTTTTATTGATACATTTTTTGACAATTTAGATGAGGATGCCATCATACCACCAAGCCCGCAAGAACGAGAAGAGCAGCTAGCTAAAAATATCCTCGGAATTGACGGCTCTCTACCAACATTATGTATTATGGGACAATGGCATACGCAGCCCAAAGTTATTACAGATGGCGAAACACGGCATGAATCAGCGTTATGTCGCTTGAGAAAAGCAAAACCAAATGTACCGTTTATTCACAATGTCTACAGACAAGGACGATTATTTAATGACGGAAAAATAATTGAACTTCCGAAAAACCCATCAATTCCGCCTTATTATGAAATTGTCCAGAAAACTGATATTGATTTTGAACTGCACATACCAGAAGCTACAAAAATATCATTATGTAAAAAGTAGCAGACAACTACTCAGCAAACTGGCTATTATACAGCTCAGCGTAAAATCCATTTTGCTTCAGCAGAGTTTCGTGATTGCCCTGCTCGATAATATTCCCATCCTTAACCACCAAAATCAAATCAGCGTCACGAATGGTACTCAGACGATGCGCGATAACAAAACTAGTTTTTCCCTGCATCAACTTATCCATAGCTTTTTGGATAAGGACTTCGGTGCGCGTATCAACCGAGCTTGTCGCTTCATCCAGAATCAGCATTGGCGTTTTTTCTAGCATCGCCCTGGCAATTGTCAGCAGCTGCTTTTCTCCCTGGGAAATGTTAGCAGCCTCCTCACCCAAAACCATATCATAGCCGCCCGGCAGCGACCGCACAAAATGATCAACATGCGCTTCTTTGGCGGTTTTTATCATCTCTTCCTCGGTAGCTTTTGGATTGCCATACATCAAATTCTGACGAATCGTGCCATTAAACAGCCACGTATCTTGCAACACCATACCAAACATTTGACGTACATCGCTACGTTTCATTCTACGAATATCCACGCCGTCAATTTTAATCGAACCGCTATTAATCTCATAAAATCGCATTAGCAAGTTAACCAGCGTCGTTTTACCGGCACCAGTCGGACCGACAATCGCCACGCGCCGACCTGGCTTAATGTGCGCCGACAGACCTTTGATGATAGTTTGGTCTGGCTTATACCCAAAGACGACATTGTCGAATTCAACTTCGCCTTTTACATTAGACAATTTCACCAAGTTGTTCGACTCAACCGCTTCTTCTGGCTCGTCCAAAAACTCAAACACTCGCTCGGCGGCAGCAGCTGTCGATTGCAAAATATTAGCGATATTAGCGACCTGAACCAGCGGCTGATTGAATTGATCGACGTATTGAATAAACGCCTGAATATCGCCGATTTTTAGCCGACCATTAATCGCCAGCCAACCGCCCAAAATTGTCATAGCTACGTAGCCAATATTGCTGATAAAATTTATAATCGGGTGAATCAAGCCAGAAAAGAACTGAGCCTTCCAAGCGCTCTCCTGAAGCCGATTATTGATATTAGAAAACTTAGCAATCGATTTTTTCTGGCCATTAAAGACGCGCATCACTTGATGACCGCCATACATTTCTTCAATGTGTCCATTAAGTTCGCCAAGCTGCGTTTGCTGGCGTAAGAATTGTTTTTGCGAACTCTTTGCGATCAGCGTAATCACGCCACCCGCCAACGGAAGCACCAGCAGCGCAACCAGCGACATCTGCCAGCTAATCGAAAACATCATCGCCAAAATTCCCAGTACTGTAACCGTTGAAGTTATAATTTGCGACAAACTCTGATTTAGTGTTTGGCTAATCGTATCGACATCATTAGTTATGCGACTAAGAACTTCGCCGTAAGTTTGCTTATCGAAATAACTCAGCGGCAAGCGATTTATTTTTTCGGACAATTGTTGTCGCATCCTGAAAGTTACGGTTTGCGTCACCTGAGTCATTATCCACGTTTGAATATAGCGAAAAATCGCACTCAACACATACATTCCGACTAGCAAAATAATTATTCGCCAAATAGCGTCAAAATGAAATTCTGGACGGCGACTAAGATCTAGCCTTTTAATCGACTCAAGTTGACTGGACGGAATCTGTTTTTCAATCTCCGACTTATTCGGCAATCGGTTCAAAACGTCCGCGCCAGTAGTTCCCGCTGACAAAGAAACGCCTTTTGGCAATTTGCTAGTAATCGCCTCGTAGGCTTTCATATTAGCATAATCATCAACAATTTGGTTCGTCGCGCCGCCTAAAATCTTCGGGCTAGCAATCGCAAAAATCGTGCTCCCAATTGCAAAAACCAATACCATCAACATTTGCCATCGAAAATCCGACAAATATTTAATCAGCTTCTTGACCGTTCCCTTGAAATCTTTAGCCTTTTCGCCAGTGCCCATTCCGCCCATCGGGCCACCCATTCGTACTTGCTGTCGCTTTTTCGTGGTTTGCCTAGACATTACAACACTCCTTTCGCAGCAATAGACATTTTCTGTAAATCATCTTCCGAGAGTTGCGAAGCGGCAATTTCTTGATAAACTTCGCAATCTTTCATCAATTCCTGATGCGTTCCCTGGCCAACAATTTTTCCCTCATTAAGCACAATAATTTTATCGGCATTCATAATCGTATTAATTCGCTGACCGACAATTAACACAGTTTTATTCTTAGTTTCCTTCGCAAGCACAGCCCGTAACTTCGCGTCCGTCTTAAAGTCAAGCGCCGAAAACGAATCGTCAAAAATGTAAACATTCGGCTCAACCGCAATAGCCCTCGCAATCGACAGACGCTGACGCTGACCGCCAGAAACATTGCTACCGCCCTGAGCGATTTCACTTTTATAACCACTTTTTAACTCGCTAATAAATTCTTCCGCTTGGGCAATTTTGGCCGCTTTTTCAACCAACTTATCACTAGCCTCAGCGTTGCCGTATTTGATATTACTAGCAACCGTTCCACTAAACAACATGCCTTTTTGCGGCACGTAACCAATTTGACCAGACAAATCTTCCAATTTCAGATTTCTAATATCAACGCCATCAAGCAAAATCTGCCCCGCCGAAACATCATAGAAACGAGGAATCAAATTTATCAGCGTCGATTTTCCCGAGCCAGTACTGCCAATAAACGCCGTTGTCTGACCAGGTTCAGCTACAAAATTAATATCCGAAAGTACTGGCAAATCCGCGTCAGGATAAGTAAATGTAACGTCCTTAAATTCAATTTTTCCCTTGGCGTCTTTTGGTAATTTTTTCGGCGACTTCGGGTCAGTAATTGACGGTAAAGTATCCAAAACTTCTCCGACTCGGCGCACCGATACGGCGGCTCTTGGCACCATAATAAACACCATTGACAGCAACAAGAACGAGATTATCACCTGCATCGCGTATTCCAAAAACGCCATCATATTACCAATTTGTAAATTGCCACTACTTATCAAATGCGCACCAAACCACACAATTGCCACACTCGAAAAGTTCATCACTAAAGTCATAATCGGATCAAGCAACATCATCAAACGGTTCACAAATAAATTCATCTTATTTAATTCTGTGTTGGCTTCTTGGAATTTTTTCTGCTCAATCTTCTCGTTATGGAACGCACGAATAACTTTCAGTCCAACCAAATTTTCCCGCGCCACCAAATTAAGCTTATCCACCAGAGTCTGCAATTTCTTAAACCTAGGTACGGCAATCGTAAATAACGCGGCGATAGTCACAAACAAAACTAACACCGCCAAAGCGATAATCCAGCTTAAATCGGGCGCATTATTCATGGCTTTTTGCAGACCACCAATTGCCATAATCGGTGCCATTAACGCCAGTCTCAGCAGCATTATTGACGTTGTTTGAATCTGCTGAATATCATTCGTTGAGCGCGTAATCAGCGACGCCGTAGAAAACTTATTAAAGTCCGCCAAAGAAAAACTTTCTATTCGTTCAAACAATTTCAATCGCAATTTTTGCGCCATTCCCGTAGCAATTCGCGCCGCCAAAAAACCCACGACAATTGAACAAAACCCACCAGCCGCCGTCACCAAAATCATCATCAGGCCATTATTCCAAATCGCCGACATATCTTGTTTAATAATGCCATTATTGACAATTTCCGACATTTTATCCGGCAGCCACAAATTCGCCATCACAACGCCATACGTGAATCCAATCAAGATAATAAACAGCAACCAATAGCCTCTAAAAATTCGTAAAATATGTTTCATTTATAGTCCTTTACGCTCTAAGTCCACCTTATATTATATCATTTTAGGACTAGTTGATTTCATTTTAATAATTACAATTGGACAAAAATATCTGTTAGTTTTATACTGTTTTTAGCGTCGGGGTGTGGCGCAGCTCGGTAGCGCGCACCGTTCGGGACGGTGAGGTCGCTGGTTCAAATCCAGTCACCCCGACCATGAAATTATTGGGCGTACGTTCAGCTTAATTGAACCTCTGGCTATTAGCAATTAAAGGAGGTTTTATGCGACGAAGAGTAAACGTACGCGGAATTATTATCAACAATAAGGGCGAAATTTTCTGCCAAAAATTAACCGCAAACACCGGCAAAGGTCATGATTTTTGGTGTACGCCGGGCGGCGGTTTGGAAATGGGCGAAAGCTTGCTGGACGGCTTGCGTCGAGAAATGATTGAAGAAACGGGAGTCAAACCAGAAATTGGTAAGCTGTTATTTATCCAACAATTCGCCGAATCAGGCGAGCAATCCGCACATGGTCCGAACGAGCAATTGGAATTTTTCTTCCTCATCACCAACTGGCAAGATTACCAACACATCAACCTGGAGCAAACATCGCACGGTGTCGAGGAAGTGGCGGAATGCGGCTTTGTCGACCCAAAAACAACAAATATTCTGCCAAGCTATTTGACAGAGGTTGACCTGGACCAGCTGGTTAATAAATTGACAGAAGTTCCAGTTCTAAGCGAATTATAGCGAGGTCACTCGGGCTATTTGGCGAAGAATTTTTTGGCACGTTCAGTTTTCGGGTGATCCATTACCTGAGCTGGCGTGCCATTTTCGATTATTTCTCCCTTATCCAGAAAAATCATCCGCGTCCCAACTTCGCGGGCAAATTTCATTTCGTGCGTAACGATTACCATCGTCATTCCCTTTTTGGCAACTTTTCTAATCACGTCCAGAACTTCGCCAATCATCTCTGGATCTAGCGCTGAAGTCGGCTCGTCAAAAAGCATAATTTTCGGCTCCATCGCTAGCGCCCGCGCAATTGCTACTCGCTGTTTTTGACCGCCAGACAAACTATTCGGCGAAGCGTCCGCTTTGTCTAATAGTCCAACATCGTCCAATAAACTTCGCGCCAATTTTGTCGCTTTTTGATCTGAAAATTTACGCAGCTTTTTCGGAGCGAGTTTAATATTATCAATCACGCTCAAATTCGGAAACAAGTTAAATTGCTGAAAAACCATACCAATCGTCTGACGCAGAACATTTAGATTCACGTGCGGATCGGTGATTTTAACTCCATCAACAATAATCTCGCCCGAAGTCGGCTCCTCCAGCAAGTTCAAACAACGCAAGAATGTCGACTTGCCAGAACCAGACGAGCCAACCACCACGACAATCTCGCCCTCTTCAATTTCCACGTCAATATCACGAAGAACTCGATTTGTGCCGAACGTTTTTTTCAAGTTTTTAACGCTGATCATCGTCATGCTTCAATTTCCTTTCTACTCGCGCCATTACTCGCGTAAAAATCGCCGTCAAAATTAAGTACATCGCTGCAGCGGCAAATAGCGATTGAAAAGCTGTCGCCGTCTGAAAACGAATATTGTCCGCGCCCCGCATAATATCATTCAGACCAATCCAACCAACAACCGAAGTTTCCTTTAACAGCGCGATAAATTCACTAATCAACGCCGGCAATGAATTTCTCATTGCTTGCGGCAAAATGACTAGCCGCATTGCCTGCCAATTACTCATACCCAAAGACCTGGCTGCTTCCATTTGCCCCTTGTCAATACTCTGAATTCCGCCACGAATAATCTCAGCAATGTACGCGCCGCTATTTATCCCGAACGCCACCGCCGCCACAAAAATCTTCGGCATAAATTGATACGACCCAAAAACGACGTAATACATAATCAATAGCTGGACCAAAAGTGGCGTGCCGCGAATAATATCGACATAAATTTTTCCCAGACTAGCTAGCGGATTAAAGTTCGCGAGCCTACTCGTTTTCATCCTGCCAAATGGTCGTAAATTCGACGTACGCATCAGGGCGACAAGCACACCAATTGCCGACCCTAAAATAAGCGACAACACAGTCAAAACCAGTGTCACCTCTAATCCATGCCATAAAAATAGCCATCGACCGCCACCAAAAATCACTTCCCAAAAATTCACGATTTAGCCTCCTCGCCAAAATATTTGCGGATTAATTTTTCATAGCGGCCATCTTTTTTCATCTTGGCAATTTCTTTATTAACCTTTTCTAAGAGGTCTTTATTATCTTTTTTAATAGCAATCGCATAACTTTCATCGCTGAGCGCGCCCGGTAAGATTTCTAAGTCAGAAAATCCAGCCGAATATTGCTTTGCGGGAGCGTCGTCCAGAATGACCGCTTCAATTTTTCCCGAACTTAATTCCTGCAAAACACTCGGCGCGGTTTGGAATTGTGTGACTGATGCGCCAGCAATCTTAGACGCCAAAGTATCGCCAGTCGTACCCAGCTGTACGCCAATTTTTCGCCCTGGCAATTGATATTTATTGCGAATCGGACTGCCCTTTTTAACAATTATTCTCTGTGACGCCGAATAATACGAATCTGAAAACAGCGCATTTTTTTCTCGCTCAGGCGTCACTGTCATTCCAGCCGCCACCATATCAATCTGTCCACTATCCAGCGCCGGAAGTAGCCCATCAAACGACATATCTTCGACCTTCAAATCTTTGCCCAAGCTTTTAGCAATTTCCCTCGCCAGATCAACATCAAAGCCAACCACTTGATTGTTATCAATATATTCAAACGGCTTAAATCCAGCATTCGTGCCCATCACTAAAACATCAGTTTTTGAGCCAATTACGCCATCTCGATGTAAAATATCGCCCAACATCAAACAAATCATCCCCGCAAATAAAACCAAACCAATCCACCAACTAATTCCGAATGTGCGCGTCTTATTCTTGCTCATGCTTTTATTATACCCCTTCATCCGCAAAAAACGTAAGTGATATAATAGAATGGTGAGAAAAATTAAATTTACCAAACGTTTCTGGATTAAATCAATATCAATCATTTTGCTTTTTTTGGCGGCATTTTGCTTAATTGCGGCGCGCTATAAATATATAGTCTTTAAAGATTCACAAATCGACGAGATAATTTTTTATTTCGTCAACGGATTAGCTGGTGGCAAATCTGACAATTTATGGTCGGCCGTCCTGCAAAATCTTCCGCTAGTTCTCCTATTATTCGGCACTTTATTAATCCCAATGTTCGACAAATCGATCTCTTTTATCAATCGCATAATCGCCTTCTGCTTGAAAAAAATCAAATCATCACGAAAACTCACCTTGCCGTTTTTGAGATTACGCAATCAAGCAATTTACTCGCTAAGTATGTTTTTAATTGCGATCGTTCTTCTAATTCAAAGTTTCGGCATCCCTAACTATATTTATGCCCTGACCCAATCGACCAAATTATACGAAGAAAATTACGTCAATCCAAAAACCGCCAAATTGACTTTCCCAGAGAAAAAACGCAACTTAATATACATCTATTTAGAGTCAATGGAAAACACTTTAGCGTCAAAGGCTAATGGCGGCAGTTCCGAAACCTCCGTTATTCCAGAGCTGGAAGAATTGGCGTTAAAAAATACCTCATTCTCAAACAAAGCATCCGGTGTTGGCGGCGCTTTGCCTGCAACAAACACTGGCTGGACCGTGGCAGGAATGGCTGCGCAATCTACTGGCGTCCCACTGAAAGAAAACTTGGTTGGCGGACGCGACCATAACGCCCTGGGCGAGTTTAAAAAATTCTTGCCAGGCGCTTATAGTCTTGGTGAGATTTTAGAAAAACAAGGCTATAATCAAACATTTGTTATGGGCTCTGAAGCAAGTTTTGGCGGACGCGATAAATTATTAACTCAGCACGGCAATTTCAATATCGAAGATTACAATTACGCCAAAAAACACGGAAAAATATCCGAAGATTACAAAGTTTGGTGGGGTTATGAAGATAAAAAATTATTCCAATTTGCCCGCGAAGAAGCCTCGCGTTTGGCGGCGTCAGACAAGCCATTCAACTTGCAATTATTGACCGCCGACACGCATTTTACCGATGGCTATTTGGATGAAACCTGCGCTAAAACCTTCAGCAATCAATACGACAATGTCCACGCTTGCTCCTCAAAACAGGTCGCCGCATTCGTCAATTGGGTTAAATCTCAACCGTTTTATGAAAACACCACAATTATCATTTCTGGCGACCATTTAGGAATGCAGACTTCATACTACGACAAAAAAATTGGCGGAACTAACTATCAGCGAACCATTTACAACACGTTTATAAATCCAGCCATTTCGACTAGTCACTCAAAGAACCGTCAATTCACGACATTCGATATGTATCCGTCAACTTTGGCGGCGCTGGGAGTTAAAATTGACGGCGACCGATTAGGTCTGGGCACAAACTTATTTTCTGGAAAGAAAACCTTGGTCGAACAGTACGGCGGAATTGAAAACTTAAATTCAGAACTTTCCAAACGTTCCGCTTATTACGAAAATAAGATTTTCACCAAATCTGGCAATTAGCTATTGTAGCCATTTGGATTATTGCTCTGCCAATTCCAAGCGTCGCGGCAAGCATCTTCAATCGTCAATTCTGCTCGCCAACCTAGCTCTCTCTCCGCCAAGCCTGGGTCTGCATAGCACGTCGCAATGTCACCTGCTCGACGTGGCGTAACTTGATACGGAACATCATGACCAGAAGCTTTCTCAAACGCCTTCACTAATTCCAAAACTGAAGTGCCACGACCGGTGCCGATATTATAGACTTTATATTCGTTCGGTCGACCCAAATTCTCCAGAGCTGCCACGTGAGCCTTTGCCAAATCAACCACGTGAATATAATCACGCACGCCAGTTCCATCTGGGGTGTCATAATCGTCACCAAAAACGCTCAAATACTCTCGCTTACCAACAGCAACTTGCGACACAAATGGCAGAAGATTGTTCGGGATCCCTGAGGGATTTTCCCCGATGCGACCGCTCGGATGCGCGCCAACTGGATTAAAATAGCGGAGAGATGTAAATTGCCATCCCTGATTTGTCGCTGAAATGTCGCGAAGCATTTGCTCAATCATCAACTTTGTTTGGCCATATGGATTTGTGGCAGACAACGGCATGTCTTCGGTAATTGGCAATTTAACAGGATCGCCATAAACTGTTGCCGAACTAGAAAACACCAATTTCTTCACGTCAAATTCTTGCATCACATCAAGCAAAACCAACGTGCTTTCAAGGTTATTTTTATAGTAAAGAAGCGCCTTTTCAACCGATTCACCAACTGCCTTCAACCCAGCAAAGTGAATCACAGCGTCAATTTTCTCAGATTTAAACAATTCCGATAGTCGCTGATGATCACACAAATCGAATTCATGAAACGGTATTGATTGACCGGTGATTTCTTCAACTCGCCTCAGACTCTCGACGGATGAATTTGATAAGTTATCGACCACCACTACGTTATGATTCGATGATAATAGTTCGATGATTGTGTGACTGCCGATATATCCAGCGCCACCAGTGACAAGAATATTCATACACTTATTATACTACAAAAAGCCTATTTATTTTATTAGCACTCTTGCACTGAGAGTGCTAATTTGTTATGATAACTACATCAAATTTCACCATTCTGTCTTTTACTGGGGCGCAACAAATTAGGACTAAAAACCAAAAGGAGGATTTTATGCCACCAAACATGAATCAAGAAGAAACAACTAAACCACTCGAAAAATTCGGTACAGATATAACGGCGTTGGCGCGAGAAGGTAAACTCGATCCAGTGATCGGTCGAGATGAAGAAATTCGACGCACTATGCAGATTTTGAGTCGCCGCACCAAAAACAATCCCGTCCTCATCGGTGAGCCAGGAGTTGGCAAAACCGCAATTGTTGAGGCGTTAGCGCAACGAATTGTCAAAGGCAACGTTCCCGCCTCACTGAAGGATAAGCGACTAATTTCCCTAGAAATTTCCAGTCTTCTGGCGGGCGCTAGTTTCCGCGGACAATTTGAAGATCGATTGAAAGCCGTTTTAAAAGAAGTAGAAGAAGCGGCTGGCGAGATTATTCTTTTTGTCGATGAAATTCACACCATGGTTGGTGCTGGAAAAAGTGAAGGCAGTATGGATGCGGGCAATATGTTAAAGCCAGCGCTGGCTCGCGGAAAATTACATATGATTGGCGCGACGACGCTCGCTGAATATCGTCAATATGTCGAAAAAGATGCCGCCTTAGAACGAAGATTCCAGCCAGTTTACGTTGGCGAACCAAGCTTTGACGACACTGTCGCCATTTTGCGCGGATTGAAGGAAAAATACGAAATTCATCACGGAGTAAAAATCGCTGATGACGCAATCGTGGCAGCCGCCAGATTATCTACCAGGTATTTGCCCGACCGATTCTTGCCAGACAAAGCAGTCGACTTGCTTGACGAAGCGACCAGCTCGCTCAAAATGCAATTGGAAAGCGTGCCAATTGCGCTGGATCGATTGAATAATAGACGTTTGCAATTGGAAATCGAGGAAGCGGCGTTGAAAAAGGACAAATCCGACCACGCCAATATTCGCAAAGATGAAATCAAGGAGCAAATTGCCGAGATTCGCGCAAAAGCCGAAGTGATTGATAAAAAATGGCAACACGAAAAAGACATTTTGCAAACCGTCAACACGACTACCGAAAAAATGGACAATCTGCGCTCACAATTAGAAATTGCTGAACGCGACGCGGACTTAGCCACCGCCAGCCGCATTAAGTATGGCGATTTACCGGAGCTGGAGAAAAAATTAGCAAGCGCCCGCGAGGAGCTAGCGGCAATTCCAACCCACGACAGATTACTCCGCGAAGAAGTTACGCCTGATGATATTGCTGGCGTGGTAGCGCGCTGGACCGGAATTCCGGTGGAGCGATTGATGGAAAGCGAATCCAGCAAATTGACCAAATTGGAGGAATCAATCAGCCGCCAAGTCATCGGACAAGATCGCGCCGTAGCAGCTGTAGCAAGCGCCATTCGTAGGTCACGCGCTGGACTCGGCGATATCAATCGACCGATTGGCTCATTCCTATTCCTCGGCCCTACTGGCGTGGGAAAAACAGAGGTCGCGCGCAGTTTATGTCGTGAATTATTCGACGACGAGCATGCCATGATTCGAATTGACATGAGTGAATATATGGAACGCCATGCCGTAGCCAGATTGATCGGTTCGCCTCCAGGATATGTCGGCTACGATCAGGGCGGTCAATTGACGGAAGCCGTTAGACGACGTCCGTATAGCGTGGTTTTGTTTGACGAAATCGAAAAAGCACACCCCGACGTGTTTAACGTTTTGTTGCAAGTTTTGGACGATGGTCGATTGACGGACGGACAAGGACGAACGATTGACTTTAGCAACACCATTATCATCATGACCAGCAACGTCGGATCGCAAATGATTATGGACTACACGGGCGACGACATTAGCTCTCTCGACAATCAAATTTTAGAGACGCTTCGTGGTCATTTCCGCCCAGAATTCTTAAACCGAATTGACGACATCGTGATTTTTGATCGCATTCATCCTGAATCGATGCGTGCAATTGTTGACGTGCAATTAGAAAAAGTTGTTCGCCAAGTTAAAGATAGTCGCGACATAACGCTGAATTTTGACAATAGTGTTTGCGATATGTTGGCGCGAGACGGCTACGACCCAAGTTTCGGCGCTCGGCCACTTAAGCGTTTGATTCAAAAACGCGTACTTGATCCTTTGGCGCTCGAACTGATCGACGGGCGAATTCACGACGGTGATACAGTAAAAGTTGCCGCCGTGGATGATCGAATTGCCTTTACGAATATCGTATAATAGGCATATGGGTCGAATTCGCAGCAAGCAGGAATCTGTCAAATCAGCAATTTTAGGAATCGGCAGAATGCTTGGTTTACCGAAATATTTCCTAATAACAATTGTCGTGACCATCGCCTTCGCCGTGATAATTTATTTCGCAATCAACGCCAATTTTTACGGACCGCTGATGATGTCGCGTTTACCAATCCTCGATAAAATCGCATTGCTCGGTTCGATGATTATAGACATCTTCAAACAAAGTTTCACTTCACTAAATGGCGCACTGCTTATGGTAGTGTCAATTCTTCAAGGTATATCGATCGCCGCTGTAATTTTTACAGCAAAGAATAATCGCGACAATGAAAAAACTGTATCTCGACAAGTCGGACTAAGCGGAATCGCATCAATTGCCGCAACAGTTGGACTCGGCTGCGTTCCCTGCGGAACATCACTAATCTTGCCAATTGTAACCCTATTTTTCTCGGGAGCTGCCGCCGCCACCGCTGCAAATATCGCCAGCATAATAGTTCTTTTATTAGCTTTACTGCTCAGTTTATTCTCGCTATATAAATCAGGTCAAATTATTTTTATGTACACAGAATTATCTAAACAGGAGAAAATATGAATCGACAAAAATCATCAGGCATAGCGCTTATTTGGGTTCTTTCGGGAATTGTAATCGTGGGAATTGTAGCTTTGTTTATCTATGGAATTGTCAATCGCCCGCCGAATCGTCACATTGGCGATAATAAACCGTGGAATGAAAAAATGTCACAAGGATCCGCTGACGCGAAAAACGTATTCATTGATTATACTGACTATTTTTGTTCATTTTGTGCCGAGGTCGAAGCCGCAACCAGCACAGAATTCTTCAAAAATGACTATATTAAATCCGGAAAAGTTCGTTATGAGCATCGCGTAGTAACACTATTAAAAGAGATGACCAACAATACCGAAACTGGTGCTCACGCTGCGTTTTGTGCTGCTGATCAAGATAAATATTGGCAGTACACCCACGATATCGTCCCGCGCATTAAAAGCGATTACTTTGATAAAGGAATCGGCGTAAAAAACGTTGCTGTGCCGAAAAAAATCCCTGCTCTTCCACTGGAATATTTCCTGACTTCCGCCAAAAATGTCGGCATGAATGAATCGCAATTTTCCGATTGTATGACCAAAAAACCGCATCAAAAAGAAATTGATAGCAACACACAAAAAGCTCTGTCGCTTGGCGTGAATGGCTTGCCATATATGGTTATTAACGACTATCAAACCAGCGGATTCGTCGGTGGAGAAAACGGATTAAGAAGTATTCTTAAGGCTGGCGGCGTCGAATAATTATTTGATTTGTCGCGCGGAATTAAGCATCTCCCATTGTCAAAAATATCAAGCACTCACTTATGGTGGGCGTAACGTTTTTCTATTTGTTTTACTATCATTGAATGGTTATTCCCACCTAAATAGCTTAATGGCTAAGAAATAGACAGCAAAAGTCCAAGCCGCGATAATACCGAGTTGTGGCAAGACTTCCATAAAACTTGCATGTTCAGTCATAATTAACCGGAATCCATCCGTAACTGGCGTTATAGGGATAAATTGAGCAACACTTCGCAACCATTCTGGAAATAGATAGAGTGGAAAAAACGTACCAGATAAAAACATCATCGGGAAAGAGATTAAGTTACTTAATGACGATGACTGATCTTCGTTCTCTGACAACCCAGCAATTAATAACCCCACACCCACAGTCATAAATGCAGACAATACAGACATCATTACAAATAGCACCCAGTCGCCTCGCATATTAAAGTGGAATATCAACGTCCCAGCGATAACCATCATCACCAAACTAAGCAAGGAAATCGTCGTATAATGAATTGCCGTGGAGATGATTAACTGACCCGAAGTAAATGGTGCCGCGCGTAACCGACGATATAGACCACGTTTCTTTTCAGCCGGTATTTGGTTAGCCAAGCCAAAAATGCCCATACTCATCAAACTGAAAGTCAATAGTCCCGTAAACATGTAGTCAAACGATTTTAGTTGCTCATCACCAATCGCTTTACCAACAGCTTTAAGCGGAGCTTCAGGTTGACCCATCTGACTATTGATGTTATTGGTAATTTGGTTCATCACTGCCACCAACGCGCCGCCTGTTTGCTCAGAACCTTTGGAGTAAATAACATTCATAGTGCCTGTTGGAATAGGCTGATTGCCATTATTTTTTATCGCACCAAAATCACTTGGAAGCTCAATAATACCATTAAGCTCCGACCGCTTCATCTTTTCACGTGCGTCATTCATATCTTTAACGTCTTTAATTTTTAGAATCGAATCCTTCGAATTTTCTTTGGCATTTTTAACGAAACTTTTGGCAAATTCCGTCTGTGAATTGTTAACGATTGCAATATTAAAACTGGTCGAATCATTACTAAAAACCGACCCAAAAACCAATAGAAAAATCAGCGGAAAAAGAAAGGTAAAAAATAGCGCCATTTTATCCCGAACGAAACGCTTTTGCTGAGCGCGAACTTGCCCGAATATTCCAATCCAATATTTTTTCATGTTAATCCCGAATTGCCTTTCCTGTTAAATCAATAAACACGTCCTCTAAGTTGGCTTGCTCGACAACTTGTTCCTTCTTAAAACCGCGCGCTAATAATTGCTGGATGAGATTATGTGGCGTATCAATTGTGATAATCTTACCGCTATCCATAATTGCCAGACGATCACACAATAATTCCGCCTCGTCCATATAATGCGTCGTCAAAAGAATCGTAATTCCCTCGTTGCGAATTTCCTTAATCAAATCCCACAAATTTCGGCGCGCCTGTGGATCAAGCCCTGTGGTCGGCTCGTCCAAAAACAACACTTTTGGATTATTTACCAATGTCGAAGCAATCGCAAAACGCTGTTTTTGACCACCAGAAAGCTGCTCGACGTAATTCTTAGCCTTTTCCGTCAATTGAACCTTAGCAAGCAGCGCCTCAGTATCAACTGTCCGACCATATAAACTACCAAACATTTTCAATTGTTCACGCAAAGTCAGTTTGTCATAAAAAGCCGTCGACTGAAGTTGAATACCAATTATATTCTTAATATCCTTAGGTTTCTTAGCGACATCTATGCCGTCAATTGTAGCCACGCCGCCGTCAATTGGTCTGAGCACTTCCAGCATTTCCAACGTTGTTGTTTTGCCCGCGCCGTTAGGACCAAGAATCCCAAATATCTCGCCCTTTTTAACTTCAAACGACACGCCGTCGACCACGTTATTTCCATCATAAGTTTTAACGAGTTTATCGACTTTTACAATTGGCTCAAGTTCCACTCCGCAAATTCCTCTCTGTTGTAATTTTGATCAAGCTAGTCTCTACTTATTATCAATAATAACAAAACCAAAATACTAGTGCTATACTTATAGTATGTGCATTCAGAGAAAAATAGCAAAACCAAAATCGAAAAAACTATTTATTATCATACCGTTTTTGATTTTGCTATTTTCGGCAGGACTATTTGGGATATATTTCCTCAATCAATCACACTCACGACAAACGACTGCGCCATCTGACGAAAAGTATTATTTTGCCGATTCGAAATATTCTGGCATTCGCTCAAAATTTGTCACCAGAGATAACAAACGGGAAAAAGTTTCAATTGAATATCCGATCACGGAAAATGAAAAAATTAATCGCTTAATTAGCGAGTCGATTGATAAAATTGATCGCGATTTTCAAAATACGGTTTTACTGGCGACAGTTTTTGATAAGCCAATGACTGAAACAATTAGCTATCAAGTCACGCACAACTCTTCAGAAGCGCTGTCAATTGTCGTCAATATTAAGCAGGATATGAATGGCGCACATCCAGCATCAATGACGCAATTTTGGACTTTCGACAAAAAATCTGGCGAAGTTGTCGGCTTAGCTGATTTTATAGAACAGTCCGATGAAGCCGCCGAAGCAATCATATCCGCTGCCAAAGATAATATTTCTCAGACCATCAAACAACGCCAGCAGCCAGAAATTGACCTGAATGAAATCATAAATAAAGAAGCTTTGTCTAATTTCATCATCACTAATAACGGCAATTCATTGGCTTGGCCACTCGGTCAGGCGTCGCTACTGCCATCATCATACGGAGAATTGACAATTACCGTGCCAATTTCCTCCGTCTCTAAATATCTACAAAACCCAACGGCGAGAAAATTCGCCAACATTCCCAAGCCACCCGAGCCAAAGCCAGAACCAGCACCAGCACCCGCTGCGCCAACACCTGCACCAACCACTGGCAATAAAGTAATTGCCTTGACGTTTGATGATGGACCAGGTCCATACACCGCGCACCTACTGGACATCTTGGATCAGTATGGCGCGAAAGCGACATTTTTCTTGATTGGTAGCAAAGTTTCTGGGCAAGCTAGCGTCGTACGTAGTATACAGGCGCGTGGTCATCAACTGGGTAATCATTCTTGGTCGCATCCAGAGTTAAATAAGGTTTCAGCAGAGCAACTCGCTAGTGAAATTGACCAGACGAATAACGCCATAAAACAAGCCGTCGGCACCAAACCTAACATCATACGTCCACCATACGGTGCGTTTAATCGAGCAGTTTTGGAGCAATTCCGTCAACGCGGAATGTCGGCAGTTGTTTGGTCTGTCGATACACGCGACTGGGCTGATCGTAATAGTGAAATCGTCTGCTCAAGGGCCGTCGCCGGCGCTCGCCCTGGAGCCGTCATCTTGATGCACGACATACACCAAACTTCCGTCAATGCCGTGCCGTGTATCCTCAGCTCACTCAAACAGCAGGGTTATTCATTTGTAACGGTACAAAATTTAATCGGCGATATGACACCGGGCACCGTTTATCCGTAAACTTAATCAATCTCAAATATCTTATATTTTGAAGCTGCACCACGCACTAATTTAACTTTGGACGGCGCAACCTTAAAATGTTTTGCCAATAATTTAATAGTCGCCGCGTTGGCTCGACCTTCAATTGCTGGAGCTTTGACATAAACCGTCAATGTGTCGTCATCATTTTTCACAACTTCCTCACGATGGCGAGAGTTTGGTTTAATGTGTACGGAGATTTTCATGATTCAATAATCATTACCCTTAAAACGACATCGCCTCCAACTCCCGTGGCAAAATCTCCTGCACTTCTACCGAACCTGCTACCAAATGATAGCCGTGCAACTTTGACGGCAAATCACGCTCGACCGAACGCCAATTAACTGGCCGATTTTCATCGAAATAATCGAGTAGTTCTGCATTCAAAAAATGCTCGCGCGGCAGATCCACCGAACCATCCTGATTGACAACCAGCGCTATCGACAGGCCAGCCGTCACACCACCTTCATTTTTAGCATACGCCGCCGTTACCAGATGAACCAGCGGCTCAAATTTCAGCACCGACTGGTCGCTCGCCTCCACCTGCGCCTGGCCGCGACGCGCTAACTGCTGATTGATTTTTGTTGTCAATTCGTCAACACTTGGCTTACCGTCGCCCGCTCGGCAATAGTCGCAACCATCTGCCGCCTCGACATATTCCAGCAGCAAATCCATGTCGACGTCAGTGTCTTTAACGCCATGCTGCGACAATTGCTCCACCATTTCATGTAACGCGCCCAGCAAACTATAATCATTAGCATTTCTGGCGGCATCACCGATGCGGATGATGGCGCGAGCGATAGTGATGGTTTTATTTGGCGTGTTCATACATTCCCCTGAAGCTATTTCACAACTCTTTATCAATATATTTACACCCGCCAATCATCAGGCGTTGATTTAGCATAATCACGCATACCAATTGTCTCAAAATGTTTCTTAGCACAAGCAATTTTATGTAGTTCATCTTCGCGTTCGCCACCGTTCTTCGTCTCACGCACCATATATACTTTTTCTACGCCATTAACTTCTTTGACAATTGCCCAGTCTGGATTGTAGTCACCGACTGGCGTTGGTATCGTAAACTTCGACGGCAGCTTGAGGAATAGTTTGACATCTTCGCGACTATCCAAGTATTCGGCAAACTTTTGTTCAGTCGCCGAGTCTAGTGCTAATCTATCTGTCACTGTTTTTTGTTGATTCTTAACTTGATACAGTCGATCAATAAATCGTTCGGCTTCTTCATCGCTATCTTTTTGAAAATTGCGAAGTTCATAACTACGCTCACCCATCTTTTCATACTCAACGCCATCTACCACAACCTGCGCCAGTACCGACTTAATTGCACTCTTCACCATCTGCACATAGTCATACGGGTTTTTCAAGAATTCATGCAGCCGACCACTACCGATCAAAATGTCAACAATTGTTCGTCGAGTGAGACCAGTGCTATCCTGTAATTCAGAGATGATATTCGGCAGTTCAAACGTTCCCGCCAAATCATGCGTTGCTTCGCCGACCATACCATCATTATGAACACCGCCGCGCTTCAAAAGTACCCTATGTCTTTGCACTTCAATTCTTAATGGCTTAAGCTCAGGTTTAGCTTTAATAGCATTGATGGCCGCCATAATAATCTGGCCGTTATCAAATACCACACGATACGTCGTTTTATGTGAAATTCGCTTCCACAATTCCTCGAGTAGCGGACTATACAAAACTTCTTTATTGGGACGAATCTTCTCTTTTTTACGCGCATCCTTAACAAATTTATCAATTTTACAGCCCTCAATAATATCAACCACCTCGGCATGATATTTTTGCAGATCGCCAGGTAGATCAAGCGTAAAGCCAATATTATTCGGCGCGAAATTCGCCAGCACCCGACCTTCATCATCAATCATGCTGCGACGCCGCAAACATTCCCAAATCTCATTTGATTTCTGATGTCCCAATGTACTGTTTGGATCGTCATGTAGTGGTATCCGCGCAAATTCACTACGCCGCACAAAACCAATCTTAACACCAGCTTTCTTATATTCCTTTTGTAAATTATTAGCAAAATCACGATACGATTCATTAGCAACCACCATCAACTGATTGATCTGTTCGTCAAACACTCGCGTACCGTCCTGACGCACTGGCAAGCGCAAACCCCGCCCAATCGTCTGTCGGCGATCATTTTCACTGCCGCTCTCGCGCATCATACAAATTTGAAACACATTCGGGTTATCCCAACCCTCTTTCAGCGCTGAGTGGCTAAAAATAAACCGTACTGGATTTGCCTGGTCGAGCAGTTTTTCTTTACCTTTCATGATTAGGTCATAAGCCGACTCATCCTGTGCATTACCCTTACCCTCTTTGCTATCGACAAAGCTTGTTTTACCGCCCTTACGCATCTCAGCAAAGTATGCTTTTCGAACCTCACTTGGATCTTCAGGCATAATATCTTCGTAAAAACGGCTCTTTTTTCGCTCTTCCTGGTACAATTCATCAAACCAACGTGCAAATTTTCCGTCAACCATATTACCGTCATCATCATACTCTAAATAGCTCGCCACCTTATCAACAAAAAATAGACTCAGCACTTTAATCCCTTGATCGCGCAGTAAATATTCTCGCTTAATATGCTCGGCGATGGTCACACGAATCATCTCACGCATAACCTGGTCTTCATTGCCGCCCCAATTTTCACCAAGCATCAGGACCCCTTGCGATCCAACTTCCACACTCGCTGGAACCGTCGAAATTTCATTGATGGTATAGCCTTCATAAATACTATTACCGGTGCGAATATCCAGTTTGTCATGATGATTAACCCATAATGATTTTCGACCAACATTGCCATTTTTATCGCGAACCAACACTTCGACATAAGCTTGGAGCTTCGGCGTATTACGCACATCGATGAGTTTGATATACGGCTTAGCATCACTACCCTCTTGCTGAGCATTCGCCACCACGATGCTTTTCACCAACTTCTCCCGGTGAGCATCAACTGGATCGAGCCGATACATCATGTTGTATTCGTTAGTATGCGTGGCGCTATAACGCAATGTGCACATCGGGTTCAAATCCTTAATCGCACTCGTCGACAGTTCACTCTCCATATTTTGCGGCTCGTCCATAATGACAATCGGATTGACAGCAGCCAGATATTCAATTGGGGCAATACCATTTAGCTTGTCGCGTTCTTGATGAATTACTCGTGTATTCTTATTACCGCGAATTGCATCAATTGTCATGACCATAAACTGCGTCATAGTGCTGGTAGCATAACTCTGTACCACCTCTGGATTTTTACCATCATACACCGACGCTTCATACGGGCTATACCCCATCTCACGCGTAAAGTGTTCACGCATGCCATCAAGGCTACTTTTCACGCCCTCTTTGATGGCAATGCTCGGCACGATGATAATAAATTTCGAAAAACCATACAATTTCGCCATTTCCAGCGCTGTACGCAAGTATACATACGTCTTGCCAGTGCCAGTTTCCATCTCCACGGAAAAGTTCATGCCGTCCAATTCTTTAACCGGAGCGATGCCGTTGTCGTTTTGAATTGACCGAACATTCTCCAAAATAGCATCGTCATCAAGCAGCAAATTATTGCCAATTGCACCAATTTCGTCGAACAGCCTGACCTGGGAACCGCGCACCGATCGCGACTGCAAAACCGCATCGAACGCATCAGCACCGTCAGGCTGCCCTTCAAAAACACCAGTAATAGCGCTGATAGCCTGTAGCTGGAACGGCTGGCTGGAATCGTATTTAATTTTCATGATTCAGCCTCTTTATCTTATCGTTTATGAACATATTATGCTGTTCTTCCGCTTTTAAGATTGAATCGTAGTGCCTTCTTGCATGTTCAGCTAATTTTATAATTCGTTCCTGCTGTGGCATTTTTTGATCTATCAAAAAAGCATTAAGACTCTGTAGGTTTGCTATTAATACAAGTTGTTGTTCTGTCGCATAATCTCGCTGATTACGACCAGCCTTAGCTAAAGCCGGATTTTGTCTACGCCATTCTCTAGCAGTCTGGCCAAAAGCCAACCGATTAAGCATATCTGCTTCGTCCGTATACACGTACTTATCTATAACACTATGACTCAAGGATGGGATTAAACTATCCCTGATAGAATCAGTGTGTAATTTATAATTTACACTGGCAAGAATTCTTCTTGAATCCCAGTTAAGCTTCTTCTGTTCAATAGCCTTCAGTCTCTGATACTCAGTAATAATTAGTAATCGAAATTCTGGACTCAACCAAGTACCAAATTCAAATGCGATATCACGATGTGCATAAGTACCGCCATATCTGCCAGCTCGTGCCACAATACCTTTCGCATTTACACGCTCAACCCAGTGTTTTGCGGACATTGTAAATCTGTTTAAGCCTGCGATATTTTTAATTTCCTCGAATTCGAGGAAATTAAAATCTGGATTATTATATCTCTCCCAAACACCTAAAAAATCTATAGTATTCTTGTTACGCAACCAATTATCTATGACTTTGTCTGCTCCGTAAGCCTTTGCCATATCAGTTAGACAGATATAATCTTCACCGTCAATTTTTGTAACTTTGACTCCTTGATTATTAATATCAAGTGAGTTGTTTTTAGTTGTCTTATATACTGGAGTCATCTTACACCGTCCACAATTCTACATCATAGCTTTTACAAGTTTGGACCAGATTGGTTTTAAGCTGGTTGTCACCCTGGAAGGCGTCGTCGAGAATGACAAACTTACTCGGAGTCAGGTCGGTGATAATAGCGCGCAATTGATCTAGCGTCGGTTTGGCGTGTTCGTTGAGATACAGCACTGGCTGACCTTCCGTCGAATCGCCCTCGGCGACGACTTGATATACATGCAGACCATCGACGTCGACGGTTTGAGTGCGCGTAGTCAGCGGCAAACCCATTTTCAAAAGCACTTCCACCAGCAGATCTTCCTCGCTAGCATTATCGTTACTGCTTTCGCGCATCAGATCAAGTCGTGCCTGCAATTCGGTCAAATCGCCCGTCGGCGCGCTTTGCCACTTGGTGAAATTGGTGTCAGCCAGTTTGTAAGTACGATATCCAACATCCAGCGGAGTCTCACGCTCAGCCAGCTTATCGGCAAAATCGGCTTTAATCTTTTCACCCGCCCGATTGATACGCTCGCGGGCAATATCGCTAATCTTTTTATAACCAGCCTTAAACGCCTCGCTCTTTTCGTCGGTCGGCTCAGGCAACTGCACCATGATGTGCTTACGGTTACCGCCATCTTCGGCGTTGAGTTGCATGACAGCATGAGCGGTGGTGGCAGAACCAGCGAAGAAGTCGAGAATCAACGAATCTCTTGATGAAGCTATTTTCGCCATAAATTCAATCAAAGTTACAGGCTTTGGGTAGTCAAAATATTTTTTACCATCCATAAGATTCTTCAAGCTTGTAGCAGCCCCTTGATTGTGCCCTACATCTTTATATAACCACAAAGTCTCAGGAACCGAACCATCTTGCACTTCACTCAGAAAGCGCTTAATCCGTGGCACATTATCACCGTCTAGGCCAAACGATATCCTGTTATCAGCCACTAACTTTTTATAATTTTCATACGATGTTCGCCAGCAACGACCTGGGGTTGGATTTATTGTCCTACCAGAGGGTAAAGTTATCGGATAATCATATGATGCGCTGTATGTTGCAACTGTAAAGTTATCACTTTGCCACGGACCGCGTGGATCATTATCAATATTCTTATAGCGTGCAAGCTGCTCTTTACTCCTTGGTAGCAAATTGCGCGAAAATCTTTCTATAGATCGTGCATAGATAAGAATATAGTCATGACTTGTAGAAAAGTACTTGGCGTCATTTTGAGGTGCATATTTTTTCTGCCATACAATCTGAGAAACAAAATTTCCCTCACCAAAAATCTCATCACAAATCTTTTTCAAATTCGCTTGTTCGGCGTCGTCAATCGAAATAAATATCACCCCATCATCGGTCAATAAATTACGCGCCAGCTTCAAACGCGGATACATCATATTCAGCCAGTTACTGTGATAACGGCCGGCGGTTTCGGTATTGGTACTGATCTTTTTGTTACCCTCGTCTACCTGCTGGCTAAACTCCAGGTAGTTTTGCAAACCTTCCTTGAAATTATCCGGATAGACAAAATCTTTACCGGTGTTATACGGCGGATCGATGTAAATCATCTTGATGCTGTTGTGATACTGCTTTTGCAATACTTTCAGCACCTCGAGGTTATCGCCCTCAATGAAAATGTTATTGGTCGTATCCCAATCTTTGCTCTCGTCCTTGGCGGGTCGGAGCGTCGCAGTTGTCGGGTCCTGGGCTGCCCGAAGCGCCTGCTTCTTGCCCGGCCA
This sequence comes from TM7 phylum sp. oral taxon 352, assembly GCA_007845355.1. Taxonomy (GTDB): domain Bacteria; phylum Patescibacteriota; class Saccharimonadia; order Saccharimonadales; family Saccharimonadaceae; genus Nanosynbacter. The sequence goes on from SDRQ01000001.1 coordinate 36,601, forward strand.
AAACAACCCGAACCGCTCATTCGGCTCGCCAGCATCCTCCGCCAGCAGCTCCTTCAACTTAACGACATCCACCTTACCATCCGCAATCGCCTCCGGAACTAACTCCTCCAGCTTTTTCGCTAGGTCGATGCGGAAGTTGGGAGAAGTGCTGATTAGTTGGTGGTTGTCTGTGTTTTGCTGTTCGTTATACTCATTTAATTCACTCATTTTCATCCTCATTCAATTTTGAATTGTGCCAATAAGGCAACTAATTCTGTTATTACTATTATAACCCCAAAAATTGCTGATGCATTATACAATGAGAGTATAAATAGCCCCATATTGCCTTCGCTGTAGATTTTTGAGGCTATATAACAGATGGTATTTAATATAAATATAGTCACCATCTGAGATACCAGTACATTTCTCCATGGCTGCCGCAAAAAATAGTCAAACTTATCTTTATCCTTTTTCCTAGCAAACAACACTCCAAAAAGCGAGATGGCTGATGTCAACAAAAAGATAATGAGGATTTGATCTGGATACTCAAATTTAGAAATTAAGTTGTTCTTTATCCCACAATAAAGCAATAGAGAAATTCCCGCTACTACAAATAAAATACTTGCAATTTGTATGATTACAGAGCTAAAACAGATCTTAATCAGCTTCACTACTAACCGCCTTTGTCAGCAGCTCTCTGTTTGTTTGATAATTATGGTACATTTCTTCCTGAACACTTTCATGAGTACCTGGGTCGTTGTAATCTTTAGTCTGAATGCTTGATTCATACTTCTCCTGAAGTATATTAACTAGCTCTTCGCCAAATTTAGCCGACACTTTTTCGTACATACATCGTAATTCCTCAATGCTATCAGAACCCAATAAGTTAAATATGGATTGATTGCGCAAAATATCATCATCACTTCGCGAGCGAGGTCGCTTCTTAACAGTTATTTCTATAACCGATTCATCAGAAACATATGATCTTAACTGAGTAAAGGCAGAAAACAGAGAGGATTTATCTTGTGTAGTTGGTATTTTATCCCTACTAATTGATACTGTTGCGAGGCTCAGAGATTTGTCGGATAGCAATTGCTGTACATCCGGATATAGTATCAGTTTAGGCTTCAGATACACAATCGGATCATAACCCAGTTTAAACTGCATAAAATTCAAATAATTCATGATTGCGGAATATCTAGCACCATGATGGTTGTATAAAACGGAGAATATTTTTGTAGACGGAAAATACAGGAATAAAGTAACTTGCACGATTTTCTTTCCTTGGGGTAGTTCAAACTTCTCAAGCGACGAAGACTCCTTTTCTCCTGTAGTCATCGATCCATCTGTATACATCACAAGAGATCCGGCATAATAATCACCCACTTTTCGCCACGAATGCAGACGCATCGTGATATTGTCCTTTTTAGGCAATTCATAGTCTCTCTTCTCCACAGGTAGCTCTACGACCTCATTGAACATCTCCTCAATAGTGTGTTGAAGTTCTTCATGCTCCTTATCGTACGTATAACTAACGTAAATAATCTTTTTAGATTGACTCATTCCATTATTCTCCTATCATCCACACTCCACCAACTCTAAACGCCGGTATGGTTTGTCGAGCAGCTTTATTGGCAGCTACATTTCCAGCGACGCCGTTTTGCTTCGCCCATTCGGACAGCTTGATAATTTTTGATGAAGATAGTAGTGTTATTCGTTTGTGAAGCGATTCTATAAGCAGTAGCGCAAATAGCTCAGTAAAACCATCGTATCGATTGGTCTTTGTGTATTCATCAAACAATGGATAGTAGTCTGTGTTTTTACTCTTACTTTGGATAATAATTGGCGGATAGCCAGCCAGCGCAAGCTGTTGATTGATCAATACCCGACCCATCCTGCCGTTTCCATCGGTAAATGGGTGTATAGCTTCAAACTCTGCGTGAAAATACGCAATTTTATCAAGAAAATAGTCAGTTTCATTTTGATAATAGCTATCAACCAGCTCAGATATCAGTCTCGTTACAAATGCCGGATTGGCGCCCAAATTACTACCGACGCGCACCCATTCTTTACCTGATCGAAACCTACCGGCTATATCATCTCTGATGCCAGACATTAGTAGCGAATGAATGGACAATATTAGACCGGTTGATAGACGTTCGGTGGGGTTTTTAAGTAGTTCGGCAGTTATTTTAGCAAGATTTTTCACCTCATATATTTCTCTAATTTCGTGATCTTTGACGATTTTATTGTGAATAATAATAGCTTCAGTATCTTGCAAGGTTAGCGTAGAATTTTCGATAGCATTAGAGTTGTAAACCATTTCCGACAGCTCGCTCATAGATATCTCATAAAGCGCGCTTTCTTTGCCTTTTGACAACTTATCGTATTGCTTATGCAATGATGCAATTTTGTCTTTTGTCGTTTGGTTAATCATATGATTTATTATAGCATATTTATCGTGAAAATCACCAACTTTATGCCATTTTTCACGGTAAGTTGCTTATTGTATGGCAAATTCTATGGTAAATAACCTATCGGTAATTACCCCGCCCTCAGACGCTTGTTGCGCTAGAGCTATTTTATCGGATATTTGCTCGTCCATACTGTCTTCGAGGTCGTATTTCTCGCGGTTGAGAGTGCGTACTTTTTTGCGTAAAACTTGGACTTCGCTGGCAATTTTTAGACGAGAAGCGGCATCACCTGCCTGACGTTCTTGCTTTTGCAATTCTTGAATCTTAGCATTAAGCTTATCAGCCTTCATTTCGTATTCGACAATTTTGTCTTTATATTGACGCTCTAGCAGATCTTTTTTATCAAGGTAAGCGTCAGTGTTGCGACCCTTGACTTCCTCTTGGCGTTCAGCAATTTGCTGAGCCAGGTGATTTTGCAACACTTCTGTAGGGGCAACTGCTTTTTGGTTGCTATCAGCAGCGTATAGCTCGAGGATCTTGCGGCAAGTCTCCGTATCAAGCAACATACCGTCTTCTGTCTGCGCTGACGCCAAAATGTAACTTTCGCTCATATCCGAAGAGCCTATTTTCATCGGAAAGGTTACCTGCTCGACAACCATTGTGCCGCGGGCGCCGATCAGCTTTTTAACCTCAGAAGCGACTCGATCAGACTGGCTCATGTCAAAGATAAGTTCTGCTGGCGGCGTTGGCGCAGTCTTTGCTGTACGGCGCACATATTCTGCCAAATCGTCGGCATATTTGTATTGCCGAGCGTGCAGCAAGCGTTCAGTTTTATAGAAATATGTTCCGCATTCGATGTTTTTTTCCGGTGCAGTTTTTAGATCAAAAACGTGTTCGTTTGCAAACGACGCGTTGCCGCGCAGTATATAGCGCGTCAGGTTCATAAACAATCGCTCAAAGCGCGTAAAGGCTTCTTCAGCTTGCTCGTCGTAGCGGCGGAAACGATCTTGCACGTGAGGATCAAGCCCCTCAAAAATCCGGGTACGCGCCGCTTGTTGCTCAGTATCAATTTCTATCTTAAATTCTTCTTGTAACTTTTCAAACCGTTGGCTAATCTCATCATCGGTGCGGCACGTGTTCAAAATATCGCTAATTTTCTTTTCAAAATCCAGTCCGCTTTCAATCGCGCCTAGTACATCATTGCTGGCGCCAAATGTACTTTTGAACAAACTAAATTTGTCAGTCAATAGTTCAAGAATTCGCTGCTCGGCGACATTGCCTTGATTGCTAAAATTCACCACAACAACATCGTATTTCTGCCCCATGCGATGGACTCGCCCAATTCGCTGTTCAACGCGCTGCGGATTCCATGGTAAGTCATAATTAATTAGCATGGAGCAAAATTGCAAGTTGATACCTTCGCTGGCCGCTTCGGTGGCGATCATGATCTGCATTTTGTCATCTTTGAATTTATCAATTAACGCCTTGCGGCGGTCCGCTGATTCTATACCAGTAACGACATCGGAATTTTCATTATCCGCCAACCATTGGCGATAAATCTCGGTACTTTCCGGCGAGTTATTTTGTCCGTTGAATAACACTATTTTTCCATCATAGCCCTGCTTTTTAAGCGTTTTGGCGATATAGTTCTGCGTAAGGGTTGATTCGGTAAAAATAATTGCTTTGCGAGCAGCTTTTGATTCCAGTGCATTAAAGCCGACATTGATCGCCTCGACCAATTTTTCGGCTTTGACATTTTCTTTGATTGAATCAGCAAAGTCGGCGTATGATTTTAGTTCATCGATTTCAGCCTGAAACTCGGCGCGCTCTTTGGCCGATTTAATTATATAGTCATCGTAAGCGCCAGTCTCCTCAAATGCCTCAATTTCTTCATCGTTCAGATCGCCCAGCTCATCAATCAAGCCACCGCGGTTATCGCGAACCTTACCCGCAGCATACTCTTCCTCCATGCGCCGTACAATATTCCGGAGTGTACTGGCAACTGCGAACGTGGATGAACCGAGACGTTTGCGAAGAATCAGCGCTGACAAGTGGCGCTGCGAAGATGCAAATGCATACAGTTTATCGCGATGCAAATATTCGTCCACCAGCTCATATAATTTTTGCTCATCGCCAGATGGTTCAAATTGCACCGTCTTGGCAATACGGTCAGTGTATTTAATATATTTCTTGACCTCCGATCGCAAAGTACGCTTGGCAATTTTGCTCATGCGCGAGCGAAGATCATCGAGTGCAAACGGATGATTTGACTTAATATAGCGTTGGCGAAAAACATCAAGCTTATAAAAATATTTAGGGTCAACAACCGACACTAAGCCGTATAATTCTTCAAGTCTATTCTGCAGAGGCGTGGCTGTGAGGAGCAGCGATTTTTCAGAACCTTTAGCGATATCAGAGACCGCACTAGCGATACCCTTTTGGTTATTATAAAAATTCCTTAACTTATGCGCCTCATCAAGAACTAGCAAATTCCAGCCGTTTGATAACCTTGTCGAATGGCGATTGGCAAATTCGTAAGAACAAATATAGATGCCGTCTTTTTCGATGGTTCTTTTTGCCTTCATCCATTTGGAGTCGACAACGGTTGCTGGTAAATTGAACTTTTCTTGCAATTCCTGCGCCCATTGCTGGCGCAAGCTCGACGGCGCAATAATCAGGATCTTTCGTTTGCGTTCCGAGTAGTATTGCATGATAACGATACCTGCCTCAATAGTTTTGCCGAGGCCGACTTCATCCGCCAAGATAATACCGCGAGCCATTGGTGAGTTTAATGCAAACAGCGCCGCGTCAATTTGGTGCGGTGTCGGGATAATCTGAGCATCGAACATCAAGCCCGACAACTTAGCAACGTCATCGTTAGCATAGACGCGCTCAAGCTCATGGGCAATATACTTTGCCTGATAATCAGAGTTAATCATCAGAGTTATTATAACATTTTTCTAATCGATGGTTCGGAAGGATTGCTTGGTGATTAATAAATGAGACATAAGAGGTATGCCAAGTAGCTCGCCGGCACGTTTGAGCCGATTGGTCGTTTCTATGTCGGCCTGGCTTGGTCTCATACTCCCGCTCGGATGATTATGTGCCACGATGATGCTGGCGGCACGATCGGCGATGGCGTCGGCGAAAACCTCGCGCGGGTGTACCAGGCTGGCCGTCAACGTACCGATAGTCACCACCCGCTTGGCAATCAAACGATTCGCACCATCCAGTGTCAGGCAAACAAAATATTCCTGCTTTTTGTCGCGAATGTCGACCAGTAGCTCGACCGCCTTTTCTGGACTGTCGATGATTGGCTGGTCGCTGTCCAGCAAGTACCGCCGCGCCAGTTCCAAACTCGCCAAAATCACCGAGATTTTCGCTTCACCCAAACCAACCACGCTACGCAGATCATCATACGAAACATCACCGCCCTTTTGACGCAAAATTTTCAGCACCTCGCGCGCAATCTTGCCGACATTGGCCCGAGCATTACCGCTGCCAATAATCGCCATCAACAGCTCCAAGTCGCTCAGCCGCGCCGTACCGTAACGTGCCAATTTCTCGCGGGGACGGTCGATTTTCGGCTTGTCGAGCACTTTCATAGTCTTATTATATCAGGCTTTAACCATTCATCAGCTGCCAATCTTCGCGCTATCATTTCGTGCAGTCCTATTTATCGCTTACACCACGCAAAGATCATCAGCTATTCGGAATCGCTCTAGCTTGTCGGCCGCGCGCCACACACATCGCCACCACCAACACACCAACCAGCCGCGATACCAATGATGAGTCATCCGCAGCAGATTGAGTCATTGTCACCAACCCCTCTTCTGGATTTAGCGGACTATCGTCTGACCATAAACCAGATGATGGATGGGTATTCATCAGCAAATCATCACCATTCGCGACACTTTCTTCGCCATTATAGACACAATCATCCAGAATATCGTTAAGTTCTGCTTGCTCTACAGACAGGTTGATGCCTGATTTTATGTCACTAACATCCATAATTACACTTTCAATTTCATCATCACTGCGCAGCAAATCGCTTTTTTCCGATATTTTCACAAACTCCTCACGAAGCACGAGACATTCCTCTGGAATTTTCGTTGCCACCTCGTCCGACTCAACATCAAGTGTTGGCTCAATAATCGGTGAGGTGGAAATAATTACTTGTTCCACTGGCTCAGAGTCATCAGTTTCTTCACGCACTGTAATCGTTTCTACCGGCAGCGCAATCGTCACTGCTTCAGTAGAAGACGCTTCCGACTCTACTACTGGGGACTCCTGCCGTTCGATAAAGAAAACCGCATCTTCTTCAGCCCAAAAATCATTATCCTTACCATGACTACGCTCTATCGCCGTACCACTATAGTCAAGTTGCTCAATTGACAAGACCTGTGTATCAGTGAAAATTTGATCCGCCGCCAATATGTCAATCTCCTCGTTTGGGGGATCAACCTTAGCTTCATCAACTATTGCGGCATCAACCAGCCGCTCATTATCAACAATGTCAGTCGATTCGACAGAATTATTATAATCCGGCGTCGCATCTATATTAATCTCGTTAGATTGAATGTATACTGGTGCTTTCGTGCCAGAATTGTCAATTGGTACCGTAATCGCAGATTTATCCGCCCCTACTGCATCAAATTGTGCTGCCAAGTGCTGCTGCTCGGAAATTGACGTAAAAGCACTTTCATCATTTTCTGCTTCTCGGCTCGGCTCAGACTCTACAGCCTTAGCAGCAATCTTATTATCGCTAGCCGCAGGGTAAACAGTTTCATGTTCCAGCGAATTGCTATTATCATCAACGGTTTGGGTGTTCTTATCTATCACTACCGATACCGGCGCATTTTCCGTCTTTGTCGGCGCATCTAAGGACTCTGGTGCCGGCTTCTTACTGTCATTATGCACTGCGTCAGAAATAGAATCAATAATGTGCGGCTTCATCTCCACCGAAGGGCTGACCACCCCTATCTTCTCAATGCCCACATCCTCGCCCGAAGCTTCAATCGCCTGGTTAGTCGAAGTTTTATCTTCTCGTTCCTGCGGTATGAGTTTCTCAGTTGACTTATTTGTTTTAGTTGTCAAATCTATGGGCTTCGCCTCTGATACCACTGGCTCAGGTGCTTTTTTAATAATAGGCTCTTGATAATCGGTAGACTCTGAATATCCCGCCAACACCAATTCTCCGCGTCCATTTTCATCCAGACTATCGAAATCATCTGGAGCCAATAGTCTATCCAAATAGCTTTGTTTTGGTGTCATTTCCAACAAATTAGGAATCGCCTCTTCATCCGCAGAATTCATATCATCAGATACATTCTCCTGTCTTTCCGACTCCTGTTTCATGACTAACGCCTGAGGTTTTACGCACTGACTAAGAAATGAGCAGCCAACACATGTAGCACATGCCGTTTGACCAATTGACGCTGATACTTTCTCGGTAGAAGGTAACTCTGCTTCACCGCTAGCTACCGCCACCAAATCAAACCGACCTACACCATCAGTCACTTCTTCACCAACACTAGACGAAAAATCCTCGCTAATATTGCCATCTCTCAGCGACAAAAACACATCAAAATCATCACCATCAATTACTGTCGATGATAATTCTACTGTAGTCGTCACCCCAATCATTGCTCAAAAAACGTCTCCGTTGAAATTTTCAATTCACTTACACCAGCGGCGGATAATTTTTGCCAAACATCTCTAACGAACGGCAGACTTCCACAGACCAAAAAATGCGCATCTTCTGGCGTTTCATGAACAATTTTTTCCACATTAAATCGACCGTTAAACCAACCGTCTTTTTCTTCAACTTGCTGGCGAGTACTGAACTTCTTCACTTTAATATTTGACGCCGCTAGCTCATTTCCAAAAACCATATATTCTGGCGATTTTTGGCTAAAATATAAAAACGTCGGCTGGCTAGAACTTGCCATAACGCTCCAAATTGGACTAAGTCCACAGCCCGCAGCAATTCCAACCAAAGGACTTTCTGTTTGCGGATTGAAATCGCCATAAGCGTGGCTAATTTGTAATTTATCGCCAACATTCCGTGAGCATAAATAGCTAGAAAATTCACCACCAACATTCTTCACAGTAATTGACATTAGCTCATCGTCAGGAGTAGAAGAAATACTATAAGCCTTCCCTTCACGCACGCTACTACCATCAATAAAAACCGTAATATATTGTCCGGCGGTAAAGTCGAACGGTCGCGCAAAATATAACGTCTTCACCTCAGGATTTTCCTGACGGACGCGCACAATTTCAACCTCTAATGAATCACGCATTCTCCAACGTACCTTTCCATTATTTTCTGAGCTTCTCTAAATTCTTCGTCAGTAAAAGTGTGGTAATTCGCAAACTTCGGACTAATTGTCGTGCCAGTGCGAAAATGCTGCAAGGCAAATCTCTTCGCGCCCTTAACTAGCTCGCCAATCTTCTCAAAATCGCTAACCTCCAATTGCTCGCGGACAATTGTCGTACGAAATTCGTGATCAATTCCCGAATCAATCATCAACCGAACATTCTCTTTGATCGCTTCCAAATCAATCGGTCGCGCCGCAATCTCAACATACTTTTCCAGCGGACCTTTTACATCCATCGCAATAAAGTCGATCAGCCCTTCTTCAACCATTCCACGAACTATATCTGGATGCGTGCCGTTGGTGTCCAATTTAATATCAAAACCAAGTTCCTTAATCATCCGACATAACTCCGGCAAATCTTCGTTTACCGTTGGCTCACCGCCAGAAATCACCACGCCGTCCAGTCGACCAACTCGCGATTTTAGAAATATCATCACTTCATCAACTGGAATACTCGGCGCCAATCGTTCAGGCAATACCAATTCAGGATTATGGCAATAACCGCACCGCATATTACAACCAGAGAGAAACAGAGCTGCCGCCACGTGCCCTGGATAATCCACGAGCGACAGCTTCTGGATTCCACCAATTGATACCTTAAGCTGCCGCGACGGCGCTAAGTCGCTGGTGTTCGGCGGCATTGTCATAATGTTCCCTCATTTCAAATTCCGCTTGCTTGCCCTTATTCCATTGAGAAACTGGACGCAAGAAACCAACCACACGTGAGTAAACTTCAGTCGCTTCACCACACTTTGGACATTCTGGATGCTCACCAACAATATAGCCGTGATTCTTACAAATTGAGAAGCTTGGACTGAACGTGAAGTATGGCAATTTGTAATTTTCACAAATCGTTTTCACCAATTTTTTCAAAGTTTGTGGATCGTCCATGCGCTCACCTAAGAAGAAGTGAATCACCGTGCCACCTGTGTACTTGGTTTGCAAATTGTCCTGAAGATCCATCAATTCAAACAAATCGTCTGTGTAATTAACTGGCAAGTGGCTAGAGTTGGTATAGAACGGACATTTAACTTCCGCGCCAATTCCGTTAGCAAAATGCGCTCGATCTGGGAAGCTGGCTTTATCAAGTTGTGCCAATCGATAAGTTGTACCTTCAGCTGGCGTTGCCTCAAGATTGTAATTATTGCCAGTTTCCTTCTGATATTCCACCAAACGATCGCGCATAAAATCAAGCGTCTTCTCAGCAAAAGCCTTACCTTTTTCCGTGCCAATATCAACGCCTAGTAAATTAAGCGCCGCCTCGTTCGTGCCGATCAAACCGATAGTTGAAAAATGGTTCTTCCAATATTGATTGAAACGCTGTTTAATGTTTCGCAAATAAAACTTGGTGTACGGATACAAATTAGCGTCGGTCAATCGCTCCAAAACTTTACGCTTGGTCTCCAAACTGTCCTTTGCCATATCCATAAGTTCAGCCAACCCCTTAAAGAATTCTTTTTCGTTCTTAGATTTTAGAGCCAGTCGTGGCAAGTTTATTGTCACTACGCCAACCGAGCCAGTCATTGGATTTGAGCCGAACAAGCCGCCGCCACGATATTCCAATTGACGATTATCAATACGCAATCGACAGCACATCGAGCGCGCATCTTCTGGATCCATGTCAGAATTAATGAAGTTTGAGAAGTACGGAATGCCGTATTTAGCGCTGGCTTCCCACAAACTTTCAATCACCGGATTATCCCAATTAAAATCCTTGGTGATATTAACCGTTGGAATTGGGAAGGTAAACACGCGACCATTAGCGTCGCCCTCAGAAAGAACTTCCAGCAGCGCCTTGTTTAGCATATTCATTTCTTCTTGATATTCGCCATAAGTCGTGTCCTGCATTTCGCCACCAATAATCACTGGATTATCTGCCATGTGTTTTGGACATTCAAGGTCAAGTGTAATGTTGGTAAACGGCGTCTGGAAACCAACACGAGTCGGCACGTTGACATTAAAGACGAATTCTTGAATAGCCTGTTTTACTTCCTCGTAGCTCAATTTGTCGGCACGAATAAACGGTGCTAATAGCGTGTCAAAATCAGAGAAAGCCTGCGCGCCAGCCGCTTCGCCCTGTAGTGTATAAAAGAAGTTTACAACTTGACCAAGTGCTGATCGGAAATGCTTAGCTGGCTTAGAAGCAACCTTACCAGCCACGCCAGTAAATCCTTCTTGTAATAAGTCAGTCAAATCCCAACCAACACAATAAACACTTAGCAAGTTAAGGTCGTGAATGTGCAAGTCGCCTTCTTTGTGAGCTTGCCCAATCTTCGATGTATAGATCTTATCCAGCCAGTAAGTCTTCGTAATCTCCGCTGAAACATAGTTATTCAAACCCTGAAGACTGTAGCCCATATTAGAGTTTTCATTAACTTTCCAGTCCAAATTTTCCAGATATTTATCAATCAAATCAACGTGCGCATTAGAGGTAATTTCGCGCAATTTTTTATGCTGATCGCGGTAAATAATGTACGCCTTTGCAGTCTTCTTAAACTTAGAGTCAATCAACGCATCCTCAACAATGTCCTGAATATCTTCAACGCTTGGTAGACGCTTTTGGTTACGAGTTTCCAAAACGCCCAAAACTTTGTCGGTCAATTCAACTGCTTGAGCGGCGTCAAATTCACCAGTTTCCAGTCCTGCCTTTTTAATTGCTTTTTCAATTTTTTTCCGATCAAATTTAGCAGTTCGACCATCGCGTTTTTTAATTGATTTATACATTTCCCCTCCTTGTTTATAAAAATAGCAAACTAGCCCAACCTCTCCAGTGGGTACGTGTTGCAAAAAACGTTATTTATTTTCTAAAACACCATATGTAGTGCTTAATATTGAATATACACGCGATATATAGCGTCTGTCAATGAAAGTACATTGTATTATTTACATTTATGATTTCTTTACATAGATTGCAGCAAATCATAAGCAGCAGCCGCTGATAGCGCTTGCATTTGACGAAGATTATCACCCGGCTTGAGTGGTGGCTTGAGGCTACGTGTAAGGAAAAATCCGACAAATGACGCCAGCATTTCCGCGTTCAACTCACCTAGCCACGGCGTTACGTCATGACCATGGCGCGCCATATCAACCAGAAATTCTGTCGCACCAGATCCCTGGGGTGCATAAGAAACCCAGTTCCAGTCAACCAACTTCAACTCGCCAGTTTGCGGATTAAATGCCAAATTATCACTACGAACATCCGAATGATTAAAGCAATCTTCCGTCTGCTTGGCAAATTCTTTAGCGCGCACCGAAATATCAATCAACTCATCGCGCTTTTCTAACAGCTCAATTATAGCCTGACAACGCCGCTGATTAATCTCCAACTGATTTGGTAATAGTTTTTGATAGTTATTAATCAATCGACGACGAATATCAGCATCAGCAATAATTTGATCAATCCCATCATCTAAGCCAAGCTCTCTCGCCACAAACGGTTGTAGTTGCAATTCTTCAATCAACTCCTGCGGCAATTTTATTTTTTCCAACTCTCGAACCGCGGTTATCACCGTCGAAATATAACGTTCCGCGACAGAGTTATCCGTCGGAGGCTGCCACAACCACCCATCTGACGAAGCGTAACTGCTCGTCATCAACACGTAACCGTCATCAGCCAATTCAGTCCAATCAGCAACATATTGCGGATAAGTTTTCTGCAACAAACGCGTTACTGCATAATCTTTTTTTAGCCAGCCTAGTTCCCGCTCGCCCTCATCCGACAATAAATCAGCATCAACTTCTTTAACAAAAATCGTTCGACCACCAGACGACACTAACGCTCGGCGATTAAGCGAGAAGCCGCCACTTACTGGCGTGATCCGTAATTCAGATGAATCAACATTTAGCTCCGTCGCCGCGCATTGCAAGGCTCTGTCGGTTAATAATTTATCGTAATCTGGCAATGTTCCCATGCATAAATTATAGCATCAGACAGCTTAAATCCGCTTGGTGAATATCATTACTCGGCTATTACGAGTTTGAGAATTTTTTATCCATTCTCCTGCACATGTCATCAAATTCAAACCCTCAGATACACCATCAGCTGGCCGAATAAAACTATTCATATCCACATCGGACAATTTAACTGTTTGTTTTTTTATTACCTGATAGCGCAGTATTTTACCGTCGCCACGCTCGACACTAATCGTATCACCGGCATTCAAAGTCTCTAGCTTATTAAAAACTCCGCCCAAAGTTGTACCCGACGCATGTCCGACAATAATAGATGCCCCTGGCTGACCTGGCTTAACGCTACCAGTGTACCATCCTGCATCAAAAATATTTATAGGAGACTGCATTGAGCCGTCCGAATTGACGTTCATCTGCAAAACCCTAGCCTTAACCCCCAATTTCTCAATGGTAATGACTCGCGGCAAATCTGCAGCAACCTTATATTTGGCAATAGCATCATCAGACACTTTGGTCTCGTCTTTACCTTCACTATTTTTTCGATCATCCAGATTATCGCTACGTGCAGCCACCGGCGTCGCATTTACAGCGTTTTTTATTCGATTATTAAGCAGCCAGGAGTCAGCAAACGAATATATCGAGATTATCAAAAGAGCAGAAGCCGCAAAACTAGGTACTTTTCTACGAAAGTTGCTACCTAAAATATTTTGTAAATATCGCTTGGCGTGCTTTCTTCTACCGTCACGGCAACCATTAGCTATTGATTTTTTACAAATAATTAACAAACGAGCCGAACGAGCTAATCTTTTATTAATTCGTGCATGATTTATTGGTTTTTTCGCATATTGCTGGGTCGGCCTCACCTTGGATTGCTGGGTCTGCCTCACCTTGGCTGGTGCGGAAGGGCGCACAACGTCAACAATGTTCTTCGCATTCACATTACTGACAGTATTAGCAACAACATTACTTGCCAATCCACGCCGAGGTATAGTCACTCGCCCCCTCGCTCTTAATGGCGTCTGCAAACTGCGATTAATTTTTCGTTCTCTTTGTATCATTGTCTGTTTTTACTGCGGTAAACAGACACGCCCCGTGTCAAACTGCTTACGACGCGTCTGTCCGCTTTTAATTTTGGTTTATTTTATTTTTTATTAAAGCTTTTTCGCTTTGCTACAATCAGCAACGTCACCGCTGAAGCTACTCCAGCTATAGCGCCAATCAAGTTAACAGTCAATTTTTCACCACCTGTATTTGGAACTTTTGGAGCTTTTGGATCTTTCGAAGCTTCCGAAGCTTTCGAAACTTTCAGTGCCGTCAGTACAACATCATTACCGTCACCGCCAACATAACTAATCTTGAAGGTTACGCCACTTACAGTTATTTCTGCACCTTCCGGTAAGTCCTTAAACGTTCCCCCTGTCGTTCCGGTAGCAGGGCTAGTGCCTTTATTATCAATGATCGTAAAGGTATCACCCTTCTTAATGACACAGCCCTCTAAGTACGTTAAGTCTAAACTACCACCATCTATAATGGCGCCTAGGTCTATAACAATCTGGTCATAATGATCTTTATCTAGAATTTTCACCTTATAAACACCGGAATCACCAAAATTGAGACTGTCTGTAGTAATTTTACCTGGTGAGTTGTTACCTGGAGAAATAACACCTCCTACATAAAGAAGATAGTTCAGAGTAGCGTTACCGCCGAGCATACCGCCTTCAAGAATATCCACCTCACGACGATTACCATTTAGTAAAACTGCTTCACCTCTTTTAATAAGCACATACCCATTAGGTTCGTCGCCATCTAATTTCATTAATTTAGGCCCATGGACATTACCGTACCGACCATTCGGAGTGCCGCTGGTATTGTTTGAAGATTCAACCAACACAACACCTTTATTATCTCTATGAGCAACGAACTTACCAGGGCCGCTAAGTTTTCCTGTGATCTTTACATCATTCATTGACTCTAGCTTATATTCAACATCACCGTTAAGTACAATATCACCAGACAGAACAGTCGTCCTGATCTTAACGTTGCCACTAAGACTAGCAGGGGGTTGACAATGTACCCCATGAGAAATCATTGCACCATTTTCAAAAGTAATTTTACTGGCGCTTGTCTCATTGCGCTCCTCATCAATCTCTAACTGACCTTTATTTTTAACCAAGATGCTATTAGCGCCATCTGGCGTCACAATAGCATTTTCTCCGACAATTTTTTCTGCAGCTCTTAGACTCTCAGCTATCTCATTACATCCAGTATTAGCAAACTCAAAACGGTTTATTGTCGGTTTGTTCTTAAATTCACCATTAAATCCATTCGATTTCATGTTTGACAAGCCAATGACGGTGTCAATACTAACAAACGGTATTTTACGACGGTCTTTATTGTCAGCACTAGTCTGGTCGCCAGTAAATTCAGCATCTGGCGTAAATTGCATCGTATTAATAGTATATTTGGCGCACGACTTATTAGCAGGAAGACTGTCCAGCTTTTTAACCTCTAATCCTGACGGAACTACTGCTAAATCGTTCTGAATATTTTCATTAGGACCATCAACACACTTAAATACCAGCTTAGAACCTTGTGTTGGCACTGAACCTTCTTTCCAGTTACCAGCGGTTGACATTTTATGGTCACCAGCTGCGCCTGTCCAAGTAAATGTAGCCGGCGCAGCATTAACTGGCTGGTGAAATATCACCGCCCCAACGACAGCAGCCACAGCCACAACACTGGCTAATTTAGTATAAGAAACACCCATTTTTGTTTCCCCCTCCATACATGTTTGTATTTTTAATTTAGTTTACGCATTCACAATATCATCGCTAAATATTTTTTACAAGCATAATTGTATAAAATACAACAAAAAACTATATACTCTATCTGTTTCGCTTTTGCTTTTATTGCACTTATTGTTATAATGAATTTTTATACTTAAATCTAAGGAGGTGTATGTTAATAAGAAAACGCTTTTTAAATACAAAAGTTAAAATATTAACTGGAGTAATAGCCGCTGGGCTATTCATTGGTGGATCACTACTTACCTTGCCGACTGGACAAGCTAAGGGTGTCGTCAGCGATGATTATCCATTAAATGATAGTACTCATTGGAACACAGAACCTGTTTGGCGTGATGAGTTTAATGGCACGTCATTAGATAAAGATTCTTGGAATATATACGGCAGCGGATGGAGCGCTAATAACGTCCAGAGTTGCTACAGTAGAAGTGAAGAAAATGTGAATGTTAAAAACGGCAGTCTAAACTTAGTAGGACTATATAAGCCTGGCGCGCGTTGCAAAGGAAATGAAAAAAGCGGCAACTTCACCTCTGGATTCGTAGAAACGAAGGGTAAGAAATCGTGGACTTACGGCTACATCGAGGCTCGCATAAAAATGCCAAATAATAAGAGCACCTGGCCTGGTTTTTGGATGAGTCCTGATAAACCTACATATGGCAGTTGGCCTCGCAGTGGTGAAATTGACATCGTAGAAACTAAAGGTTCTAACTTAGATTACGCGGCAGCAGACGCTCACTGGGGACTTTCAACATACAATAAAAAACATGCTCAAGGTAGAGATTTGCCAGCTGGATTTAAAGATACCACTCAGTGGCACACTTACGGCGTAAAATGGACTGAAGGAAAATTGGAATATTACATTGACGGCGTAAAGTTCCACACTGTCAACGGATTCGATCAGCCAAACGCAGCGAACGCGCCTTATGGTCCGTTTGATCAACCATTCTTCTTGCGTCTTAACTTAGCAATCGGCGGTGATTACATCGACGGTAAAGGCAGTAAATGGTCAAACGCCTACAATGTCCTAGCTAAATATCCAAAGTCATTCCCGGCAACTATGTCAATCGACTATGTCCGTGTATACGAAAGACGAACAGCTAAGGAAATAAACGTGCCAGATAACAATTTGCGCACTCAACTTAATAAAAAACTGTCAACAGCACCTAGCACTAATCGTAAAGACGATCAAAAAATTACTGACGTAGAGTTGGAAAAATTGACAGACCTTAACCTGGATGCAGCTGATGACGCATCAGAAGCAGAAAAGATTCACGATTTAACAGGCTTAGAGGCAGCTAAAAACCTTAAGACTTTATCTCTTAAGAACAACTCTGTCTTCGACCTAAGAGCGGTTTCTGACATCAATTCTCTAAAGTCAATAAACCTGACGATTAATCGCTAATTAGCTCAGGCGTTTACAGGAAAATTGTCATCTCATTACGGGATGGCAATTTTTTATTTCAGCTTAAAACCTCAGTATTCAGCGTTTTCACAGCTCTGTTGTTAAAATAACTACATAATATTCTTTACTTTTATTCCGCTTATTGTTACACTAGCGATGGATAAAAAATATTTGGGAGAAAACAAAAAATGTTAATAAAAAGACGTTTTTTTAATACAAAAGTTAAAATAGTAACTGCGGTAATGACTGTTAGTGTTCTTGTTGGTGGGGCATTATTTACTCTGCCAATGGACAACGCCAAAGGTGTAGGAAGTCCATATCCGCCAACAGATAGTGAAAACTGGAATCCGGAACCTGTTTGGCGTGATGAATTCAATGGGAATTCATTAGATGATACCAAATGGGATTACTATACTGGTGGATGGAAAGACGAAAACCAACAAGTTCAAAACTGCTACAGACGCGAATCAGAAAACGTCAATGTTAGCGGCGGCAGTCTGAATTTGATTGGATTATATAAACCAGGCGAAACATGTACTGGCAACACTAAGACTGGAGACTTTACTTCTGGCTTCGTACAGACAAAAGGTAAAGCAAACTTTAAATATGGCTATATTGAAGCTCGCATAAAAATGCCAAAGAATAAGAGCACCTGGCCTGGTTTCTGGATGAGTCCTAGCGACAAAAAATATGGAGACTGGCCTAATAGTGGCGAAATTGACATCGTGGAAGCCAAAGGCTCTAATCCAAAATTTGCTGCTTCTGACGCACACTGGCGAGACAAGAATACGCCAACCGGTCAAACTGGAGGTCACAGAAGTCGCCAAGGCGTTATTCCATCAACCAAGTTCGACACCAATGACACTACAGAGTGGCACACATACGGCGTAAAATGGACTGAAGGCAAACTTGAATACTTCATTGACGGAGAGCTACACCATACAATTACCGAATTTAAGAATTCAAACTCCACAGGAAATCCAAATGGACCATTTGATCAAGACTTCTTCTTACGACTTAACTTAGCCATTGGCGGTAACTACATTGACGCTCCGTGGAACGATGCACACAATTCAGTAGGCGCTGCGAACGATTTTCCAGCAACTATGTCAGTCGACTACGTCCGCGTGTACGAAAGGCGAACAGCTAAGGAAGTCAACATGCCAGATAACAATTTGCGCAAGTTGCTTAATGAAAGACTGTCAATAGCGCTTAGCACTAATCGTAAAGACGATCAAAAAATTACTGACATGGAGTTGGAAAAATTTACAGATCTTAACCTAAGTTACTCAAACATTTACGACCTAACCGGAATAGAAGCTGCTAAGAATCTTCAGAACTTGTTGTTAAACAACAACTATATCTCAGACCTAAGCCCACTATCTGGTCTAACTTCTCTAAAAATTCTATCCTTAAGAAATAACTGCTTCGCCGATATAAGTCCGCTAGCTGGATTAACATACCTGACTTCCCTACGTCTTGAAAATCAGCGAGTTAGTGTTAAGCCTAACGACAAATCATTCGCTTCACCGCTGAAGGATTTGGCGGGAAACACGGTTTCTGTAACCAACTCAGCGGAAGTCGTCAACGACACAGCAACTCCTGGAAATATTCAGCTACTATCACTACCAGCCAGCGGAGCATCCCCTATCCTGAATGCCCCTTGGACCAGAAGTGTAACGCTCGGAACAGTTTCAGCTACATTTAGCGGTACTCTGGCTATCGACACATCAGCGATCCCTAGGGGAGTACAACCACAACCACAGCCGCAGCCTCAGCCTCAGCCTCAGCCACAACCACAGCCGCAGCCTCAGCCTCAGCCACAACCACAGCCGCAGCCACAACCTGGAAATCCGTCAGCTGCCGCTCATAATCCAGCTAATAAGCCTCAGGATGCTGTAAGCGGACTACTCGCAAACACAGGATTTAATGCCTTCTTAGGTGTTATCGCCACTCTAGCATTAGTTGCCGCAGGACTATTCATTCTACGCTAACCAGAGGCTACATAAAATTACCACCCCGTGATGAGGTGGTAATTTTTTATTCACTAGCCCACATACCATCACAATAAGTGTTATTCATAGTCATTATTATCTCACCTATTCCGCGTTATTAGAAATGTATAACCGCAAAAACAATAAAAAAAGACCTCAACTATACTTGTTGAAGTCTTAAAATTCGATTTGGCTCCGGCAGCTGGGCTCGAACCAGCGACCTATTGGTTAACAGCCAACCGCTCTACCACTGAGCTATGCCGGAATATGTCTTGTATTATAGCGAGTTTTTGAATAGTTGTAAAGTTACTGACGGACAATTTCCAATGCTTTTTTTAAAATCTCCACTTCCGAGCGTGATTTTTCGTCGTCTTCGGCTTCTCTCTTCTTAATTTCTTTCGCTAAATTCTGCCACCAAACTTCTTTTTTCTCACTACTCAGCGTCAAAGACCTAACTTCGCCGTCCTGCTTCTCTAAAAATCCCGCAGCCACCAAATTATCAACGTGTTTTGCTACCGTCGATACCGATTTATAGCCCAAGGCGCGCATAATTTCCCGAAGCGTCGGACTGTAGCCATTGCCCTTTATAAATCCATCGATAAAATCTAACATTATTTTTTGCTTTTTCGTCAGTTTCATATCTAAAGTATACACCATACGCTATACTTAAAGTATGGCAAAAAAATACATTAACGACATTCGATTCTGGCTATTGACTATTGTTATTTTTGGCGGCGGCTTCGCCCTGCATCCCAGTGTCGGATTATCAATTCTGGATTTTTCATCTTTACGCGTAGGATTATATCAAATCGTTGCCGTAAGCCTATTGTTATTTTCCTTGCCATTACTACTTAAAAAACGCCAAGAATTACTGAAAAACCGATGGCTAATTGGCGGATTTTTGGCAATTTTTATCGCCATCAGCGTCGGAATATTTTTCGCAGAAGCACGCCTGCGCACCGCGTTATATTCATTATCGCTATTATTCTTACTCGCCGTCGGATTATCCGCTGGCTTAATTTACAGCGAATTGTCAAAATCAGAAAAACGTAAACTCATCAGAATCGGATTATGGAGCGGGCTGGTTTTTGGGATTTTAGCGATTATTCAGCTCATCGTCGCCACTTTTGAACCAACAGGATTTGGTACGCTTTGCGCTGGTTGTAAGGCCGACGTTTTTGGATTTCCACGAATCAATTTATTCGCCGCCGAACCGCAGTTCTTCGCCAATTCTCTACTCCCAGCATTTTTCCTTGCGCTCTTTCAATCAAAATCTCGCTTAGCCAAATTTAGCCTATTTTTCACAACTCTCGCCATATCTTTAACATTTTCCCGTGGCGGATTTTTAGCAATTTTTATTGCCATCACAGCCTTATTTATAATCGCTTTCATAAAACGAATTGACATATCTTTCATTCGTAAAAAACTTCCAATCATCTTCGCTGGATTATTACTCGGATTCGCCTTATTATTCTCATCAGCCAACATTAAATATGCCAATACACCTTTTATTGCGCACAATACCTTCGTCAGTATGGTTGATCAATTATCTCTCGGGAAAATTAAGATTCCGCAAAAATCAGTCGCCAAAAATCCGTCACCAAAACCCGCCAAAAACGTTCCGTCAATCAACAATTCTTTCCAGCCCGCTGGTTTCGTTGAAGCTTCCGCCAACGACAGACTTAGCGCTAGTGACTTAGCCATAAAATCTTGGCTGTCATCGCCGCGAACGTTCTTCTTTGGCGTTGGACTCGGCAATCTCGGTAATTTCATCCAAAAACACCTTCACGTAAACGTCCCAGCGGACCAAACGGTCTACGTTTTTTACATATTATTACTCAGCGGAATAGGAGTCATCGGGCTATTTGCCCTTCTAATTGTCCCGTTAACAATTATATTTCTCGCCATAAAAAACATCCGTAAAATTAAAGCTCAATTTATCTTATCTCTAACCATCGCGATGTTTGTGCATTTTTGGTTTTTTGGCAGTTTTATAAATACGATTCATTGTTTTGCTATAATCGGCATATTTTTGTATAATTACCCCAGAGATTATGCGGAAAAAGTCTGATTTTTACTTCAAAATTGTTCTGGTCGTTCTTGATATCATAGCTTTATTAAGCGCATTTACTATTGCCTATATTTTGCGAATTTCCCTGGATCCTAGACCATTCCATATCAGCATCAATGCTATGGATTTTATCACCTCCATTTTTATGACGCTGCCGTTGTGGATTGTACTGTTCTACTTCTTTGGCTTATACGACCGAGAGGTTTACACACACCCATTGCGAAACTTCGGACAAATACTTTTGGCGTCAATAACTGGAATTATGATTATGATTTCCGTGGCGTTCTTTACCAATACTCCATTATTCCCAGCCAAACTTGTCGCGGTTTACGCCACTGGAATTGGCTTCATCTTACTAATGATTTTCCGCAGCGCCGCCAATATTGTTCGCCTAAAGCTCTTAAAGCGCGGTTTGGGCGCGCGTCGTGTTATATTAATTGGCAATTGTGACTTAACTCACGTTTTGGCTGATTTTATAGAAACTAATCCGTTAACTGGCTTTAAGATTAGCGGAATTGTTGCGCAAACCCAGTTCATCCCTATTGAATTAAAAAAACTTCGACGATCGTCATTAGAATCGGCGCTCACCATGGATAAAATTGATGTTATCATCCAAACCGACTCAAAAAACGTTAGCGAACATTATCAAATTGCCCAGAAACATTATCTGGATTTCTATCAAGCGCCGGAATTCGACGGAATTATGACCACCAAACACACTATTGATATCATCGACTCCGTGCCGCTAATTCACACTCATCCAACGCCGCTAATGGGCTATGGGCGAATTGTGAAGCGAATTATGGATATTATCGGTGGAACAGCTGGGATTATCATCGCCTCGCCAATTATGCTTTTGGTGGCAATTGCCGTAAAAATCAGCGACCCAGCAGGACCGATTTTAATGCACGGCAAACAACAAAAACGTCTCACTCGCTACAATCGACCGTTTAAAGTCTACAAATTCCGCTCACATTATGCAAAGTTTGACGGCAAAACTGACGAAGAAGTCTTTCGAATGGTCGGTAAACCTGAGCTAATTGAAGAATACCGTAAAAACGGCGACAAGCTTGATCATGATTTTCGCGTGACGCCAGTTGGTCGATTCATTCGTCGCTTTAGCCTTGATGAATTGCCACAGTTATTCAACGTCGTAAAGGGCGACATTAGCCTAGTCGGACCGCGAGCGCTAGTGCCACACGAGTTAAGCGCCTACGACAAAAAACACGTTTTATTAGCGGTCAAATCAGGACTCACTGGACTTGCAGTAGTGTCTGGTCGACGCAGCATCAGCTTTGAAGAGCGACGACGAATTGACTTATATTATGTTCAAAACTGGAGTCTCTGGCTGGATATTACAATTTTATTAAAAACCTGTTTGGTTATTTTCCAGAAAGATAATTAATGAGTAAGCCAAAAATTGCCATAGTTCACGATTGGATTTACGGCGGCGGAGCCGAAAAAGTCGTTTTGGAAATTCACAAATTGTACCCAGATGCGCCAATTTACACTTCTTTTTGTAGCGATGAATGGCGACAAAGATTAAATAATAAAGTCGTTACTGGCTATTTACAGCGATGGCCATTTTCAAAAATTCGACGATTGCTGCCACTTCTTAGACAGTGGTGGTTCACTAAGCTTGATCTTAGCGAATTTGACATTATCATCTCCAGTTCGGGAAATGGCGAGGCAAAATTCGTCCGTAAATCCAGACCAGATCAACTTCATATTTGTTATTGCCACACGCCAACACATTTTTATTGGCGACACTACGACGAATATATCAAACGACCAAGTTTCCGTCCGCAATGGCTGGCGCGCCTAGGCTTAAAAACCCTAGTCCGACCACTGAAAAAACGAGATTTTAACGCCGCTCAGCAAGTTGATGTTTTTATCGCCAACTCTACGGGAATTCAGGCTGATATTGAAGAGTTTTACCAGCGAAAAAGTATGGTTATTTTTCCGCCAATTGATGTGTCGAGCTTTTCGCCGCTCGCTAAAAATCGCAAGCAAACGTCCATCCAAAAAAAACCTCGCTGTCTGATTTGGGGGCGAATTGTGCCAATGAAACGGCTTGACATTGCTATTAAAGCTTGTCAGAAACTTGGCTGGCAATTAGATATTATTGGAAAAGGTCCAGACGTTGATAATCTAAAAAATATCGCCGATAAACATACTAATTTCTTAGGATTTGTCGATAATGCCACACGAGAAAAATATATTAAAAAAGCAGATTTGTTTATTTTTTGTTCACACGAAGATTTTGGAATCGCGCCAGTTGAATCGTTGGCGTCTGGTATTCCAGTGGTTGCATATGAAGCTGGCGGCGCACTTGATTATATAAAACCCGAAAAAAACGGCTGGTTCTTTTCTGAGCAAACAGATTCTTCATTGATAGAAACCTTAGAGAAACTTCCCGGTAAAAAAGTTTCACCAACAAAAATCTCAGCCACAGCCAACGAATTTTCAGCTGCAATTTTCCATAAAGCGATAAAAAATATAGTTGATAAATCATGGAAGGAACATTATCGTGAAAATCGTAATTGACGCCCGAACATTAAGAACTAGCACTGGTCGGTACATCGAACGGCTGATTCATTATTTGCAGAAAATTGACAATAAAAACGATTATGTTATTCTACTCAAGCCAAAAGACTTCGATGGTTGGCAACCAAGCAACCCAAGATTTCAGAAAGTTATTTGCCCATATAAAGAATACACTTTTGCTGAGCAAATCGGCTTTAAAAAACAACTTGAAAGCCTCCATCCAGACTTAGTTCATTTTGCGATGGTTCAGCAGCCTGTTTGGTATAATTCCAGTCCAGTTGTTACTACGATGCAAGATTTGACCACCGTTAGATTTAGAAATCCAGATAAAAATCCTGTTGTTTTCTGGATTAAGCAGCAAATTTATAAATGGGTCAATAAAAAAGTCGCCAAAAAATCCTCACACATCATCACAATTTCCAACTTCGTAAAAAATGATTTGATTAAATTCACCGGCGTAAACCCAGAGAAAATTACTGTAACTTTGGAATCTGCGGATGAGTTACCAAAAGGCAACGAACCTGTTGACGAGTTGATTGGTAAAAAATTCATTATGTATATCGGCAGACCAACACCACATAAAAACCTTCGACGGCTAATTGACGCTTTTGCCTTGTTACAGAAAAAATATCCAGATTTAACACTGGCTTTGGCAGGTAAAAAAGATAGTAATTACACTCGCCACGAGACATATGTAAATGAGCGTGGAATTAAAAATGTTGTGTTTACCGGCTTTATATCAGACGAGCAATTGCGCTGGATGTACGAAAATACAGCAGTTTATTGCTTCCCTTCGCTCAGTGAAGGATTTGGCTTGCCAGGATTAGAGGCAATGTTACACGGAGCACCAGTCGCCTCGAGCACAGCCACTTGCCTACCAGAAACCCACGGTGATGCCGCTCGCTATTTTGACCCTTTCAGTGTCGAGGACATAGCAAAATCAATTGACGATATCTTATCTGATGACAAATTACGCAATGAACTCGTTAAAAAAGGCAAGAAACACGTTAAGACATTTTCATGGCAGCGCATGGCCGAGCAAACTTTGGCTGTATATGAAAAATATGGTCGAAAAAGCTGAGATTAAGCCTGAAGTTTCTTAGCTATATCGCCACATTTAGCCGCAACATCCCTGCGCGCTACTAGCACACCATCGGGCGTATTAACGACCACCACGTTATCAAGACCGATTACCGCTACTGGTTTATCTGGTTGTTCATTGCGAATGTAAGTATTGTCAATGTCGATAGTATGAATATTCTCGCCACGAACATAATTGTCGTTTTCGTCCTTAGCTACCGCATTATGCAGATCCTTGAAATTGCCAATATCCATCCAATCAAAGTCAGCCGACACTACCGCCAACTCAGCCGCTTTCTCGATAAGAGCAATGTCAATAACTTGATTATCAAGCTCTAAGTACGTCTTGTTATATTCTTCGCCACCAAACTCAGCAACGGAAGCTAAGGTTTGATAATTTGACCACAAATCAGGAGCACTTCGTTTCATCTCATTCATAAAAACGTCAACTGAGCCAACAAAATAGCCACAGTTCCACAAATAGTTCCCCGACTCAACATATTGCTTCGCCGTATCATAATTAGGCTTTTCTTTGAACGACTCAACGTTATAAACACCCGCTCGAGCATCAATCACACCATCGCGTTGAATGTAGCCAAATCCAGTCGACGGGAAAGTAGGCTCAATACCGATAAGCGTAATGCAGCCGCGGTCACTAGAAACGCGCGCCGCCGTATCGAACGAATGGGCAAAACCTTGAATATCGCGGACGTTATGATCGGAATGAATAAAAGCAATAGGCTCAGTGTGATCGTGATTACGATTGATATAATCTAAGGCAAATATAATACAATGCGCAGTCCCTCGTCGCCCTGGCTCAATCAAAAACGCTTCGTCTGGCAATTCTGGCAACTGCGCTCTAAGCGCTTCAGCGTGACTGGCTTCAGTTACCACATAAACTGTATCACCAAGCTTCCTCGCTCGATCATAAGCCTGCTGAACCATAGTACGTTCACTGGTCAATGCTAAAAGTTGTTTCGGTTGAGTAGAAGTTGAAAGCGGCCATAGACGCGTACCTGAGCCACCAGCAATTATTACAGTTATCATACTACATATTATAGCGATTTAAGCACATAAATGCTATCTGTTTCTAGGCAAGAGCTTAGAGTGAAATTATTCAAAAATATTTCGCACAAACGAAACAGCGTCTTCCACGCGCTTCACGTTCTCACCCCGCTCGCCTGGACGCATCTCGATTGAAACAACACCGCTATAATCAATACGTTTTAACGCATCAGCTGCGGCACGATAATCAACATCATCACGATCGTAAACCCGATCCAACATAGGAGCGCTAATATGGAAATGTTTCAATATATCGCCATTATCTTGTATTGATTTGCTAATATCATCGCCCGCTAGAGCCATACATGCAGTATCAAGATGTAGGCCAATTCCTTCCGAGTTGATTGTGCGAACAAGTCGCGCGCCCTCATCAGCCGTTGTTATATAATCACAGTTATATTGAGGAGCGTTCGGCTCGATGCAAAGCATCGTATTATATTGCTTAGCGACATCACCAAGTTCAGAGAAAAAGCGATTGGCAATATTATCTGCCTCTTCTGTCGACATTCCACCTCGCTGTCTATTCTTCGGCGAACCAAAAACTAATCGACTAGCGCCCATATCGCCAGCTAATCGCAAAAAATCAGCTAGGTATTGACGTGTTTCATCACGAAGCTCGCTTGATTCAAACATTTTAAGATCAGGTCGCGCAAACAACATCGACTGAAAAGCTACAATCTCAATATCGTATTTCTTCCACCATTCGATATACTCATTGATCTGTTCAACAGTAGCCTTAGTTGGATCGCTCCAAATCTTAGTTGGCGCAATCTCAATATAACGCACGCCAAGCTCTTGCAGTTTCGCCGCAACGTCCGCCTCTTCTTCGTTAGTCCAGGCAATATTTGATATAGCTAATTTCATACCTTACCTACTTCTTGCAACAAACTTTTTAATATCATCTAACTCTTGTTCTTTTGTATAGAGATATTCTCCTTCACCTCCATAAACAGACGCGTATTTGCTATGCATATCCCAATATGCGGGATTTATTCCCTCTGGCTTATTGGTAAAATCTATGCCAAAAGCAACCTTCGCAACTTCTCGCGTACTGACTGGTGGCGTAGCAAGGTTAACTAATGGTAAGTTATTCTCCAAAGCAATGTTAATATCTCGCCAGATGTTATCAAGATTATAATATTGGTACATACCATCAGCGTGTATTTTTTCAACCATATTGTTATTCATCAGATCATAAATAACATTCTTCTTCAAACCGTCACCAAATAAACCCGGCAAGCGGACAATAGTCGTGTCAAAATTCTCGCGACAAAATTGCTCAAGGTAATACCTGTTAACTCCGTACGGCAATAGACCTTCTGTTTCAATAGGCGTATCTTCATTGGCACCATTTGGATTTTTATAAACTCCAACTGTTGAAATTAGCGCAAGTTTCTTAATTTTCGCCTTTTCGATGTGCGATATAAAATCTTCAATTTCTGCACGATCAACCTCTGGCTCTTGATTAATTCGCCACATCTCAGCACGATTCGCAGCGCTAACCACGAGATCATATTCTTTACCTTCAATATCAGATATGTTCTTACTATTATAATAATCGTCAAACTCGTGTTGGTTCTTAATATTTCCGCCAACAAATCCAGTGTATCCAATCAGTGCAGTTTTCATTAATATAATTCCTCCTGTATTTATTATAGTAGATTTTATATAAAAGACATAACACTAGTTAGTATAGACATATCCCTGATATCAATTTAGAATAGTTTAAGTAATATGAATATACGTAAGACTCTAAGTAATATAAATCTTAAACGAGCGCTACTTTTTACTGCAGTATTTGTAAGCGTCGTTTACATACTAGTTTTTGTAATTTTCGCTACGCTTGCGGCATTGGGAAACGGCTTAGCTATGGATTCGTATGCAGCCAATGGAACTTTCCAATTATACAACCCGCTCCGTCGCCTACTGGACGGTGAAGTTCTGGCACGAGATTTCCCATTCTTTCACGGAGTCGGAGTTCCGCTTCTTCATTTTCCATTATTTTATATTATGGGACACAATTTATTCGCAGTGGAAGTTGCAAAATTGTTGGTATCGCCAATATTATTCCTCGTTTCGTCCTTTTTTCTGTTTTGGGCTTATTTTAGAAATGTTAAAAAATCCATCTTCGCAACTAGTATATTCACAATAATCTCTATTGACGCTATTGACGCTATTTGGGCAGGCAATTCTCTTCTCGGCCTCAGAACAACATTCCCGTTTATCGCTGCAGCTTTCATGTTATGGCGTCCGAATTGGCAGATGACTATTGGCAAAAATAAAATTAACCTCTATTATCCTATTTTATATACAATTATGGGGCTTTCTGTCGCGTGCGGCACCGAACAAGGACTAGCCTTTATTCTTGCTTACGTTATCATTAAAGCCATTCGATACATTCGCTCAAAAGAAACTACAAAGAAAAAGATAATGATATTTTTCGGAGAGTTGTTTGGTGTGGCAATTGCAGTTTACGCCGTACTATCAATTATGACGCTCGGTCATGCACACGACGCGCTTCGTTACGCATTGATTGAAGTCCCTAAAGACCAAGGGTGGTATTTTGGGGCTCCTCCAAATAGTTTCCTGCAATTAAATACCCTTGACCAGCTCGTCACAAAAAGAATGTTACTTTATATGTTACCTGTTATGATAGGTGGAGTTGCCGCATATATAATAAGCATAAAGAAAAAAATATTATCAAAAAAAGAATTTTCCACCTTTTCTATATTATTACTGTATGGAATTATAGTGTTCGCTGTCTCCATAACTGGCTATTGGGCGCCTGGTGCACAACTTATACCATTAGAAAGAGCTGCAGGATCTATTCTTGTAATGGTCTTAATTTACGCGGCGGATAAAATAATCCGAACAAAGAAGCCGAACGTTAATGCTATAAATAAGAAAGTTTCGTTTATAGTGTTCGGACTACTACTCGGCTGTGTAGTTACTATTGGATACAACACGGCAATATTCCTGCAAAAAATCAGCTGGATGCCAGTAAAACATATTGTCACCGAATCAAGGAGGGCTAGACATTCTACTGACGACTCTGAATACGTGAGTGTTACGTGGAAAAAGCGATTAGAGGCTTTTGCTCCGTACATTAAAAATGGTGCTAGTATCTGGTCTACTTATACCAGCGTTTATGACTCTATTCACAAGCAGAAAAACGGATCTTCGGGAGGTGAAGACTATATTATACATGCATTAGGCCCTGATAGAAGAGATAAATACACTAAAGATTTTATAGAACAGAAACCCGATTACGTCATAACATTAAACCCGTCATATTTCGTTTACGAAGAATGGTTATGGTCGCGTCATTGGCAATTTTACAAAGAACTTTTGAATAATTATACCGTAATTGCGACAAATGATTCTCATGTATTATGGAAACGCCAATCTGATAACGCAAATCAAAAAACCACGATACACCCAGAACGTCGCGTGCAAAAATCTTCAAGCGGAGATTACATCATTAATGCCGGCACTGGCAATAATATTAGAGTATTTGAGATATCTGTGCGTTACAAGGCAAAAAGTATCTTACCTATGACTTCTAAGTTGCCAAGATATCTATTGGAAATATCTGGATCGTCGCTACAGGAATATCCAATATCACTGCCACCGTATAGCACTAGTTGGAGTTTTCCGATAGCGCTAGGACCAAACGACTCATCTGTACGAATATCACCTAAAGCCTACAGTTTGATACCAGGAGTTTCGTTCGAAATACAAGACATATCTTACCGCGAGATGCCTGTTAAAGAAGATAACTTATATATCTATAAGAGTAACTTCTGCCTACATAACGCCGATAAATGTGTAGAAACTAATAAACACTAATCGCGAGTGGTTTAACAATATTATCGTAAACGGACTATTTTTTAGGCTTACGATATTTTCCAGCCACCGCACGAAGTAGTACGTTCATAACGTGCATATTCCCCTTGATTGGACTAATCTTCGTTGGTGTCTTGCCCTTCTTCGGATATGTTCGCACAACTGGCGTTTCAGCTGTTTTATATTGCTTACGACGACTACTTTCAATAGCGAGATAATAATGAAGTTCGTATGTTTGAAATATATCACGAAATACAGCAATATCTGGATCTTTGAGCAATTTTGCGCTATAAGCACGGAATCCATTTGTCGTATCGGTATGTCTTTTTCCAGCCGCAAGACTTATCAACGGCGCGTGAATAAGATGAAGACCAACTTCCCTCGAAAGCGGCGTATTTACAGCCTTACCGCCTGGTATAAATCGTGAGCCTTGGACATGATCATATCCTTGGTCAAGCAGTTTGATGAAGTTAGGAATTCTTTCTATACTATCCTTGCCGTTTCCATCGACAACCACAACGCCCTCATAGCCTTCAGAGAGAGCCCAGGCAAACGCCATTCTCATCTGTGCGCTCAGTTTACCCTTACCTTTTTT
Source organism: TM7 phylum sp. oral taxon 352 (assembly GCA_007845355.1). GTDB lineage: Bacteria > Patescibacteriota > Saccharimonadia > Saccharimonadales > Saccharimonadaceae > Nanosynbacter. Next base: position 66,690 of record SDRQ01000001.1, read on the forward strand.
CGTCAATAAAGCTCGCACGTCTTGCGACTTTAGAAAATCAATTCCAAGCGACCCATCAGTACTTCCGCCGTCAGCCACCACGATATCGATTTGGTCAGCCAGCGGTTTCATCTTCTGTAGCTGTTTTTGGATGCGCTCCCCTTCATTGATAACAAAAACACACACGCAATATTTATGCTTTTTCTTGTTTATCTCATCAATTTCAAACTCTGGAAATTCCCATTCTGGATGTAATTGGTTTATTTTCTCAGAAGTTATTTTGCCCATATTATTACTCCGAAAGATTTTTTCTTTCTGTATCGGCAATAGATACCGTACTACTTAATTCATCCATCACTATATATGAAGCATCGTCTCGCGCCTCTTTAAGTATTTTTCCAACATATTCCGCTAATACAACCAAAAACATAAATAGCAAGAAAAACATCACAGAAAGCTGCAAGGACATAGTTGTCCATCCCGCAGCCACGTCGCGCTTAAATACTGATACGCAAACAACGTATAATGCGTAAATTAGATTAATAACACTAGCGCCGACGCCAACCCACGACATAGCCCTTAGTGGTTGGGTGGAGTGGCTAGCTGCTATATCTATAGCTTCCAACACTCCCGTGCGCAGTTTACGTGTCTTTACTGGGTCTACTTTCACTTCATAGCGATATTCCGCACATTTATATCCAATTTGACGAATCAAATGACGAATATGCCCATCGTGCCTATTTGTAGTAGAAACAGCTTTTACTGCACGCCTACTGAGTGCGATAAAATATGTCGCGGCAGCAGGAATGTCAACACCGAGATATCGACGGTTGTACCAATAAAACGTTCGCCTACCTAAATCATCTTTCTTCGTGTGGTTAGTTGCTATTCCATTAACGATGTCATATTTCTTGTTTTCTTCGACGATAGAAGGTATGGCATCTATTGGGTCAATTGCTGGGTTAGTCAGTACTACATAATCTCCGATTGCCCCCTGAATCCCAGCCATAAGAGCGATATCATAACTATATTCCCTAGATAGACGAATTAAGCGTATGCACGGCAACACCTTTAATATATCTATCACTTCTTTTGCAACTTCTGGCTTCAATTCATTATCTATCACGATGATTTCGTAATTTTCATAACTACCACCAAGTAATTTCGATAAATCCGTTAAATATTCGCCCAAGCCAATATAGTTACGATCAACTCCAACCACAACAGATACAAAAATATCTTGTTTCTTTACAGTTTTATTAGTTTGCTTTTTCTTGACCATATATCCTCCTCAATTCCTCAAAAGCGTCATAAATATTATCTAATTTTCCGCCCATAATACAAATATATCCATCGTTACCAAAGTCATTTCTGAACAATATCGGACGACTGTCATCGTCTTCACTCTTCACTAAAACCGTCTTCACTTCAACGATAGATTCACGATATTTCATATTTTTCAAGGCTGGAATAAACCTCACAACATCATTATACATCTGTCTATAGTTTGATTTAAAGGGGCGATTTTTCAAATATTCATGAGTTTTGATACGCTCGGCGCTAGTATTTTCATCATCAATCCACGATTCATGTGGCGTGTAACGAACGTGTGAAAGAGTATATAAATTCTTCGAAGGAAATGGCATAATCGAGAAAAACGGACCATCCATCACTGTTATGCTAAAGTCCTTAAGCTGCTGAGGTAGCTCAACAAGACACATCTCGGTAATTTCATGCTTAAGTCCAACTAGCGGTAATCCAGACGCACGATGCAGTGTATTAATATTTGAGTAAGTACAGTTTAAAACAAAATCCGCTTCATAATTATCACGATCAGTAACAACATTTATTTTACCCGCGCCGCCAGTAGGCAATTCAATTTTACTGACAGATTCTCCAGTATGAATACTAATGCCCTTATATTTATTAATGCGCTCTACCAAAAGCTCTCTTAGCTTGCGTGAATTGAACGCATATTCTTTAACCTTAAAAACCTCTTCGATTAACGACGGATTAAACATTTTTTCTATATCATGCGGAGCACGCTCAATTTCAGAACCAATCTTCTCACAAAAATGTTCGAATTGCTTAGCGTTAACCTTTGAAAGATGCTTAGCAATTCCATAATATTTCTCAAAATTAGATACTACAGCTGGACCGTATTCATCAACAAAAACTGGGAAGTTAACCGCTGAACGAAACCCAGTCAAAACACTGCGAGGATAATGATATCCATTATGGATGCGCGCCTGATTCACATAAGATGCTCTATCCATCAACGCAGTTTCCTTCTCGATAATAATTATATTGTCTACACCAAGCTCTTCGTGCAGATATAGTGCTATCCTTAGCCCATAAAATCCACCACCAATAATAACTGTACTATTCATATTTCACCGTCCTTTTTACTACATAATCAGCCCACAACCCAATCAATACATATACAAACAACAGTAGAGGTATGTAGAATATAATGCCGTTTATGTGAGCGTGCGGCAATGCGTGCCCTGGCATAAGAGCAAGCCAACAAAAAGCTCCAATAGCAGAGAAATTCATAGACCAAAGGAAAGGTCGGCTGTATTTCTTACCAATAATCTTTCTGGAGCTAAGAATAATCAAATACCCAAGGATAGTCCAGAATAGAATAGACTGTATAAACTCGCCAAACATACCATTAATATGTACAGGCAAAGTAATTGCTGGAAGTAGCAAATAATTAACGACATTTACAATAATATACTTATACGTTTTTCCGCTATTATTAGCCATATTGTCCAGATTAACTATTTGATTTATGAAGTTATAAGTTTCAGGTCGTAAGATTTTAAAGTTACCGACGGCGTATGCCCTCATAGAACGTATACCAGAAATTCCCCTATCTGACGCTCTGGCGTTTATAGCGTTTGCGGCTTTATCGGACGATCCGTAATAATCAGTAAGCGACATAAAGTTTACCCAATAAGCACCGAAAAACGCAACAACCGTAGCAGCAAACACGGACACTGCTTGCTTCCAAAGATTAATAATTTTCACGTTTTTATGAACTAATTCAAAGAATATTATAGGAACTAATACGGATATAGCGATTGTCGATACGTATTCATATCCATTTAGTAGCTTGAGGAACATAGCTACAGATTCAATAATGTAAAATAGCCAAAGTTTTTTTGATTTCTTAAAATATTGATAGCCAACAAAAGATATTACAAACGGAGCTATCAATAGCGGCTCTATCCAATATATATTACGAGCATACCCAGTAATCCAAGGACTAAATGCCAGCATTACAACAAAGACAGAGGCGGTAATTCCGCCAAACAGCGCTCTTATTTTTTGAACAACTAAGGCTAGCAAAAAGGCGGTAAACACAGCCAGGAATATAGACACTCTTTTTATGTAAGCTGGGATTTTGGAGGTATCATTAGGAGATAATCCAGCTATAACCCTCGCCTGTAAACCGTATTGAGATACATAAGGTTTTACCTGAGACGGATTACAATCTTGGCTCATCATTATCTTATTGTAATCTTTACTGTCGGTTGCTATTAACGGACCTTTGTAATCATATTTATTTTTGCAATAAGCCGTTTTCTCTACTATGGCAGACGAATCTTTCTGAAAACCGTCAAACCAGCCGCTCCATAGTCCTGTTCCAAAAAAATTACCAATAAATGATATTGATAATATAAACCAGACTACAAAAAAGAAAACTACCCCAGGTTTATTCTTACTCCACTCTTTCATTACAAATATCATAATAGCACAAAATAGACTAAAGAAGCTACCTAGTCTATAATCTGAATTATGAATAAGAAAGATTGTGTATTGTCTATTATTATAACTGCCCACCGCGAGGGTCTTGTTGCGCATAAGACTATGAAATCAGTCGAGCGTGCTGTAAAAAAAATTGAGGAAGCGTCTATATCTTATGAAGTGATAGTTTCTATAGACAGAGGCGATGATCAGACTATTGATTATTTCAATAACTATACCGGTCTGCCTATACATATATATCAATGGGATCATGGAGATCTTTCAAGTTCTAGAAATAGCGCCATAAAAAAAGCGCACGGTCAATTTGTTTCTTTTATCGACGCCGATGATTTAATGAGTGAAAATTGGCTACACGACAGTGTTCAATTGCTATTAAAAAAACCTTACGGGAAATATGTTGCCCACAGCGCTTATACCATAGAATTCGAGGGCGCGGACTCTATTGTCCAAAAAACTGGCTGCACCACTAAGGACCAAGATATCCTATTAAGCGTTCTATCTGGACGCTGGAATTCCGTTATCATCGCACCAATTACACTTCTTAAAAAATTCCCGTATGCACCAAATAGCCCAGGATATGGATATGAGGACTGGTACTTAAGTTGTTGCTTGATTGAAAATGGCGTAAAAAACATTCTCATTCCACAAACAGCAATATTTGTACGTCGTAAGTCATCAGGATCAGAGTGGGCACGCCAAAAAGCTAGTCGATCATTACTGCATGCACATCCAATATTTAAGCCGTCCAATTTTCGCTCTATAGATATCAACAAAATTCGCGTTCCTCAATCAGAGCAGCACCGTCAAACAAAAAATACAATCAAAGAATTAATCATACGATCGCGCATACCGTTAGGATTGATCCGCCGACCCCTGGCTATAATACGCCGCGGACGCAATGCATTACTAAAACGACCAGCACATTCACAAACTGTAGAATCTATACCAAAATGGCTGAAAACAGAATGGAAAGCTCTTCACTCAATAGAAAAAGAAATTTTTCCACCATCACCACTACCAAGCACATACCACACAATCACCGACGACCATTATCGAGTTGGTCTTGCATACTGGGAAATGTGCAAGGAATTACGAAGTGATAACTACGATTATGCCCTATTTGTGCCCTGGCTTAAGAGAGGTGGCGCAGATTTATTTGCCGTCAATTACGCAAACACCGCAGCTTCAATAGGAAAGAAAGTGCTCGTTATCTCCACTAATGAAGTTCCTGCTGACTATTCAGAATGGAGGTCGCAACTAGATAAGAAAATAGATTTCTTACAATTTGGGACAATAACTCGGTTCTTTAGTATTGACCAAAAATACAGATTACTTGAACAATTGATCGAAAACACCAATATTAAAACTTTACATATTCTTAATTCCGAGCTGGCTTATGATTTTGTGCGCGATCACGAAACATACATAAAAGCGACCAACAAGCGAGTAATAGCTACTGCATATAGTCAGAGTACTGATGAAACGGGACGAATTTTTGGATTTTCACACAGTCACATACCGCAGGTATATCAACTTCTTGATTTAATTACGACAGACAACGAAGCAGTAAAATCTATGTGGGTCAATGAATATGCCTACGATCCTCAAAAAATAGTCGTACATCATCAACCACTGACAAAAAATCATTATCCTGTAGTAGATAAATTACCGAATAGCCGTAGAATATTATGGGCTTCTCGACTGGCGCCAGAAAAATTGCCTAAATTAGTATCGGAAATTGCAGATCTTCTTCCTGAAGACGTTCATATAGATATGTACGGAGATCCTTCACCAGAGTTCCCTGCAAGTAGCCTACCGCCGCATCCACGTGTTCATTATATCGGTGGATTTAACGGAGTGGCGTCTCTGCCGGCTGAAAAATATGACGCTTTCCTATATACCTCACTTTTTGACGGTATGCCAAATACGCCAGTCGAGATAGCTTTGCGCGGACTACCAATAATTGCAGCTAGAGTTGGCGGACTTCCTGACTTTATAGGTGAAAACGGCTTCATAGTTGACGACATCACTAATCCAAAAGCATATACGAAATGTATTAAGCAGACTCTGGATGATATAGAATCATCATTCAATAAAGCCAAAAACTTGCGGGAGAAAGCGTCCCGCGAGTTCTCGGAAGATTCGTTTATAGGCGAAGTTAAGAGTATGTTCTCAAACAATTAAGCAGAAACCCTCATCTCAGCCTTCACCACCTCTTGTCCAGTTTCGAGGGGTGGTGTTTTGTAGTCTTGCCACCTTCTACCGTCAAATGTAGAGAAATATGCGTTATATGTACCTACTGGGAATGGACGAGTTGCTTTGAATTCTAACTCTTGATTTGACTGAATTGTTGATGGAGAAAGACATCCTAGATCGTAGTTTTGCCCGCTTTGGTTACGCAGGATTAGACAAGTGTACTCACTGGTTGTTATTGGTTGATTAGAGGAGTTTTTTAGTTTGAATGTAGTTGTGACTGAATCGCCAGATCGAGGGTTAGCGCTAGAGAATGTTATGCCTTGAGTGAGTGTTAAGCTAGGGAGAACTGTGAAGGTGGTGCGAGAAGATTCCTTTCCTGTAAGTCCTGGAGGATAAGCTCCTTCGCGCCATACTCCATTGTCATAAAGCGAAAAGAACGCTTCATATTCACCAGGTTCATTAAACGTACGACTCAGAGAGAAGCTTGATTGGCTCTTAGGTGGAATTCCACTCGTAGGCAGACATCCTAAATCATAGTTACCACCCTGCCGTCTGCGAATGATATAACATAGCTGCTGATTATGATTAGATACACTAGAGCTAAGATTCTCTAACTTGAAAGTACCCGTTAACTGCTCACCTACATGTGCAGTAGTGCTACTAATTGATAGTCCTTCAGAAAGAACGACGTCAGGAAGAACCCTCATCTCAGTCTTCACCACCTCTTGTCCAGTTTCGAGGGG
>SDRQ01000019.1 GCA_007845355.1 TM7 phylum sp. oral taxon 352
GTACGCAAGTACGTGAAGGTTCAAGTCCTTTCATCCGCACCAAGAACTGAATTTTTTCACCATAAGAAAATCACCCATACTCAGGGTGATTTTTAATGTCGTAAATTCAGAGTCTACATGACAGGCAATCGTAAAAGAACAATCACCCGCCATGTAGACTATATACTGTCAGTCAATCCAGGGATCACTGAGTACAGCTTCGTCGCGGCTTTGCATGGATTCTCCTGCGTACATCAAGCACAGAAGAGTATCATCGATCTCGTCCAAGATATTCTTGAACTGACCTTCGTCTTCGTCCGTCATGGTGGCGACGTGCTTGTCAACGAAGATTTTCAGCTCCTCTAGAGCTGAAGCGACGCGTACAGCATCGTTGTAGATGTTGACACCCACAACGATGGCTGGAGATTGCGCGAGACACATGTTCGCATAGACCTGGAGGTCTTGCACTCGTTGACACGTGTCGCGAATCATTTGGACGAATCGCCTTACTTGAAGGACGGGGATATACTCGTCCTTGCAGATGATCTCCATGGCGGTGTGCCATTTCGAACTCAGGTCTTTCGTCGTAGCGGAAAGATCGTCAGAGACATCGATAAACATTGTGCTATCTTTCTGTTTTCTCATCCGCAGGATTGCGACGTATTGTTCCTTACAATACAAGATGAGATCTTATCTCTCTTATGGTGGTTTTAAAAAAGAAATAAAAACTCATCTTGTGTTCGATTGCCTGTCAAAGTTCACTTTCGGACAAGGAATAAATCTCAACTTGTCAACAAAAGCTACCTTCATTTATACCACACTTGTGTAAAAAAGTCAATAGAATATATAAAAATAGCCTCAAATGAGACTATTCTAAAATGATTTCAGGGGATATATGACAAGCAGCCATAAAAAAGAATGTGGATCAACTCATCATATATCCCGCGTTGTTAGTCTTCTGTCTCCGTGTAGTTCAGAAGACTTTGCGCTACTTGTGCCAGCGCAGTGGATTCTTCGCTTAGCTGGACGAGAAGTTTCCTAACTTCTACATCAGTGGCAATCGCGTGTGATATCAGACCTTCTTTCGGGATATAGTCGAGGGTCAATTTCTTCCCCTCGACAGACGCGATTGCTCGACAAAGAAAATTCTCCAGTGCCGTCGTATTGGTCTTTTTATTCACGATCCTTCACCTTTCTGGTGTTTTCTCATCTTCGCGGAGCTGCGATATATGCATATTCTTTAATGCACGAGATGAGATCTCATTCCTCTTTCCAATTTCTTCCAGAAAAAGAAATAAAACCTCATCTCGTGCTTTGGCTGCTTGTCAATGAACGTTTTCGGATGAGGAGTAATCTCAACTCATTAACGAAAACCAATATTACTTATACCATTCTATGGTGATTAAGTCAATAGAAGGCTCTCAGCTTTTGTTATTTGCTCAAGAACTTTGCTAAAATAACAGAGATGGAAGATAAAAGAAATGTCATTGATAAGTTTAAGGGTCGGAGCGAATCGGAAATTATAAGCGAGCTGGATTCTGAAGATCACGGTTTGGTGATTGCGCTGGAAAATACCGAGCGAGATTTTAATATGGGGACAATTGTCAGGAGCGCTAATGCGTTTGGCGTGCGGCAGATTTATGTGATTGGGCGCAGGCAGTGGAATAAGCGCGGCGCCATGATGACGGATAAATATCTTCACATTACGTATTTGGCGACGACGGAAGAGTTTGTTGAAAAAATGCGTAATGAGGGCAGGGAAATTATTGCTATTGATAATATCCCGGGCAGTGTTAATATGTCGCAGACGAGTTTACCGAAGCGTGCGGTTTTGGTATTTGGGCAAGAAGGGCCGGGGATTTCTGCGGAAATGGCCGGCGCTGCGGATCAGATTGTGGCGATTGAGCAATTCGGCTCGACTCGCTCTATAAACGTTGGTGCGGCAGCGACTGTGGCGATGTATTGTTGGTTGCAGCAGAATGTATTGACGTTGTCGAGGTGTGATTTATAGATCAATTGAGCTATTTCCGTAATGTAGGCCGTATGATACTGCTTGTAATATTTTTTTCATGTTATCTGAAGTGGCGATGTTTTTCCATCCTTGTGAACCTATTAGAACTCCAAGATTCTGCGCCGTATAAGATATATCTGGTGCAAAGTGTGGATTGTGAGAATATGACACGGAAGACAAATACGCAGAAAACCTAACTAATACATCCGGCGTGATAATCTCATTTATGGTTTTTCTGGATAATAAAGCGACTTCTTCTAAATTTATTTCTGATTGAGAATGTCTATTGACAGAAAAAGTGGCAGTATAGGTCATAGTTGTGTCGTCGTTGTTTATATGTTCACTACTAAAATATGTACTGAAATTATGACAAATTCTCTGTCCAACTGATAGTCCTATAAATCTAGCTAGCTCGCACCATAATGCACAGATTTGTAGAGGCTGGTCTTTGATCTCGATGTTTAATTCTAAAGGTGAATTAATATTTGATAGTTGATTTGTCGGGTATATTAAATCGACAACGTCTTCATTTATAGCCTTTGTATCTGGCAGTAGGCTAACTGAGTCTATATTTTTCCAGGATTTCGTGTTGAGTTTTTTCAGCTCTTTAATTACTCTTTCTGGATTGCCGATATAAAGCATGTTTGGCTCTTCGGCGCCTATTTGGGATATCGCTTGCGCGACCGGCAGATATCCAGATTTCTCCGACCCTAAGTCGGCTTTCATGGTTGCTATATTATTTAATAATTTTTCGGATTCATTATTATAACATTCACCGTTAATGACTATTATGCCTGATTCGTAGGTTTCGCCGTTTAATGAATAGTCTAATAGCTTATATCTATTGTGCTGGTAAAGATATTCTGTAACCGTAGACACAAATAAATGCTCATAGGCGTGAGCTAGCTGAACGCAGGGGTGATATTTAACTATTGTAAAATATTTCATATGAACAGTTTAGCAAGAAAAAGAGTTGGTTTATAGACACGACTCAGGTCTTTGATGGCTAGCTGTCAGCGACGGAAACGCTTAGGATTGCGATTGCTCTTGATTCCGTCGTTGTGCGGGTTCGTGCTCTTTCGCTTAGCCCGGTTGTCTCCGCTACGCAAGTGTGCGTTATTACGCTTCGTCGTACACTTGAAGCACGGACAAATACTCTTGGAGAGTCCGGTCATCGAGCAGTTGCTGCTGCGTGCCATGGTTTAACACCTCTTCAGTGTTGAGCAGAGAGGTTATTCTCCGCGAAGTGGGACGTCTCAAGCCCAATTGACTCGGGCGAAACGCCGACCCTTGCGGACGCAAAGGCTGATATATACGTATCAATTATTAGACCCGCTGTCAACAGTCACTTTACAAAAAGCATGAAATTTACTATAATGGACGTATGATTTTACCTAAATTCCATCATTCACACGTGTTGCCGAGGTAGGACTCTGATTTTTGATTGTACGCGCCGAGTTCTGCCTCGGCGTTTTTGATTGCTATAAATAAGAAATAATGACATAATGGAGCTAACATGAGCAGTTTATCTACACAAAGTTACAAAGGTTCGCGAGACTATTTTCCAGAGGAAAAGCGTCTGCAGAATTACATTTTTAATGTTTGGCACAAGACGGTTGAGAGTTTTGGCTATGAAGAATACGGTGCGCCGCTGCTGGAGCCGCTAGATATTTATCTGGCGAAGTCAGGTCAGGAATTGGCGGGCGAGCAGACATACGCTTTTGAAGATCGTGGCGGTCGAATGGTGGCAATTCGTCCTGAGATGACGCCGTCGATTTCTCGAATGGTGGCGGCTAAGCGGCAGGAATTGGCGATGCCTGCACGGCTGTATTCAATTGCTAATTTTATGCGCTATGAACGGCCACAACGTGGGCGTGAACGTGAGTTTTGGCAATTGAACGCGGATTTGTTTGGCGTGGACGGCGCGGCGGCGGACGCGGAGATTATTGAGCTGAGTCACGCTAGCGTGATGAATTTTGGCGCCAAGCAGGAAATGTTTACAGTCAGGGTTAATAATCGCCAATTGATCAATCGTTTGATGAGTCAATTTTTGAAGCTTGATATTGTTGGTTCGACGATGATGATGAAGCTGCTCGATAGGAAAAATAAGATTCCTGCCGAAGAATTTAAGCGTCAGGCGATTGAGATTTTTGGCAATCAAGCATCAGAGGGTTTGCCGAAGTTGGCCAAGATGATCAGTATGAAATCTGTTGATGATTTGCCTAGCGAATTGATGGAAGATGAAAGCGTCAAGCAACTTCGCGAAGTGATGAAATTGCTTAGCCAAAAAGGCATTATGAATGCAGTGTTTGATGTTACTTTGATGCGCGGTCTGGACTATTACACGGGCATGGTTTTTGAGCTCTTTGATAATTCACCAGAGAATAACCGAGCGTTGTTTGGCGGAGGACGATATGACGGATTGGTTGGGCTATTTGGCGTTGAGCCGATTGCTACGGTCGGCGTTGGCATGGGCGCGACAACAATGGGGCAATTTTTGGAAGTGCACAATTTGTTGCCTAAATTGGCGTCTAAAACAGATGTGTATATAATTCCGGTATCAAAAGAATCTATGGCTGGCGCGGACGATTTGGCGCGAAAATTGCGCAGTGAAGGCGTGCGAGCAGAGCTGGATATCACTGGTAGAAAGATTGACAAGCAGATAAAAGCGGCACTGAAAAAGCAAATTCCGTTTGCGGTGTTCGTGGGTGAGGATGAAATTGCTAGCGGTGCATACACGGTTCGAAACTTGGTGGAATCTGATGAGCAAAAGGTTAGCGCTGAACGAATCGTGACAATTGTCAAAGATCGTCGATATGATGGCGATGAGGACGCTCTGTTTGAGATATAGTCTGATATCTGTTATAATTAGTCTTTATGAAGACTACTGTAAAAAAACTATCAGATACTAAAGTTCAATTGACGATTTCTTTGGGTGCTAGCGAATTGGCTGACGCAGAGCAGGTTTCCTTGACGAAGTTGGCGCGCGACATTAAAGTTCCAGGTTTCCGCAAAGGAAAAGTTCCCGCAAGCATAGCCGCTAAGCATGTCGATCCTAATGCTTTACAGGAGCAGATCTTAGAGAATGCTTTGTCAAAGGCTGTAGCTGAGGCGTTTTTGCAGGAAAAATTGCAAGCTTTAGATCGACCAAGTGTTGAAGTTAAGAAGTTTGTTCCTGGTTCTGAGTTGGAATTTACGGCTGAAGTTGAAGTTATTCCGCCAGTAAAATTGGGCGATTACAAAAAATTGACAGCAAACAAAGACGTAGCCAAAGTCGAGGATAAAGATGTCGACGAGGTTATTGAACGAATTCGTAAAAACTATTCTGAAAAATCAGAGGTCAAGCGTGCCGCTAAGGCTGGCGACGAAGCTGTGATTGACTTTACAGGAAAAAAAGATGGCGTGGCGTTTGAGGGCGGTTCGGCTAAGGAATATGGCTTGAAGCTTGGCGAAGGTCAATTCATTCCTGGATTTGAAGAAGGTGTGATTGGTCATAAGGCTGGCGAAGAATTTGATTTGAAACTGAAATTCCCAGAGGATTATCACGCTGATAATCTGGCAGGTCAAGACGTTGTGTTTACCGTGAAACTTCACAAGGTTAATGAATTGAAATTGCCAGAACTAAACGATGAATTTGCTGCAAAATGTGGTCCATTTACAGAGATGAAAGAAGTAAAAGCGGACATCAAGCGTGAACTTACCGCACAAAAAGAGCGTGAAGCTGACGAGAAGTTTAAGGACGCGCTGGTTGGTGAATTGACGGAAAAAAGTAAAGCCGCGCTGCCAGAACTTTTGGTTGAGGATCAATTGCGATCAATCGAGCGTGACTTGACTCAGAATTTGATGTATAGCGGACTGAGTTTGGACAGCTATTTGAAGACTCAGGGTTTCAAGGATAAAGAGGAGTGGGTGAAGAAAGAAGCTCGTCCAGCTGCGGAAAAGCGCGTTAAGGCTGGTCTGGTATTGGCTGAATTGTCGAAGGAATTGAAGATTGATGCTTCTCGCGATGAAATCCAGAAACAAATTGACTTCTTCAAGCAACAATACGGTAAAGATAAGAAAATACTGGAGCAATTCGATAACCCAAATGTTCACCGCGACATTGCCAACCGAATGATTACAGATAAGACCGTTGCTAAATTGGTCGAATTAAACACGAAGAAATAGGGTAAATATGCCAAAATCATATCTCATTCCAACTGTCGTTGAAAAGTCGGCCGACGGCGAGCGTGCTTTCGATATCTATTCGAGATTGTTGAATGAGAGAATTATTTTCCTTGGCGAAGATGTTAACGAGCATACCGCTAACAGTGTAGTGGCGCAATTACTGCATTTGGCATATGTTGACCCGCAGGCTGATATATCGCTATATATCAATAGCCCAGGCGGCAGCGTTTATGACGGTATGGCAATTTACGACACGATGAATTTTATTAAGCCCGATGTGGCGACGTATGGAATTGGTTTGCAGGCAAGCATGGGGGCGTTTTTGCTCAGCTCTGGCGCTAAGGGCAAGAGGTTTTGCTTGCCGCACGCCAAGGTGATGATTCATCAGCCGTCTTCTGGAACGCACGGAAAAGTGACTGACATGGAAATTGACATGAAGGAAACTTTGGAAGTTAAGGAGATGCTAGCGAAGATTATGGCGAAAAACACCGGTCAGAAGTTGGCTAAGGTTAAATCCGATATGGAGCGTGACTATTGGATGACGCCAGATGAAGCCGTAAAATACGGTCTAATCGACAAAGTCTTGACTAAATTGTCGTAAAAAATTGCGTGTTTGTTGTTAAAACTACTAGTGATTCTGCTTGTGGTTTTTGGAAGATATTGTCATAATTTGAGGTAGGCAAGGAGGGCTTATGAGGCAATATTTAGACGCATTAAAATACGTTCGTGATAACGGTGTGCAAAAAGGCGATCGTACGGGAACGGGGACAACAGAAGTTTTTGGTATTCAGACGCGATATAATTTGGCGGACGGGTTTCCAGCTATGACTACCAAGAAGTTATATTTCAAAAGCGTCGCTCATGAGCTTTTGTGGTTTCTTAAGGGTACGGGCAATATTGAATATTTGGCGCAAAACGGTGTTCATATTTGGGATGAGTGGCCATATAAAAATTACCTAGAAAAAACTGGTCAGAAAATACCAGAAATTAACGGCGACGAGTGGCGCGCTGGAATGAAGGAATTTATTGATAAGATTGCGAACGATCATGCGTTTGCTGAAGAATGGGGAAATTTGGGTCCTGTCTATGGTGTCCAATGGCGAAAATGGCCGGACGGAAAGGGCGGGACGATTGACCAGATCCAGAATGCTATTGACATGATAAAGACAAATCCAGAGTCGCGTCGGAATATCGTGAGCGCGTGGAATGTGGCGGAAATTGATGACATTGTTCAAATCGGCGGGCTGCCTCCGTGTCATACGATGTTTCAATTTAACGTAAGACCTGGCAAAAACGGCGAAAAGGACAAGCTGGATTTGGCGCTGACTCAGAGATCGGCGGATATGTTCCTTGGGG
>SDRQ01000020.1 GCA_007845355.1 TM7 phylum sp. oral taxon 352
CGTTGGAACTGTTAATAATGAAGTTACGCACGATGATATATTAAGGCTGGAGGAAGTTGCTACAACTGGGAAAGTGCCGCAGAATAGAGAGATTTTAGATATTATTGCGCACGCGTATAGACTGGATGGCCAGGATAATATTAAAGATCCAATTGGTATGACTGGTGCGCGTCTGGAAATTAGGGCGAATGTTGTGTCTGGTTTGGTGCCACACATTACTAATTTACAGAAGTCGGCGGAAATGGCTAAGGTTGAGGCTGTGTCTGTTGTTCCGTCGGTTTTGGCGGCAGCTCAATCCGTTCTTACGGAAAGTCAGCGTGAAAATGGCGTTGCAGTGATTGATTTTGGTGCGGCAACTACAGGAATTGCTATTTACGAAGAGGGCGATTTGCAGCATCTGGCGGTTATCCCAATGGGCGGTCAGAATGTAACGAACGATTTGGCTATTGGGCTTAGGACGGATCCGGAAATTGCGGAAGTTGTTAAATTGGCGCATGCGAGATTTGGCGGCGAGACTTTAGGCGAAGTTGAGACGAAGGTTGAAAAGCAGACATATAAGTTTAATCAAGAGGAAATTGATGAAATAGTTCAGGCGCGATATGAAGAGATCTTTGAGGCGATTGCTAAAGAACTGAAGCGAGCTGGGCGATTAGGAAAGCTGCCGAGCGGCGTTGTGCTGGTTGGTGGTGCGGCGAAAGTAAAAGGTATGGTGGAGTTCACGAAAGATCAATTGAGCGTGGCGGCACGCTTGGGTGTTCCGGCTGGCTATAGCGGAGTTAGCGATGAAGTGAAAGGCGCGGAATTTTCGGCTGCGGTTGGTCTGATGTTGATCGACTCTATGGGTATTTCGCAGCAGATAAAACCGATAGTTGGCGCAAATGATGTCACTAAAAAAGCTGGCGGTTTACTCAAAAATATTTTCGCTAGATTTAAATAAATGATATACTTTATGTAAGGATTAAGAGAGGGAATATATGCCGCAAATACAACCAAGTGAAGTTCAAACATTTGCCAGCATAAAAGTCGTCGGTGTCGGCGGTGCTGGTGGTTCAGCTATTAACCGAATGAAAGATGCCGGTCTAACTGGCGTTCAATTTATTGCTATGAATACGGACGCCCAGGCGTTACACAATTCAAAGGCTGACATAAAAATTCATCTTGGTCGTGACGCAACTAATGGTTTGGGTGCTGGTGCCGACCCTACTGTTGGTGAGGCCGCAGCTAATGAATCTCGTGACGAAATTAGAGAAGCGCTAGAAGGCGCGGATATGGTATTCGTAACAATTGGTGCTGGTGGCGGAACTGGTTCTGGTGCTGGTTATGTCGTGGCAGAAGTGGCGCGCGAGCTTGGTATTTTGGTAGTTGGCGTAGCAACTCGACCGTTTAGCTTTGAGGGTGAAAAGCGCCGAGTTAACGCGGATTGGGCGATTTCTCACTTGGGACGCGAGGTTGATACCTTGATTACTATTCCAAATGACAGATTGTTGCAAACTATTGATCGTCGAACTCCTTTGTTGGAAACTTTCAAAATTGCCGACGATGTTTTAAGGCAGGGTGTTCAGGGTATTTCTGAATTGATTACTGAGCATGGTTTGATTAACCTCGACTTTGCCGATGTTAAGGCAATTATGAGCAATGCCGGTTCGGCTCTGATGGGAATTGGACGAGCAAGCGGTGATGACCGAGCGGTTCAGGCGGCGCAACAAGCTATTGAAAGCCCTCTAATTGAGGTGTCGATTGATGGCGCCAAGGGTGTGCTATTCAATGTAACTGGCGGCTACGATATGAGTATGGCGGAAATTCAGGAAGCCGCAGAAATTATTACTAGCGCTGTTAGCCCGAACGCCAACATTATTTTTGGTGCGACTTTGAAGCCGGAAATGGAAGACGAGCTGGTTATTACGGTGATTGCGACAGGATTTGATAGCGATACATTCCGCCAGCAGGAAGTTAGCTTGACTGTGGGTGACGACACAAAACCTGCCGAAACAGAAGTTGATGACGAAATGGTTAAAAATATTGACCTAGAGTTGGACAAGGAAGAATCTGCCGAAAGTTTTGCGGCTGAGCCAGAGACTAATATTTGGGAAAATCCAACCGTTGAAGCTGACGATGATGAGGATGATACGCCGGCATTTCTGAGGCGACGAAAGAAGAACAGGGAGTAGATAAAATGGTGTTTAATATCGGCAATAGTCGCGTTATTGAATCACGCGAAGTTTCTGACGGTGCCGCAATTCGACGTCGCAGAGAAACTCCAGATGGCAAGCGATTTACTACGTATGAGCGAGTTGAAAAACCGAATCTGGCGGTGATAAAGAAAAATGGCGATCGTGAGCTGTTTGATCGGGTAAAATTGGCGAATTCGACGCGCCGTTCGGTCGGAAAATTCTTTAAGTCTGACGAGGAAGTCGATAATATCATCACGGCGGTTGAAGACTCTTTATATGCGTTGGGCGAATCGGAAGTTACGTCAAAACAGATTGGCGATCAAGTTTTGGACGAGCTAGAAAAGCGCAACGAAGTGGCGTATGTTCGTTTTGCTAGCGTTTTTTATGAGTTTAAGACGTTGGACGATTTTGTGGAGATCTTAGCGAAGCGACGCAGTAAGGGCGAGCGGGAATTGTAATGCGAGTAGTTGTGATTTATCGTTCGGAAAGCGATTATGCGCGCCAAGTTGCAGACTTTCTACGTGATTTTAGCCGACAAACTGGTCATGTTTTAGAGGAGATGAGTCCTGATTCTGCAGAAGGTAATAATTTTTGCGAAGTGTATGACATTGTGGAATATCCAACAATTATCGCGCTGAGCGACAGTGGTCAATTGCAAAATCTTTGGCGTGGCTTGCCGCTACCAACAATTAGCGAAGTGAGTTTTTATGTTTAATAAAATCAAAAACTGGTTATTTCACGAAGATTTGAAAAAGCAAAATTTGGCGGCGTTTATAATGCTTGTCGGTAGTGGGCTGGGGTTATTGGCATCATTTGTGTTGTCTATTGAAGCCTTGGAATTAGCAAAAAACTCTCACGCTGTATTAAGTTGCGATTTTAGCTCGGCTCTGAGCTGTTCGGCGGTGGCGAATCATTGGTCGGCGGCTATTTTAGGATTCCCAAATAGTTTTATCGGCGTGATGACTTTGCCTGTTATGGTGACAATTGCAGTGGCGTTGTTGGCAGGAGCAAAGTTTCCAAAGTGGTTTATGCAGGCGGCGCAGGCTGGTGCTATCATCGGAATGATATTTGCTATTTGGATGTTTTATATGAGCTACGTCGAAATTGGCGTGCTTTGTCCGTGGTGTTTGACCTTAGATCTTGGAATGTTGATGATTATGTTCGGTTTGACGCGTTACAATGTTCTACAGAAAAATATTTCTTGTCGATATATGCAGAAGATTGTTGGCGGCGGATATGATGCACTTGCCGTGGTGTCGCTGTTCGTCGCGGTAATTGTCGCGATAATCGCCAAATTCGGCAGCCAATTGTTCTAATTTTGCTTGCTTTATATAAAGTGCTTATGGTATATTTGTGATGTATATTTATGCTCAATTTATACCACCACTATGGAACATAATAGAACGTTATCAATAATAAAAGACCGTAAAGCCGAGAAATTTTTTATCTTTGGCGGTTTTATTGTCGTTAGCGTAGCTTTAGGATTTATGTTTTTGAGTTCTCAGCAAAGTCGTGCGACTATTCCTAGTGGTGGCAAGCAGGTTGAAGTGGAACAAGTTTCTTATCGATTGTACGAATCGTAAAACTCATTCACCCGTCGTCTAAAATCGTCAATTCTCTCGGTCGCCAGCGTCACGCCCGCCGCCGCTCCGTGACCGCCACCTTTAATAATAATGTCGTCAGCCGCACGAACCGCGTCAGCCGCGGAAAAATCACCAAAACTTCGCGCCGAACCCGTAGCTTCGTCGCCACGCTCGCCAATTATAAAAACTGGCTTCTCATATTTCTCAACCAACTTTGACGCTACAATTCCGATAACTCCGTGATTCCAATTGCCGCTATTCACCACCAAAACCCGATCATCAGTCATATTGTCCGCCTGCTGGCAAGCTTCGTCAAAAATCTCGTCCTGAATACTACGGCGTTTGATATTTAATTCTTCCAGCTTTTCGCTAGCTTCCAATGCTTCCAAACCATCACTCGCCGTCAGCATATCCAGAGCATATTGCGCCGTCTCCAGCCTGCCCGCCGCATTCATTCGTGGACCCAAGCCAAATCCCAAATGCCTAGCATTAACCTTCTCCGGCTCAATTCCCGCCACCGACATCAATGCCTTCAAACCAGGACGCCTCTGCTTTTTCAAAACCTCCAAACCCCAATAGACATTCGCCCTATTTTCATCCGCCAACGTAACTATGTCGCAAACCGTCCCCAGCGCCACCAGATCCAATAGCCACTTCTCGTAACCGTCCGGCAGCCCGTCCAGTTCAGTTTGCAAAGCCTGAACCAATTTAAACGCCACACCCGCGCCGCAAAGATCGCGAAACGGATATTTATGACCAGGAAATTTCGGATTAACCGCAGCAACGCTCGGCGGTGGAGTCTCAGCAACATTATGGTGATCAGTCACCACCGTATCAATCCCCAAACTCGACGCATATTCAATTTCCGCATGACATAAACTTCCCGTATCAACCGTGACAATTAAATCCGCGCCCATATTTCGCACCTTATCAACGGCGCCCATCGTCATTCCATAACCCTCAACAAATCGATTCGGAATAAATGCACCGACTTCCTTAAAGCCAAACTTGCCAAACGCGTCCAGTAAAATTGCCGTTGCACTCAGCCCGTCAATATCGTAATCGCCATAAATAACAATTTTTTCACCTTTAGCGTGCGCCTTTTTCAAGCGGTCCACCGCTTTTCTCATATCTGGCAGTAAAAACGGATCGTGCTTTACTGACGCGTAATTCGGATGCAAAAATTCCTCACGCGCCGCACGCGTAGTTAAGCCTCGAGCCGCTAAAATTTTCTCAAATAATGTCATTAGTCTTTATCAGCCATGGCGCGCTTTGATCGCGCTGAATATTGCTGAGATTTAATCACCATACTTTGCAATTCCTTAAAAATTGGGAATTGTTTATTAGTGAAATACGTACGTGAGTTACCTTGCTTTTCACTCTGTAAAAACCCAACCTTTTCTAGTCGCTTCAATTCTCGCTGAATATTTCCAGGATCTTCCTTAATTAGCTTTGCTAATCCGCGAACATGTGTGTGAAAATCAGGATACTTAGCGTATACTACTACAATTTTTCGCCGCACCCTAGATGTAATAAAAACGTCTAACATAACCTCCCTAACGCATCTTTCTTAATTAAAGTTTATCACAATTTTACAACACCCGACAAGTTTTTTATTTCCAATTCAAAATAACCTGATTAATTTTCGCTATCGTTTCCTCTTTGGACGGAAGCGTATTATCCTCATAATAATGATTTAATCCCATAAAATTCTCCTTCACATCCAAGATATGCATTTCATCAACCGTCATGTGCAATTTATCCACCGCCGCCACGCCACAAAACGGCACCGCAATCACCAATTTCTCAATCCGAACAGACTTCAGAAAACTCAAAGCCACATCCAAAACCGATAAATCATCGCCAAAACCATCACTCGCTAAAATCACCACCCGATCCTTCAGCATATCCTTATCAATAATTCCACCATCGCCCAAAAGCCTATTCATTTTCTGATGAGCCTCACGCTTTTTTTCTTCCAGATAACCGTGAAATTCACTAGTATATTCATTAATTTCACCGTCAGAAAATTGACTATTATACGTAAATTGCCCAGACTGCGACATCGCCCCGATGCTTAAACTTTCCCCAGGAATCTCAATCCCTTCGCTCAACAACATCATGAGGACACAGTGAAGCTTCACTGCAATTTGCTCACCAATCAGCACGCCACCTTCGCCAATTGCAACCACTGCGCAGTTTTCATAGCGATACTTTTCCAGTACTTGATCAGCCAGAATTGCTCCAGCCTGCGAACGACTCTCAAAATACATATGCTTATTTTAGCATTTTTTTCGCGATATAATATAAATATGCATTACTATTTGGTTTCGCCAACAAGAATCGTCCGCGCCGACGCAAGTTCGTTTACGTATTCTTCAGAGGAAAGGCTGCCAACTGGAACGATTGTTGCTATAGAAATTGGCAAAATCAATGCTATTGGTGTAGTTCTACAAGAAGTTCGCCAACCAGATTTTGAAGTCAAGCCAATTAGTAAAATCATTGAAGAATATCCCTTGCCAATCGAACTTGTTCAAACCGCCATATGGATGAGTAAATATTACGCTACACACCAAGCGACCGTCTGGCAAGCAATTTTACCTAGCGGATTATCCAAAAAACGTCGCTCAATTAACCAGTCCGCCTCAGTTAATCCAGTAGAAAATCGAACAAAAAATGTATTCACCGATGAGCAAAAATCAGCCCTCCAGACCATCGAAAATCTCCATTCCGGAACGATACTTTTACACGGCGTAACTGGCTCAGGAAAAACCCTAGTGTATATAGAAGCCGCAAAACAAACCTTAAAAGAAGAGCGATCATCAATAATTTTAGTCCCCGAAATCGCCCTAACTTCGCAACTGGTTGCTGAATTTTCCGCTCATCTGCCAAATGTCATAGTTACCCATTCCAAACAAACCGAAGCTCAACGATATGCAATCTGGAAAAGAGTCATCAGCTCAAACGATCCGGTAGTAATCATCGGTCCGCGATCTGCTCTTTTCATGCCTGTGCAACAGCTCGGACTTGTGGTGATTGATGAGTGTCACGAACCAAGTTTCAAACAGGAGCA
>SDRQ01000021.1 GCA_007845355.1 TM7 phylum sp. oral taxon 352
AATGTACAGCAAGCAGCGGGAATCTTCCTGGGACTACTCACTTGGTTGTCGTCTGTTTGGCTAACGCGAGCTATTTTAATTGGTAAAAAACCGAAAATGCGCGACGGTTTGTATAGCTCTGGATCGCCCATAATTGCGCTAATAATTGTCATCGGAGTTTTCCTAATTCAAATGGTGCCGGCGGCAGTGGCGGTGATTATTTATAGCGCGCTTAATGCTTCGGGAGTGTTAAATCAAACGCCGATTCTGATGGCGGCTGGCGGTGCGGCAATTCTAATAGTGGCGATGTCTGTCTATTGGGCGACTTCTACGGTTTTTGCGATGATCATCGTAACATTGCCGGGAATGTATCCGTTTCACGCGCTGCGTTTGTCGGGCGATATTGTGACGGGACGAAGACTAAGGATTTTACTGAGATTTGCGTGGGCTGTTGTTCTGTCGGTGCTTTTGTGGGCGGTCGTTCTGATTCCGGTAATTCTGCTTGACGGCGCGCTGAAGGAGTGGATTAGTGGTATCGACTGGTTGCCAATTGTCCCGACAACTGGCTTGATTTTACTTTACGTAACGATAATTATGATTTCTGTGTATGTTTATTTGTTCTACAGAAAGGTGGTTGAAAGTGACACCAAAAAAAACAAGAATTGACGAAATTAAAGACCTGTTAAATCGTTATAGCTACGAATACTACACCTTGGACAAACCGAGTGTGAGCGATGCGGTTTATGATAGTCTGATGGATGAGCTGAAGAAAATTGAATCGGATCACCCAGAGCTGATTACTGTCGATAGTCCTACGCAGCGAGTTGGAAATAAGCTGCTCGACGGTTTTCAAAAAGTAAAGCACGTGCGCCGAATGGTTAGTTTGAGTGATGTTTTTGATAAAAGTGAAGTTGAGGCGTGGATTGAGCGAACTGATAAATTGATACCAGGTCAGCGACATGAATTTTTTACGGATATAAAAATGGATGGCTTGGCGTGCGCGTTGATTTATGTCGACGGTGTGCTATTCCAAGCTGTGACACGTGGCGATAGTTTTGTTGGCGAAGATGTAACGAATAATGTCCGGACCATTAAAAACGTACCGCTTCGTCTGCGTAAAGCGGCAGGTTTTGAAAATTTTTTGCGCGGTCGGACAGAGATTCGTGGCGAAATTGTTATGCTGAAACGGGATTTTGAGGAGCTTAATAAAAGGCAGAAATCTCTAGGGTTGCCTACATTTGCTAATCCGCGCAATTTGGCTGCGGGGACAATTCGTCAATTAGATCCCGCGCTGGTGGCGGCGCGCCCGTTGCATTTTCGTGGATATGATGTGATTCGCGATGATAGTTCGGAAGTTCCGACGAATAGTTTTGCTTACGA
This sequence comes from TM7 phylum sp. oral taxon 352, assembly GCA_007845355.1. Classification (GTDB taxonomy): domain Bacteria; phylum Patescibacteriota; class Saccharimonadia; order Saccharimonadales; family Saccharimonadaceae; genus Nanosynbacter. The sequence continues at coordinate 1,360 of SDRQ01000021.1, forward strand.
GGCTTTGACGGCGCTGGGGATTTCTCGCAATCAGCAGGCCAGTGTTTTTGACAATTTGTCCGACGTGATGAAATTTGTTGATGAATGGAGCGACAAGCGTCATGACTTGCCGTTTAATACGGACGGGCTGGTTGTTAAGATTAACGATCGAGAGATATACGATAATCTCGGGATGGTGGGAAAAAATCCGCGTGGGGCGGTGGCTTATAAGTATGCAGCTGAAGAAGCTACGACGATTGTTCGGGATATAGTAATTTCTATTGGGCGAACTGGCGCGGCGACTCCGGTGGCTGTGTTCGATCCAGTGGTGGTGGCGGGAACTACGGTGCAGCACGCCAGTTTGCATAACGCCGATGAAATTGAGCGTTTGGATATTCGACGAGGCGACACTGTGGTGATTTTTAAGGCTGGCGATATTATTCCGCAAGTTGAGAGTGTCTTGAAGGAATTGCGACCTGCAGATTCTGAGTCAATTGATTATGAAGCAGAATTAAAACGGCAATATCCGGAGTTGGAATTTGTGCGACCGGAAGGTGAAATCGTTTATCGAGTTAAGGACTCTAGTGGTCCGCTGATTTTGAAGCGAGCTTTGGCGCACTTCGCGTCTAAGGGTGCGCTTGATATTGATACGCTTGGCGAAAAGAATGTGGAGGTTTTGATTGATAATGGTTTGGTTGGTGATTTAGCAGATATTTTCACACTCACTAAGGATGATTTGTTGAAGCTGGATCGGTTTGCTGATATTTCTGCACAAAAGTTAATATCGGCAATTGCTGATAAAAAAAGTCCAGAATTAGAGCGATTTTTGTACGGTCTGGGAATCCGTCATATTGGCGCGCAAACGGCGATTGATCTGACGAATCATTTTGAGAGTATGGAAAATTTGGCGAAAGCGACGATTGATGATTTGCGACAAGTTGATGGCGTGGGTGAAATTGTCGCCGAATCCGTAGTGGCGTGGTTTGCTGATGAGGATAATGTAAAATTGCTCAATAAATTCACTGAGCTAGGAGTCGTTCCTCGGTTTAATAAAAAATCTGGCGGTTTGAGTGGAAAAAGTTTTGTCATCACGGGCACTCTGAAATCTATGGGACGCGACGCTGCTGCGAATAAAATTCGCAATCTCGGTGGAGTTTTTCAAACCGCAGTTTCTAAAGACACGACATATTTGGTAGCTGGCGGTAAGGTTGGTGCTGGCAAATTGAAAAAGGCTGAGCAATACGGCACGAAAATCATTGACGAAGAAGAACTATTGAAAATAATAAGCGACGCAGATCAATAGTCGCAGTGAGATATAAAGCTTGTGTTTTTTTGGGCGATAATGCATAATTAAACATGAGCTGGTACGCATAGGGGCATTCTCCTATGCTTGCCAATTGAAAGACAAACACACATTCAAATATGCCCCGGGTGGGCGCGTAGCAGCTCTTCTATAATGCTTATGGTATGATATAGTTATGGTTACTGTTTCAAAAAAAAGGGAAGAAAAACTAGCAAAATTAGTACGAGAATTTTTTGCCGTTCATCCAGATGTGAAGCTTGTGGCGATAACTGGTAGCGCTGGAAAGGCTAGTGCAAAAATAGCTATCGGTACGGTTTTAGCGCAACAATTTGATATTCAACTTCGCAATGAAGAGCCAAAGACGAAAGCTGATGTTTTCCTTCAGATGATGGGCGTTAAAATGCCTGAAAAAGGCTTGTTTAAATGGTGGAAAGTAATGCGCGCCGTAAAGAAGAGAATTAAGGCCGAAAAACCGGAAGTCCAAGTGATTGTTCAGGAATTTAATCCAAAGGAACTTGGCTATAACGATTGGTTTAAGGCTTATGTTGTGCCAGATATTACGGTTGTAACTTCTGTGACGAATGGTCGAATGCAGGTTGAATATTCCTTGGAGGAAGTGGCGAATGAGATGATTTCGCTGGCGAATTTCTCGCGAATGGCGATGATAAATCGTGATGACATCGACGGACGTTTTGCTAGTTTTTTGACAAATCCTAATATCACTACGTACGGAAGTGATCCCGTGGCAGAGTATAATTTTGACGATCGTAATTTTTCCCTGAAAGACGGACATCACGGCTTTATTATGTCGCCAGAAAATCCTAATGGATTAGAAGTCAATGTTAAGCTAATTGGCGAGCATAATATTCGTCCAGCGATCGTGGCAGCAGCTATTGGGTATGCGTTTGGTGAAGCTGAGGAGAATATAAAAAAGGGTATAGAGAATTTGCGTCCATTGCCTGGCAGGATGAATTTACTGAAGGGTGCGGATAATACTTGGTTGATTGATGATAGCTATAGTTCGACGCCGTTGACTGCTTTAGCTGCTTTACAATCTTTGTATCGAATTGAGACTCCGCAGCGAATTGCTGTACTTGGCAATATGAATGGCTTAAAGGGGATTTTCGAGCAAGCTCACGCTGAACTTGGTTCTCATTGTAGCCCGGATTTGTTGGATTGGGTCGTGACGGTTGGTGAGAAAGCTAATCAATATTTGGCGCCGGCCGCTCGTCAAAAAGGTTGCCAGGTGAAGGAATGTAAGAATGCCATCGAGGCTGGGTCTTTCGTGCGCGACAAATTGAAATCTGAAGGCGTTGCTCTGTTTAAAGGTTCGAGCGGTGGTGTATGGCTAGAGGAATCTATAAAAATCAACCTTCATAGCACTGAGGACGATAAATACTTGGTCAGGCAAACGCCGGAGTGGATTGCTAGGAAAAACCAATTTTTCTCACAATTTAAAGATTAAAAAGATTAATGCGATATATTGAATTCAAGGTATATAAAACAAGGGGAAATGATGGATCAAGGTAATCAACCTGCACCGCAGCCACAATATAATGGCATACCGATGCAACCAAAAAAGAAGAAAACGGGATTGATAATTGGCATAGTGCTGGGAGTTATAGCTCTTATTGCTGTTATTTCTGCTGTGCTAGTTTATTTCTTGTGGTGGCAGAATCCAGAAAAGATGGTTACGGACGCTGTGTCTAATGCTATTATGGCAAAGAAGATGACTGCCGACGGTAAGGTGGTTATTGATATGCGCGACCAAGGAAAAATAGAGCTAAACGTAAAGACTGCTACTGATTCGGGAAAGTCAAAGGCTAATATTGACGCTAAGCTTAATGTTAAGGGAGTTAAGAAAAATATCCCTCTTAAAGGTGCTGTGGTTCTTGATAGTGATGGAACGATATACGTGAAGATAAATAACTTTAAGGATTTGTATGGCACTTTGCTTGAGATAGTTATGGAGTCTTCGTCTGGCGGAAATCTATCAAGATCTCAAATAGAAACTTACCGTGATCAGACATTGGAGAAGATGGGTTCTGAGATAGATAAAATGAGCGACACGTGGATGAAGATTTCTCCAGATGAAATCGGTAGCGAATACAAGTGTGGAATTAACGCTTTGAAGAAAATTCAAAGTGACGAAAGTGCACGTAAGGAATTGGCTCAGATTTATCAAAAGAATAGTTTCTTCACTATAAAAGATTCAAAGATAAGCGATCGTAATGGTGGACGTGGTTTTGAATTGCAGGGTAATAATAAATCTAATTCGTCAAAATTTGAGGAAGAGTTTAAGAATTCATCAGTCGGTAAGGCGCTCAGTAAGTGTGGAAAATCGAATGGCTATGATAGTAATGACGAATCGACATCTATTGACGAATCTTCATTGAAGGTGTGGGTTGATAGGTCATCTCATGAACTGAAGGCTGTAGAGCTTAAGGGTAATGATAAGAAGGCTTCTGTAGAAATTTCATTTGACATCAATGTGAATAAATCTGAAGAAATCAAGGTTCCTTCGAGTGCTGAGAGCTTGAAAGAGTTTATAGAAGGTTTTATGGAAGGGTATTCGAGCGGATTATCATCAACCTCGACTAGGTAAATAGCTTAATTGTCTAATAATAATCCCGTTCGTAATGAGCGGGATTATTTGCTATAATTACAGATATGAGACGCTATAATCCGACAGAAATTGAACAAAAATGGCAAAACAAATGGGAGGCTGACGGCACTTACGCGGTTGATTTTAATGACACTACTCGGCCGAAATATTACAGTTTGAGCATGCTTCCGGGGATTACAGGGGCGGGAATTCACATTGGTCACGGTCGTACTTTTCAATTTGCCGACATCAAGGCACGATTCAAGCGTCAGCAGGGCTATAATGTCTATCATCCAATCGGCTGGGACAGCTTTGGTTTGCCGGTTGAAAATTACGCTATTAAAGTCGGAAAAACGCCACGTGTAGCGCACGATGAGGCGAAAGTTCACTTTAAGGAGCAATTGAAGCGACTTGGGTTTAGTTATGATTGGACAAAAGAAATTTCTACAGCCGATCCAGAATATTACAAATGGACTCAGTGGATTTTTGCGCAATTGTATAAGCACGATTTGGCATATCAAAAAGAGCAGCCGCATCAACACCTTGCTTGTCCATATCACTCGACAGTTCAAGTTTCGCACGAAGCTTTCCATTCACTTGAACTATAATAGTCATCACGCTGCTCTTTAGATATTTTTCATCCCATTTTG
>SDRQ01000022.1 GCA_007845355.1 TM7 phylum sp. oral taxon 352
GGTTTTATTGTCGTTAGCGTAGCTTTAGGATTTATGTTTTTGAGTTCTCAGCAAAGTCGTGCGACTATTCCTAGTGGTGGCAAGCAGGTTGAAGTGGAACAAGTTTCTTATCGATTGTACGAATCGTCCAATGGTATTAATCCAGGTAGTCCGCTTGCAAATACCAACACCGCCGCCACACTTCCAAAAGTTGGTGCTGATTTTCGTCTACGGGTGGGGCTGCAGAATAAGAGTCCATATTTTAAAAAATTAGCTGAGTTCGGAAGCGGGAATGAGCATAATTGCGCCATTATGTCGGATGACAGTGTTTATTGTTGGGGTAATGGTCAGTATGGAGTTCTTGGTACTAATTCAACTGATTCATCAACAACCCCAGTGCCTGTATATACACAAGACGTACTCAACGGGAAAACCATCAAACAGATTACCACTGGTTATTATCACACTTGTGCAATCGCTTCTGACGATAAAGATTATTGCTGGGGCTATGGTACGTATGGAAGACTAGGGAATGGTGGCATAACTCAGCTCTACCTTATATTTTCCGCCCCAAAACGGCGCCAAATTACTATCATAATTAAACTGCCGCGTTTCATTCGCAATCGTTGCATTCACGCCACCGTTTTTATAGATAACATTCCCCATCGGGTCTTTCACGACCAGCTTTACGTCAACATCAGCCGACACATTGCCAGAGTTTTTTAAGGCAATTTCATACAATTGACTACTGTTAGAATTCTTAATGTTAAACTTCTCAATCGTCACGTCGCGGTGAATATCGCCAGGAACGGTTATCGCCATACGGATAGCCTGACGAGTCTGAATTTGAATGCCGCCAGCATTATTTGACGCCTGATTAACCTTCCGCTGAACGACCATGCATGCATTATGCTCGCCGACATCTGCTTTGCTTGGAACATTTACCGTAAAATCAACAAGCGTGTTCTCGTTCGCGCCAAGAGTCACTTCTTTTTTAGAGACAGAAACCCACTTGCCCGCACCAACTTTGTCCTCTGACTTCTCCTTGCAAGTCATATCGCCAGTCGTCGTAACCGTACCATCGACCGAATAAACTTCAATCGTTTCTTCTTTATCGGACCCGTTTTGAACATACAATTGGTCAGATTTCGAAGCGCCACCAGAAAGATTATAGATGAAAATTGAGCTTGTCCTGGGATTATTCGGATCAGGATTTGCTGGTCGACCACCAATACCATTAGCAGACACCGCCACAGGCAAAATCAGCCCTGCAATCATCGCCACTCCAATAACCTTACTCCACAACGAATTCTTCATATCCCTCCTTAAAAACCTATTATGCTTATTATATCAATGTTACACATAAAAGAATAGACACTCATCAGAATGTCTATTCTCGCTTAATAATTTAAGTCTGCTAAAGAGCCGTAATCGTTTGAACCATTGGCAATACGTATGTACCTGCTGCCTGACCAGCTGGGATGGTTTGGGCTAATGAGGTATTAGTTATATATCCAGCCCATATTTTACTAGCAGTCGCTGAAGCGCTCATTAGTGTTACAGGACTAGTACCAGAAAAGGTCGTAGAAGCACCCTTGGTAATACCTGCAGCTACACCAATTACAGGGGTAACTGTACCGCCAGATGGATTAACTGTTAGGCGACCTTCGTTAATGGTTCCGTTGTATTTATACTGCTTTCCGCCGCCTGCAGACCAAACACCAGTTCCTGGGGTTACTACGTTTAGTGTCAACGTCCAGCCATTATCTGCGGCACCTGGGTTTTCGACATAAATTCGATTGTCGTTATCCCCAAAAACACCAGTTCCCGATCCTAATGAGGATGACACTGTCGTAGCACCCATAGCGAATGTTGGATTATTAACTAAGGAATTCGTTGAATCACGGATATCAGTGCTCAAAACTCCAGGATTAATTGTCTGAGATAGCTTAGAATTGGCGGTAGTTGCGGCATTAGCAACAGAGGAATTCACCATATTATACAATCCCAATAGACCAACTACGCCTACGCTCGCAACGATCAATAGTGTTAACTTTTTCATTTTTTCTCCTTACTTAATTGATTTGATTTATTACATTATAACTTATTATGCTTATTTTTTCATTTATCCCTCTTTTTCTGTTTTTTAACAATAAATAACATAATGAACGCCGCAACAATTACACCAATACCAGCAGCCATAATCATCCATAAATTAATTCCCGTATTAGCCAAAGCCTTACTTATCTCTTTAACAACCTTTGGAATACCAATAACATCTTCAATGGTCTTTTCCACGGTCTTTTTCGGAGTCGTAAATGAAAAATCAGCAAACCGCACTACTTCCGTAGATGTCGCATTGGCCTTCAGTTTAGTCGTAACACGACCATTATAAGTGTATTCTGGAGCTGGCGGCATAAAATTATCACCTGGATGATTATTCTGCCAATTTGAAAAGTCCAACACCCATATATTTCCGTTAACTTTAAGCTCGCTGTCCCGCCCCAAAACAAAAGTCCGACCACCAAAATCAACCTTCAAATCGTGCTGACCCGTCGCAGGATTAGCTACCGTATGAACCGCGTCATAAACGCCATACACCAGCAGATCTTTCCCATTTACCAAATCAAACTTAGAGAATTTTGGCGGAAAAATCGGACAAATTGACTCATTCATCTGGCTACCTGTTTCCAGAGAATCGCGAGCGCAATCAGTAATCACTTGCGACAAATTAGAATTAGCCGACGAGTTCGCAAATGCCGAATAAGGGCTGCTCAAAGTAGCTAGTAATGTTATGACGATGAATAATTTTTTTACTCTATTTTTCATACTCAACCCTATTGCGCTGTTACCGTTAATGTCATTGGCAATTCATAAGTTCCTGGTTTTTGATACGCTGGAATAGTCTGGTTTAATCGAACGTTCTGTAGCAAAAATGCGCACCCCAATTGACCAGTTGACCCGCTACTGCTCATCAATGTAACGCCGTTAGCCGTAGCAGTCCCTACCTTAAATTGAGAATTAACACCCTTTGATATTCCTGATATTTGGCAAGTTGAACCGCTCAATGAACTACCCGAAGCTAAGACGGATGATGTGCCAAAATTGACAGACAGAAATCCCTGATCGCCATTAGTGCCGTTGAACATATACGATTCTGTACCAGCAGTTCGCTTCCATTTGGCGGTCGCGCCGTCAGATGCCGACAACACAACGCTCCACCCAGAGATGGTCTGTGTATTCGTCACTTCAATTTGCTTCGAGCTTGAGTTGGACAAGAGAGCGCTGGTGGCTACACTGCTGCTACTCATCATGGAATTATCAAACCTCGTACCAGTATCTGTAATTGTAGCGCCAGCATTATCCCTAAAACGAATATCTAACGACCCAGGGGCGGTCTTAAATTCTGGATACATTGTGTAGCTATCAATACTAGATCCAGGAGCGACAGTTGTGTCAGTTGCTACGCGGACGCAATAATTTTCATTCCTGTCGAGCCCTTTATCGACAAGCGCCAAATCCCACACACCCACTTCGCCAGCAGATATTTTTTGCGCATTCGTGAACGCTCCAGCCACTCCGCTTTTTCTCACCAGACTTTGAGGTCGAGAAGCGATAGCTCCTGCCGGCAGTTCTGGATCAGTCGAGTTACTATTGATATTAGTGCCGTCAGCGGGACCGCTCACAGAATAAGCAAGTTTTGATACTCCAGTCACGACTTGCCAATCTGAACTACTTACCGCCGAACAAGTTGCCGCGCTGCCTTTTTTAGCGTATTCGACGCGCAGCTTCATTGACGCAGATTCAACAGCCCCTCCTGGAGGCGCAATTAGCGTAGGGCGCGTGACAGGACTATTACTCGACTGGCCATTCCCTACCTGCCCCTTGTTATTATTACCCCAACAATACATCTCACCTGTACGTAAGGCGCATAAAAAGTCTTTACCTACATACATGGAAGTTTCACCGGAACTCGTAAATGGGACATTCACTTTTACGGGAGAGGGCAAATGTCCTGTAGCAGTCCCACTACCCATTTGACCATTAGAATTATCACCCCAACAATAAATTTCGCCAGTGTTTAATACTATACACGTAAATTCGCCGCCAGCGTAAATATTTTTAACAGTCTTTCCTCCAGAAAGGATAGTACTACCAAAAGGAACTTTTGAAGCAATATTTCTATAGCCAAATGCTGTATTACCCAACTGACCCTTGAAATTTTTTCCCCAACAATACACTTCTTGACCACCAGAAATAACAGCACAGGCATGTGAATCACCAGCAGATATTGACTCAACTTTTTTTCCATTAAGACCTTTGACTGCGGTAGGATATTGAGTTTTACCAGTAGCAAGTCCTACTCCAGTCCTCCCCTTGTCATTAGATCCCCAACAGAATGCTGTGCCTTCAACCGTCGAAGCGCACGTAAATTTATCTCCTGCAACAACCTGTTTAACCGATTCCGCCCCAAAGTTACTCATATTAACCGCTGTTGGCGTGTATGAAGGTAGGAATACGTCACGACCTAATTCTCCATTTATACCTTTACCCCAACAGTTCAATTTTCCCTCCGAGTTAAGCGAACAAGTATGTTCATTACCCGCAGCAATCTGAGAGATGACTGTAGTCGCGGTCTCTCTGACTGGATATGGAGCGTTGAGCTGAGTTATGCCACCATTCCCTAGTCTTCCATACGTACCATAGCCCCAGCAATAATCTTTATCGTCAGAAGCGATTGCACAAGTGTGATAATAACCAGTGGTAATCTGTTTGATGGTTTTCCCGTTGAGTACGTCTTGTGTATATACAGGCACTGGGGTTGTTGATGAATCAGTTGAATTAGTACCAAGAACTCCATACTGACCATTACCCCAACAATAAACACTGTCATCCGACATAATGGCGCAATTATGCTCATTCCCGCTTCCGAACTCAGCTAATTTTTTAAAATATGGACTCTTATTCTGCAGCCCCACCCGTAGACGAAAATCAGCACCAACTTTTGGAAGTGTGGCGGCGGTGTTGGTATTTGCAAGCGGACTACCTGGATTAATACCATTGGACGATTCGTACAATCGATAAGAAACTTGTTCCACTTCAACCTGCTTGCCACCACTAGGAATAGTCGCACGACTTTGCTGAGAACTCAAAAACATAAATCCTAAAGCTACGCTAACGACAATAAAACC
>SDRQ01000023.1 GCA_007845355.1 TM7 phylum sp. oral taxon 352
ATTCAGCTTCATCATACTCATCACCAAAATATTTATCTCGCATAGCCTGTTCGTATGGCGTTAAGTCTTCCGGACTATCATCCTTCTTTGGTTCACCATCACCATATTCAGCTTCATCATACTCATCACCAAAATATTTATCTCGCATAGCCTGTTCGTATGGCGTTAAGTCTTCCGGATTAAGCTTGGTAGATTGTTTTTCGCTCATTTTGTGGTGGTTTCCTTTCGCCTTCTGCACGCAGAATGGCAATAAACTTATGTATATCTAAGATACTATCATAAATACATAAAAAAGTCAATACTTAGAACAGTCTACCCCAGAGTTTTCTTCACTAATTCCCTAGTAAAGAACTCCAGCTTGTCGCCAATTTCTAAGGCAATCTTTTTCTTCGTCCTGAGGCTCAATCCACACATTTCGCCTTCAAAGACCTCTTTTGCTTCTTGTTGCTGACGTTGTACAGAAGAAACTTCCACTTCAGCAATTTGCTCTCCGCCACGTTTTACGCGCGCCAGCAAGTCCTTAGCGACTTTACCACGCTTCACTTCACCGCCAGCAATCACTTCTTCGCGCATCGTCCTAAACACGCCCTTAATTTCTAACTCACCAATTTCAGTTTCAACGATTTCTGGCGCTAGCAAAGCCTCCATTGAAGCCTTAGCGTCATCCAACAATTCATAAATCACCTTAAAAATTCGCACTTCCACGTGTTCACGCGCCGCTAATCGCTTAACTGCTGGCGGCAAATCGACATTAAAGCCATAAATCACCGTATTTTCACCAACCGCCAAATGAATATCGTTCTCGGAAATATTGCCAACACCAGTTCCGACAATATGAAGCTCAACTTCGCCATTCGTATCAATCAGTTTCAAACTATCAACCACAGACGTTACCGAACCCTGAACGTCAGCCTTAACGATTACGTTAAATTCTTCCGCATCAAGCTTTCGATTCATCATCTTAAGAATATCTGCGCCAGTAACATTGGTTGTGGCTGCCATTTTCTCCTGTTCAATTTTAGCCTTTTGCGCCAAATTGCGAGCTTCTTTTTCACTCTTCGCAATCTCAAATCCATCACCGAATTGTGGCAATTCCTTAAATCCGGTCATATTCACTGGCATACTTGGACCTGCATCTTTAACAGTTTTACCACGGAAATCTTGAAGCGTTCGGACGCGCCCGTAAGCCGTCCCAGCAACCAGATAATGACCAGGTTTCAAATGACCATTCTCCACCAATAGCCCAACAACAGCGCCACGACCAGTTTCCATGTGCGCCTCAATGACCAAACCTTCAGCAGGAACATCTTCATCTGCGCGCAAATCTTCCATATCCGCCACCAATAAAACCATATCCAAAAGCTTATCTAAGTTCTGGCCAGTTTTTGCACTAACCTCAACCATCACAGTATCGCCACCCCATTCTTCAGGGTTCAAGCCATGTTCAGACGCTAATTGAGTCTTTACCAGTTGCGGATTAGCCGCCTCTTTATCAATCTTATTAATTGCCACCACGATTTTAGCGTTAGCCGACCTAGCAAATCGAATAGCTTCAACGGTCTGAGGTTTAACTCCATCATCCGCCGCCACCACGATAATCACCACATCAGTCAGCGTAGCTCCGTGCTGCCTTAGCGCCGCAAAAGCCTCGTGACCTGGAGTGTCTAGTAAAGTGATAGTTCGTCCGTTGCGCTGAGCTTGATAAGCGCTAATATGCTGAGTAATTCCTCCAGCTTCACTAGCCGCTGTTTTCTTATCAAGAATCGCATCTAGTAAACTCGTTTTACCGTGGTCAACATGCCCCATCACAGCCACAATCGGTGGACGAGGAACTGCCTTATCTGATAATTTGTGCGCATGGTGATGAACTTCCGCAGAAACTGTCTTCCGTTTCAGCTGCACATCCAGCCCCAATTCTTCAACAATAATCTGTGCAGTCTCAAAATCTAGTCGCTGATTAATTGTTGCAGCGATTCCGTTCTTAAACAATTCACCAATCAGCGTAGTTACTGACAATCCCAGAGTTTCGGCCAACTCGCCAACCGTTACCGAATCCGCAATATTGACGATTTTTTCTGCCATAATAAGCTCCTCTCACCTCTGGGCGTAACTACGCTTCAGGGGATTTGTATTATTTTTTCTTTGATGATTTACCGAGTGAAAGAGAAATCTTACGATTTTCCTTATCGATATCCAAAACTGTAAATTCTTTACGCTCGTTCAATGTAAATACTTTTTCAGGATCAGTACCGTCACCACCAAGCTCTGACACGTGAACCAAAGCTTCAACCGCTGGACTCAACTGTACGAATGCGCCAAATGGAGTAATTCGAGTTACAGTTCCTTCAACTTTCTCACCAGGCTTAAATTGCTCAACTTCATCCAACCATGGATCTTTAGTCAATTGCTTCATGCTCAAGCTCAAGCGTTCTTTGTCGATTGCGATAATCTTAGCTTCGATAGTTTGACCAACTTTTACGTAGTCAGATGGGTTATTAACACGCTCCCAGCTAATTTCTGAAATGTGAATCAAACCTTCAATACCTTCAACATTAACGAATACACCAAAGTCAACAACACCTGTAACAACACCTGTAACTGTGTCACCAATTGCCAACTTCTGGAATCGCTCCGCCAAACCTTCTTTAACCGCCTCTTTTTCAGAGAAGATCAATTTGTTAGCTTTTCGGTCAGCGTCCAAGATTCGCGCTTTAATATCCTTCTTTACCAAACTGTTCAATCGTTGCAAGATTTCGTCCTTGTCGCTAGAACCTACGCGAGGATAGTGTTCAGCTGACAATTGCGATACTGGCAAGAATCCGCGAATACCTTCGTATTCAACCAATAGTCCACCACGGTTAGCATCGTATGGCACAACGGTGATGATTTCACCAGATTCCAATTTAGCCATAACTTCATCCCAACCACGATCTTTCGCAGCCTTACGCAATGAAAGTAGCGAATAACCGTCTTCCAATTCGGTATCAATTACGCTAGCAATTACTGAATCGCCAACATTGTAGTTCTTTGAAAGGCTAACTTCGCGGCGTGGAACCAAGCCAACACCCAAAGGTCCTAAATCGATTAAAATTTCGTGCTTCTTTACTGATAAAACAGTACCGTCAACTGTTTCACCGACAGTAAGTTGTTTAACATTATCGCCTGCTTGAGCCAGCAGGTCATCCATTGTAATTTTGGCATCTGCCATAAGTCTTCTAAAGACCCCTTCCTTAAAATTGATATTATTCTTCAGGGACATAATAAAAATATCCCCACAGATTATCACAATTATATCACAACAGACAGATAGAAGTCAAAGCTAGATAAGATAGCGAGATCGCTGATAAGCTGCCGTCAAAAACGCCAAAATACCAAAAGCCACTGCAGAAACAGCTACATCTTCTGGTCCAGTTTTTGGCAATCCTTTATCAGATTGCTTAGAAGGAGTAGAAGGAGCTGGCGTTGTAGATGATGGCGATTGTTGAGACTGAGAAGATTCAGGTGTAGGAGTTGTCTTTTTCGACTCTTCAGCCTTCACGTCGGTTCGCGCCTCACCTCTTCCACCTGATTGATTATTCGTTTTTTGATCTGCAGACTGCTGAGATGCGTTGTTGCTCTGTGAATTCTTATTGATATTCTCTGATGCTACCAAATCGCTAGAGATCGGCGATTCATCTTGCGACAAATTATTTTGCCTAATTCCGTAAAGAACAGCCAAAGATATAGCCACTAAAATAGCACCTACTATTACAAAAACTCCGATTGATCCAGCCTGATTTACTCGCCTCATATTATATCTCCACTCAAATTTTCTTTATTATATCATAATGACCTCTTATAGGTAAAGCTGGTGATATAATAAATATATGATTATTACGGTTGACACAGGTGGGACCAAAACATTAGTAGCCAGCTTTGACAAGGAAAAAAATCCTAAGCATATCATTAAATTCCCCACCCCTAAAAACGTAGACCAATATATTCAACGCGTCGCCTATCAAATTCACCTGATTGCGAACAATAAGCCAATTGATGCAATTTCCGTGGCTCTGCCAGGAGTAGTCAAAGATGGCGTAGCAATGTGGTGCCAAAACCTCGGCTGGAAAAATCAACCTATCCGTGAGCTACTTTCCCGATATTTTCCTAATATACCAATATTCATTGCAAATGATGCCAATATGGCAGGACTGGCAAGTATGCTCAGATTGCCCAAAACTCCCAGATGCGGTCTGTACATCACCCTAGGTACCGGCGTTGGCACTTCCCTAATCCTGAATGGAAATCTACATAAGGAGCTTAGCGACTGCGAGGGCGGACATATGTCTTTGAATTACAATGGCAAGATTACCACTTGGGAAGAGATTGCTGCGGGTAGGGTTTTCCAGAGAATTTTTGGCGAATTATCATCAGACACACCCCTGGAAGTCTGGGAAGAGGTCGCCAATAGGATAAAAGCTGGATTGCA
>SDRQ01000024.1 GCA_007845355.1 TM7 phylum sp. oral taxon 352
GTTTACTTTAAGCTGGAAGATGAAGATGAGTATTTGCTTGCGTGGACGACAACGCCGTGGACTTTGCCGGCAAATATGGTTTTGGCGGTGAATCAGGATGTCGATTATTCTTTGGTGGCGTACGGCGATAAAAAGTTTTACATTGCAAGTGATCGTGTTGAGAAAGTTATGACGGACGAAAAGCACCAGCCGCTGGAATATTCAATTGTTAAGACGATTAAGGGCTCCGAATTGGTAGGTAAAAGATTTGAGCCTTTGTTTGAAAATCGTGGTCCAGCTGCGCATAAGATTCTTCACGCCGATTTCGTGACGACTGAGGACGGTACGGGAATTGTTCATATTGCGCCAGCTTACGGCGAGGATGACTATGAATTGTGCCGAAAAAATGACGTTCCAGTGCTATCGTTGGTTGACGGTGATGGAAATTACACAGAAGGTAGATGGCTGGGTCACAATATTTGGGAAGTAAATAAAGAGATAGCGAAGACTTTACTGGAAGAGGGTCGGGCGCTGAAAATTGAATATATTCGCCACGAATATCCGCATTGTCATCGATGCGGTACGAAATTGATGTACCGTGCTCACCCAAGTTGGTTTATGGATATTCAGAGTCAGAAAAAGGAAATGTTGGAGGCGAACGAGCAGACAAGCTGGACGCCAGACAATCTGAGGACTGGACGATTTCACAATATCATCGAGCAGGCGCCGGATTGGAATTTGAGCCGTGATCGTTATTGGGCAACACCAATTCCAGTGTGGAAGGGTGTGAAAAATGACGGCACGGAAGTAGTGAAGGTGATTGGTAGCTTTGCGGAATTTGAAGAAGTTACGGGCCGCAAGTTGGACGATTACCATTTGCCGCAAGTTATGGACGTTACGTTTGAGTGCGACGGTGCAGAAATGCATCATATTGGTAAGGTTTTGGACTGCTGGTTTGAGTCTGGCTCGATGCCATTCGCTCAATTCCATTATCCATTTGAGAACAAGGAAAAATTCGAAGCAAGTTTTCCGGCTGACTTTATCATTGAGGCGATTGACCAGACGCGTGGTTGGTTTTATAGCTTAACAGCGGTAAACGTAGCTTTGTTTGGTAAATCTCCGTGGAAGAATTTGATTTGTACTGGATTTATCAATGCTGCCGACGGTAAAAAAATGAGCAAGAAACTGAAGAATTATACCGACCCGATGGAACTTATGAATAAGACTTCGGCCGACAGCTTCCGATTCTTGATGCTTTCAAGCCCGCTAACAAACGGCGAAAATTTTGCCTTGGCGGATAAGGACGTGATGGATGTAGCGCGTAAGCTTGGTATGATCTGGAATATGTACGACTTCTTCACGATGTACGCTGAAGTTGACGGCTGGGAGTTTAATGGCGATATATCAGATCCGCTTCATGATTTAACAAATCCGTTGGATATTTGGATTGTGTCGAGGTTGCATCAATTGATAACAGAGGTCGAGCGAGGTCTTAATAATTACAATCTTCAGGACGCAACCAAGCCGATCTTGCCGTTCTTAGACGACGCAAGTAACTGGTATGTTCGACGCAGCCGCCGTCGCTTCTGGAAATCTGAAGATGATAGCGATAAAAATGACGCTTACCGCACGCTCCATTATGTTTTAGTGCGACTAAGTTATATGCTAGCGCCGTTTACACCATTCTTAGCGGAAGAATTGTACCATAATTTGACGGGCGATAACGAGTCGATTCATCTTAAAGATTGGTTGCCGGCTGGTGAAATAGATAATTCAATGCTACGCGACATGAATGCACTGCGTACTGCGGTGAATGATGGCTTGTCGAAGCGTGCATCGGAGGGAATTAAGGTGCGTCAGCCGTTGGCGTCTGTGAAACTTATCAACACTATTTCTCAGGATACGCCGGCGGAAGTTGCGCAGTTCTTGATCGATATCGCTAAAGATGAATTGAATGTGAAATCAGTTGAAATTGTTACAGATTCAGAATCTGAGTCGGCGCAACCGAGCGTTGTTTATGACTTAACAATCACTCCTGAACTGGAAGCAGTACGTAATTAGCGGCAATCATACCGTTGACCGTCAACAGACTCAAGCTCGGTGGACTATCAATAATAATATAGTCGTAATCCGTCGCCTTCTGCAAAGCTTCTCGTAAGCGAACAAACCTTCCCTGCGCCTGCGCCAATTCCACTTCCGTATTCGCCAAATGAGGTGTAGCTGGAGCGATTGATAAGTTTTTATATTCCGTCGGCAATATGATATTAGCCAGGTCAATTTGTCGCATAATCACCTCTGATATTGTTGCGCCCAAATTCTGCTTATCTATCCCAAGTCCACTAGTAGCATTGCCCTGCGGATCAAAATCCACCAACAATGTTTTCTTGCCAGCTTTTGCCAAAAAATATGCTACGTTAATTGACGTCGTTGTTTTGCCGACGCCACCTTTTTGATTTGTCACCGCAATGATTTTTGTCATTCGTTCCCCTTTTTACCTGCCTTAATTATAGCATGAGCAGAACATAAATAACAGACATCAAAAAAACCGCTTCCTTTGCGAAAGCGGCTCTTAGACTATTTGATTGACGTAATTTCAATCTTCGTATACTTCTGGCGATGACCAGTTTCTTTGTGGACACGCTTCTTGCTCTTGTAGCGGATAACACGAAGCTTATCGCCCTTAACTTCCGCTTCTACGACCTTAGCCTTAACGCTAGAGCCTTTTACAGTTGGCGTACCAACCTTGATTTTATCACCATCAATCACTAAAAGTGCGTCGAGAGTGAGTTCTTTTGTGCCTTCAGGGAGGAGATCCACCAAGAGGGACTCTTTTTCGCTGACAAGATATTGTTTGCCAGAGATTTTTACGACTGCTTTCATTTCGTTCCTTAATTATTATGAATTAACTCTAATAATTCTATCAAAAACTAGCAATAAAATCAAGTACATGCCAGTAGCAATTACTTATAAAGTGGCGCCTGATCAAAAGGACCTAATCAATTCACTCATCACCTCATAGCGATATAGTCAAGTTAGCGAGTAGCGTTTTTTTGCCATAGCGTTATTCGCCTTCAGCCAACCGCTCGGTGATCCGCATTCCATATATTCGCCCTTAGCTTCGCCAACAGCAATCACGCCGCCGCCATCGATGTACGCATTAATCGCGTCCGTTAACTCAAACTCGCCTCTCTTAGGGTTTGCCGGCAAGGTTCGCGCCAACTCAAAAATCTCTTTGTTCAGTACGTAAAAGCTTGAATTACTGAGGTTGCTTGGAGCTTCTTCCAGTTTTGGCTTTTCAATTATTCGCACAAAATTGCCCTGATCGTCAGTTTCAATAATCCCTGTTTGCGGAATAAATTCCTCTTCGACAGGATTTCCTAATAGCCCAGCCGACAATCCACGCGATTCCACCAACTCCGCCAAATCTGCCGCGTTTGAACCGCCGTCGTCACGCCAAAAGAATTGATCGCCCATAATCACAAAGGCCGACTCGCCCTGTTCGATGAATTCACTCGCCAAACCAACTGGAATGCTTGTGCCATAACCACCAGTTCCCGGTTGGGTTAAAAAATGTATTCGGACATCGCGAAGTGGCGCCACCAGAGGTAATTTATCTTCTTTTCCCGTTCGACGTAAATAATCGTTTAATTGAATATTCGAACGATAATAGCTCTGCACCTGTGTACTCTGCTCACCAACTACGAAGTAAATATCCTTCACGCCAGCGCACACAACGTCTTGCACGATATAATCAATCACTGGCCTTGTACCGACCGGTAACATACACTTTTCAATAGATTTGGTAATCGGCAACATTCGCGTGCCCCAGCCCGCAACCGGAATAATAGCTTTAGTAATCATAGAACCTCCTACATTTTCAGCTCTTTGTGAGAGTAATTATACATCATCAATCGTCAAAGCTACCATCCGCACGAGACCAAAACTTACGAATATCCTCTATGTCGTCGGCATCCAGACGAATCGCCTGTGGCTCCCGCTGCTCTTTAATAATTTCCTCAGCAAGTCCGTCTGCTAGCGGGTCGATTGGCGAAAACCCTATTTTACTACCAAAT
>SDRQ01000002.1 GCA_007845355.1 TM7 phylum sp. oral taxon 352
TGCGTCGCATAAACGTAATAAGCGCGACGATTACACTAATAGTTTTTCTCGTGGTGATTTTTTGCACGAATTAGAAAAGATCATTGAGGTCCAGAAAAGATATGCCTTAAAAAATGCTTCCGATACAGCGATCAATGAAATGCTTTACGGCTTGGACAATGACAAAAATGTCGTAAATATATCAGCAATTATGTACCAGCGCCCATTTATGACTGAAGAGCTGATTAAAAAAATGGTCGGGAACTGTACTTTTGAAGAAAATGAAAAACGAGCACCAAGAGCTAGCTACAGCTTCGAAATTTTTCGCTTGGCAAGCGACTTATCACATCTGGTATTCATACCTCGCGACGCCAGCAAGCGCCAGGCAAAGCGAGAAAATCTAGAGATAAGATTATCTTCAGAGCAGATAAATAAAGTTATCGAAGCCGCCAAAAATCAAAAAAGCCTAACGTATAAAAAAGTGCGTAGCATTGCGGGAATTAGCGAAGATTACGTTCCAAAATACACACACGGAAAGAAAAAGGACGGCGATGAATTCGGAGAGGGAAATGCATTCGGCGGCTTAAAAGCCTACTATGATATTAAAACGGCACTGAAAAATCTACCAGAAGATTGGGCGAAAATTGACAACGAATCAACGATCAATCAAATCGCTTATATTCTCACTACACAAAAATCTGACGAAGGAATTAAAGCCGAATTAAATGCATTGCCAATTTCTGATGATGCCAGAAACGCAATTGTCAAAATTAAAGCTACTAATTTTGGGTCATTCTGCCATCTGTCGATAAAAGCTTTGCAAAAAATCACACCGCATATTCTTAATGGTATGACTTACGATAAAGCCTGTGAAGCTGCTGGTTATGACTTCAAGAAACAATCAGCTAGCCTAGAGCAAATCACTAATCCTGTCGTAAAACGTGCCATATCACAAACACTGAAGGTCGTTCGCGCCATTGAACGCAAATATGGTAAACCTTATTTCATTAAAGTTGAAACTGCTCGCGACTTAGCGAAAGACCTCGAAGAGCGTAAGAAAATTAAAAAAGAAAATGAAGAGAATCAAGGATATAACGAAGACATTAAATCTATAATCGCTGATGGATATGAAGCATCGCCAAAAACCAAGGGCGGCAAGCAACTTCTCAGCCACCTAAAAGAACTTAGCGTACCACTGAATAAAAACGCCGATTTTAACGGTCAGCAAATTATTAAAGTTAAACTCTATCGCGAACAAAACGGTATTTGTCCATATTCTGGAAAACCAATCGATTTCGACACGATGTTACAAGACGACAATGCATATCAGATAGACCACATCGTACCGTTTTCACGCTCCAATAATGATGGGATAACTAATAAAGTACTAGTACTAACAGAGGAAAACCAGAAAAAGAGCAATAAAACTCCATTTGAATATTTTGGTGCAAATGAAAACCGCTGGAAGGAGTTCGTCGCCAGAGTAGAGTCGATATATAAGACACGCGATATTAAAACAGATGATAAGGCCACAAATGCCATCAATTACAAATATAACGGCTATGCAATGAAGAAGAAGCAAAATCTGCTTCTGCAGGATTATAAAAATGACAGCTGGAATGTGCGTGCCTTAAACGATACTAGATACATCACACGATTTATTCAGAATTATTTACGCCAAAATGTTGACTTTGCAGAAGGTGAAGAAAAACAGCGCGTAATTGCACCAAGCGGAACAACGACAGCATACCTACGCAAGCGTTGGGGTCTGGCTAAAGATCGTAGCGAGGACGTTCTACATCACGCCAAAGATGCGGCAGTTGTGGCGGCAATTGGCCAAAAGATTATAATGCAAGCGAACTTGCACGCCAAACGCCACGAAATCAAAGAACTGCTTGCAGCCGCCAAAACGATGGAAGAAAAAACTGATAAACTCACCGGAGAAATCATCGATGAAGACGAATTCAGTAAAGCTCAGCGTCGTAAAAATGCAATGCTTGTACTATCTTCGAAACATTTTCCTCAGCCGTGGGACGACTTCGGCAAAGAAGTTATGAAGCGAACCCTTAATGTCGATATCAAGACTCTGCAAAATGAGTTGCGAGGTCTTAATAACTACGACGAAGAGTTTCGATTGAGCGTAAAACCAATTTTCGTCTCACGTATGCCACGCCGTAAAGCGACTGGTTCGGCACATAAAGAAACAATTCGCTCACCAAAAGTTAAAGATGGTGATCAGCGAACCGTAAGAGTGCCGCTCAAAAAAGTTAAACGCAAGGATGTCGAAAATTCCACGCTTAAAGAATCGGACAAGTGGCTATACAAAAAATTACTTGAAAGACTGGACGCTTGCGATGATAACCCTGAAAAAGCGTTCGCTGAACCCGTATATAAAAACGACAAAAAGACTGATAAAAACGGCAATAAGCTGTCTCCAGTCTCAACTATCAAAGTATATTCGACACAACCAAGCGGATTTTATATCAATGACGATAAGGCATTTGTCAACAACGGATCTATGGTGCGACTTGACGTATATCAAAAGCCGAACAAGAAAGGCAAGATTGAGCACTTCTTCGTGCCAGTTTACGCCCACCAAGTTGGAAAAAATAAGCCCACACCAACAAAAATATTACCATCACCAAAAGGCTTTACTGACGTAGATGAGACATTCACTAAAGTTTGCTCGTTATATCCGAATGATTATGTAAGGTGCTACTTTGGCGATAAAATTAAAGAGGGATATTATGTGAAATATGGTTCGGCTAGTGGTCAAATGATCTTACTGTCACACGCAAGCGCAAGTAAGGACAACGACACATATTTAACGTGCTCAGCCCGATCCGCCACCCTCATTGAGCGCTACGACATCTCCATCCTCGGCGATAACTACAGGTGGTTATAAATGGCCTGGCGCGTCGTAGCTATCGAAAATCCTGCGCGGCTTAGCGTGCGCGATAATCAACTAGTAATCGCACAGGAAATGGAGTCTACTCTTCCAATTGAAGATATTGACGCCTTAATTTTAGACAATTACGGATCAACTATCACGACAAATTTGCTGACAGCATTAGCTACAAAAGGAACAACCACTGTAATATGCGACGAAAAGCATTTACCTGCCAGCGTACTTTTGCCATATTCACAGCATTCGCGCCAAGCCAAAGTTTCGCGTCAACAATTGTCCATAAGCCAACCATTAAAAAAGCAACTATGGCAACAAATTATTATCAGTAAAATCACAAATCAAGCAGACGTCTTGCGATCTCGCGAGCTAGACGACTCCACCTTGCGGTCTTTAGCTAACGATGTTAAATCGGGCGATACCAGCAATCGCGAGTCAATTGCCGCCAGAATCTATTTCGACCAAATACTGGGCGACGCTACACGCCGCAAGCCAATCTGGCACAATGCCGCATTAAACTATGGCTACGCTATGGTGCGAAGTCACATTGCCAGACATATTGCTGCTCGCGGACTAGTTGCCTCACAGGGGCTATTTCACCACAATGAGCTCAACAGTTTCAATCTAGCCGACGACTTAATCGAGCCTTATCGCGCTGTCGTTGATATGTACATCTTAGAGAACGTCGCGCCGCACCACACCGGAGACCCGGATTCCAGTCTCACCAAGCACGACAGACAACTCGCTATTGACATATTAAATTATTATGTTATAATGAACGGTAAGAAGTTTACCGTGAGACATTCGGTTGAGCGAACAGTTGAGAGCTTTATTGAATGTATAGAGACAAAGGAGGCAGATAAACTTCTTCTACCAAAAATCGTCCTCCAGTAAAAGGGATGTCATACAAACTTATGAGGGTCGCAGTATTTTTTGATTTGCCGACCAATACCAAAACAGAGTGCAAGGCCGCCACACAGTTCCGTAAATTCTTATTGGACGATGGTTTTGACATGCTCCAATACAGCATATATACACGGCTATGTCCAAATCGTGACGTTGCAGAAAAACATATGATGCGAATTAAGAGGCACGCTCCGGACAGCGGCTCGGTGCGATTGCTTTATTTAACAGAGCATCAATTTACACACATGCATGTTATTGTTGGCGAAAAAACCACCCAAGAAAAGTCCGTTCCAGCCGGGCAATTAGCATTTTTCTAACCAAAAATCCCCCTCGTAACAGAGGGGGATTTAAGGAAGTATTATATCAATATCTAAATTGTTAGGGAACTATAACCGAATCCAAACGTTTTTCGACGCATCTCGTATTATATCAATATCTAAATTGTTAGGGAACTATAACCCATTTACAATTACAGTGGTTTACGTTGAGATTATATCAATATCTAAATTGTTAGGGAACTATAACAAGCCTGTTGTTATTCCACCCCGCTAGCGTATTATATCAATATCTAAATTGTTAGGGAACTATAACATAGTTTCGCTTCATGTTAGTCTTTGGCACATTATATCAATATCTAAATTGTTAGGGAACTATAACATACCTCCGTTCCCAGCAGTAAGTTTAGCCATTATATCAATATCTAAATTGTTAGGGAACTATAACATCTCCTGCGGCTTGTATATTTCATCAAGCATTATATCAATATCTAAATTGTTAGGGAACTATAACCCATAGTTGCTCCAAACCAAAATGTATGTCATTATATCAATATCTAAATTGTTAGGGAACTATAACATCCAAATTCTGGCATCACCACAAATACTGATTATATCAATATCTAAATTGTTAGGGAACTATAACCGAACCGAGCTGTCCCAATGCCTTTTTCTCATTATATCAATATCTAAATTGTTAGGGAACTATAACAGGTTTTCAAACATAACGACGAATATTACAATTATATCAATATCTAAATTGTTAGGGAACTATAACGGGGTTATAGGCGTAATTGCGCTATTGCCAATTATATCAATATCTAAATTGTTAGGGAACTATAACATCGGCAATTTACGCAACACCCAGAGTGTAATTATATCAATATCTAAATTGTTAGGGAACTATAACTCACTTCTCAAGATTACGATCAGCTAGTAAATTATATCAATATCTAAATTGTTAGGGAACTATAACAAGGCAGGATCGACTTTTACGGCTTTCACTATTATATCAATATCTAAATTGTTAGGGAACTATAACGAAATGTGCGATTTTTTCAAATGTCATACTATTATATCAATATCTAAATTGTTAGGGAACTATAACTAGGAAAATATGATAAAGATTTTCGACGTGATTATATCAATATCTAAATTGTTAGGGAACTATAACAGATGTTCTAATAGCAGGTAACCCAGCTAGATTATATCAATATCTAAATTGTTAGGGAACTATAACAAGAAGATACAGCGGCAATTTCGTGAGGCAATTATATCAATATCTAAATTGTTAGGGAACTATAACAACTATCCAATTTAGGTGTATTGATGATTTATTATATCAATGTCTAAATTGTTAGGTAATTATAACTAAAGACGATATTATTGATTTTTTATGACGGTCGTGGTAATATAGCAGCGTAGGACAGCAGCGCCCCCCTTATGTTAGGGCAAGCGGGCTGTCTTATTTTATTTTGACTGATGCATTACCCTTAAACACCACCAAAACTGTATAAATGTCTAAATTGTTAGGTAATTATAACTAAAGACGATATTATTGATTTTCAATGATAGTCGCGGTAATATGTCAACATAAGGTGTATGCGCCCCGGGTCCGGTCTCGGAAAGCGGTGCACCTTATTTTATTGTATATTTAAGCATATTGCGGAATCTAAAAAATAGTGATAAACTGCAAACGCATGGTTTAAGCATCCATGTATCCTTTCCGCCCTCTGAAAATGAGGGCGAGTTTTATTTATGTGCGACGACGCCATATGGTAAATTATCATTTTCAGGATAAATTTTACATAAAATGCATGCAAAATGATTACATTATGAGTGCAACTTTGCTATAATAGAAGCACTCAGGCGAGACACATTAACAATTAGAGGATACGTCATATTATAATGAATCGCAAACCCGAAAAGATAATAAAAATATAAACTAAATGCCTCGCTTGGCGCTAAGGTCCTCTAAAAAGAAAGGAAAGGCTATGCCAATAGTAAATCGAATTGTAAAAAAGAATGGCAAGATTATCAAGTCTAAGGTTGAGATACCTACGCCAGTTTATAATGTACGAATTAAACAGGAAGTGTACGAACGCTTAGTTGTGTTAGCTGCAGAGAACGGTCGCAGCATAACTGGTGAGATAAACTACCGCCTTGAGCAATCGCTTAAAAAGTAGTATTATGACTGGGCGATTGTTGTAATTTGCAGTCGTTGTTGTATAGGCACCTCAAAAATGAGGTGCTTTTTTTGATAAGGCACATTTTACCAACAATCAAAATAAGGCAGGGGTATGCCCCTACTGCGATTTAAGGCTGGCGAATGGAACAGTGAAATAATTAAGCACAGAATCACCCAAGCTCTTTCGCAAAACTAGCAATTAAAGAACAATAGAACAAAATACGAACTAATTATTAGTCATTTTTAAGCATACATAAAGCCAAATCGGCTGAGTATTTATATTGATAAATTTTGCGCGACACAAACATAAATTATAAATCCAAGCCAATGCAGATAAACCAATATACAACATAAAACTCGCCAAGCCAGCAAATAGGGTGGTTTATAAAACAATAAATGACAAGTAGGTTGATTTTGTAAAAATAAGATAAATTTATCATGAAAAAGGACGATGGAATAGTCGTGTTTTAGATATAGTTTTAATGTCGCACAATGTACCTTTTACGCAATAATAAATACTATACAAAGATGAATATGCATATGTCTATATGTATTCGCTAACACCCTATAAAACGAACTTTTTCTGGTAATTCGGCTAGGGGATTCTCTATTATATACAACTTCATAAAACATACCGTCTTTTATAAAAATATACACCAACAAAATACGAACTTAAAAAATATTTTTAATTCCAGCACTACATATACTGGAGTGCTACATTGATATTTTTACATCAATATAAACTCTGAGTATGTGCGCCGTAAGCTCGTTAAGTTTTCCACAACGCATTTTATATTATTTGACATTTTTATATTTTTATTGCCCTACTCCCCTAGCTTATCATTTTGCGATTATTTGACTTTTACATATTTTTATATTGTTATATATATTTTCTACGCCATACAGAAATAGAACAAAAAGAGAACTTACTCTATCCAGAAGAGAAGTTGACCGCCCTACTTATAGAACGATCTCTGATCTACCCTAACGTCTATATACCCTGGCTTTGCGCCATTGTTATCCAAATAACTCAAGGTAGCTATCGCCTGTTTAACCTGAGCTTGAGCAGACCTGTCCACCGTCATACGGATCTGAGTTTCCCTGCCTTCGACCTTAAACCATACTTGACGTACAGTATTAGCTGGCATAATAACCTCTGAAACATTCATTTTGTGTTGCGAAAATTCAGACACGGCTTGACCAAGAAAGCTCAAGAATTGACGATTGATAACTTCTTGACCACCTCTAGTCGGCAGGCCACTCTCATCACGAACAGCAACAGTAGGCGCGGCAAAATAATTCTGTTCAAAAGTAACGCCACTATCATCGACAAAATAAATCTTATCTCCAGAAGACCACTGAGCCACCGGCTGTCTAAACGTCAACTTAACGGCTGATCGCGCTAGAAAATCTCCCTCCACGCGAATGTTTTTTACCTCAGGAGCTTTCTGTAAAAAGAACTGCTTTAAGTCATTATTATTGAGGAAGAACCGGAACCTCTCCGCCGGATGAGCACTGTAATATTCATTAAGAACACCCGCGTATTTATTAGCGCTACTGGAACTTTTTGCGTCGGGAGTTTGGATTGAAATATTGATTGTCAATTGAAACAAAAGAAATATCACAACAAGCAGACTTACCGCAGTCGCAAGCATTTTCCGCATTACACGGCGGCGTTTCTTCACCAATTCGTGCGCCTCGAGTCTCTCAGAAGTCTCCAAAGGAGAGGATGTTTGGCGGCTATTAAGCGTCCTGTTCCGACGATACGATTGGGCGGGCAAATCCTCGTAATTCTCAGTCCGACGACGTGCCGCGATTTCTCGACGACTTAGATTCTCGTCCGATTTTTTCTTAGAGAAGGGGAATTTCACTTTCGCCTACCCTGCCTTCGCACTGTAGTAAGAATAATCTTCGCCATATCTTTAGCCGCGTTTGGCTTGGCAAATTTACCGAAGTTATCACCCAGACCTTTAAGAATTTTCTGAGATTTTAACACGCCAATTATTTTTCGTGCCAATATTTGACTATCCTTATCCAACTCGTCTTCGGAAACTATCAACGCCGCCAATGCGTCCTGGTAAACTTTAGCGTTTTTCAATTGATGCCCGCCCGTCAAATGACCATTTGGGATGATGATTGTCGGTTTATGTAGCGCCGCCAATTCCAGAAGAGTAGTCGCCCCTGCCCTGGTCACGACTATATCCGCCGCCGCCAAAACTTCCGCCATTCCGTTGTGAACAAACGCCTGCAATCGCCAGCCCTCTCGTTCGTCGGTTTGCTTGAGAATTTCTTCATATTGCTGATTTCCCGATATCAAAAATACCGAAGCCTCAGAAAGCAGGTTTTCCCTAATTGCTACAATCGCGGAATTAATTCGGCCAGCTCCGAGTCCACCGCCAGTAATAACAACTAGCGGTTTATTGACATTAAAGCCTAATTTTTCCTTCAATTCTTTCCTCTCAGCCTCAGAATATGGATGAAATTCTGGCGCAACTGGAATGCCAACATATGAAGCTTTTTCTGGTGGATAATTGTAATATTCAAGCGGCGCGCCCGTGCCAATAGCTTTTGCGAAAGGACTCAGTAAGCGATTCGTCAAACCTGGATGCGTGTCAGAATCATGCAAAACCAACGGAATTCTTAATAGCCGAGCCGCATAGCCAACCGGCAAACAAACATATCCGCCCTTAATGAAAATAACGTCTGGACGCCACTTCATAAGCTTAAATAAACTCTGGAAAAATCCAACTATCACCTTAAAACCGTCGCGCAAATTTGGAAATAAAATTGACGGCTGTAGATGAAGCGAGACGCTTTTTCCGTGATATCGACGCAATTTTCCAGCAATAATCAAATCGACCGGAATGCTTTCATCGAACTTAGCAAAAATCCCGCGTGCGCTGGCGCCAAATTTTTTATCGCACCAAAAACGAAGCTCGTGATCACCAGTTTTCTGTAATTCTCTAAATACGGCTACCACTGGCGTAACGTGTCCGCCTGAGCCGCCGCCGACCGCTAAGATCTTGGCCACTTTCACCCTCCTCTAATGCTTTATGTGACGTATATTTGGAAATTTGGAAAACTAAACCGAGCGCTGCCGCGATAAACAACATACTTGTACCGCCGTAACTTAATAATGGTAGTGGAATTCCCGTAAGCGGCGCTAATCCTGTCATTGCGGCAATATTCAATATCACGTGAGAAGCAATCCAGCCAAAAATTCCCACCACAATTAGCCGCAACGTTACATTCGGAAGCCTCGCAGCTACGTGCAAAATCGACAATAATAATGCTGTAAATAACGCCAATATAGCCATTAAGCCGACAAAGCCAAACGTTTCTCCCATGACAGCAAAAATTGAGTCGTTGGTCGCCTCTGGAAGATATCCTGTAGCCTGAACACTCTTACCAATTCCAAGCCCCAGAAGCCCGCCAGAACCAATCGCAATCCTGGCCTGCTGAATGTGATAATTCTTGTTCTCCTGACTGCTCGTCCCTTTGTGACTATCGCCCTGAATAAATGTCATCACACGCTCAATTCGGTGTGGCGACGTAAAAATCATCACCAAACCACAAAGTGCAACAATCGCCAGAATCTTCTTAAAAATCTTCCAATCAATTCCAGCCACTAAAATCATTGATAAGATAATCGCTATCAACGAAATTCCCGTTCCCAAGTCTTTTTGTAAAAACACAATCATCAGCAGCGACAAGCCGGAAATAATGCCCAGCGGAATGATAGTTTCTTGGATGTCGTTCAATTTTCCCTGTTGCGAGCGACGCCCTAAAAATCCCGCCAAAAACAATAGCACGCCATATTTGAGCAATTCTGACGGCTGAAAGCTACCTAATCCTCCCAGATAAAACCATCGATACGCACCGTTAGTTTCTTGCGCAAACGACAAATGAAGTACTGCACCTGAGAGAAATAGTAAAATACATAGCGCAAATCCAGCGTAGAGAATGTATTTTGATCTCTCACCCGTAAACCATTTGTACGGCGTAAAATAAAACGCAGAAAAAGCCACGATAGCAATAAACACACTCGTCAGCTGCTTGCCAAAGAAATACGTATCGCTATAATTCGTGCCGTAAGCATAATTCATCACGTTAGCGCGCTGCGGTCCCAACGCATACATAACAATCAGCCCAAGTAGTAGCAAAAGCCCCATATAAAGCACAATCTGGTACATCGGCCGATGGCTTCGAACCGGCTGAGCGATAGATTGACGATTTTTGGCGACCGAATTACGCAATATGACCTCCAGCGAGCGCCAGCATCACGCCGATAAACGCCATCACGCAGCCAATAACCCAAAAGCGCATCGTCACTTTAGTTTCTGGCCAACCAATCGCTTCCAAGTGATGATGAATCGGCGCAGATAAAAATATCTTTCTCTTGAACAATTTTTTACTTAGGATTTGAGTTAAGCTAGATCCAGCCTCAATTACAAATAGCAAGCCAATCACAGGAAGTAGAAGTAGAGAGTCGGTCAACATTGCCACAACGCCCAAACACGCGCCATAAGCAAAACTTCCAACGTCACCCATAAAGAATCGAGCGGGATAAATATTGAACCACAAATAGCTCAAGAGCACTCCGACAACCGTAAAGCAGAATCCCGCCAATATAACATGTTGTTGCAATAAGGCAATCACACCAAACGCCCCAAAGCTAATACTGAGCAGCCCACCCGCCAGTCCGTCCATTCCGTCAGAAATATTAACAGCGTTACCAGTAGCCACCACCGCAAATGCAAACAAAGGAACTATCAACCAACCAATATTCACCTCGCCCACAAACGGAACGTGAAAACTCGCCACGCCCAGTTTGGCAAAGAAAAACCAACCAAGCACCACGCCAATCAACGTAATCAGCGCAAACTTCACTGGACTACGAAGTCCAGCCGCGCCACCGCCCAAACCACGCAGATTGATGATATCGTCAATTAGCCCAACAATTCCGCCACCAACCAACGCCGCCAGAGGAAGCCAGGTCTGTGCTCGGTCTAAATTGAAGAAAATTGTCACCACAAAGATTGAAATTACACCAATCGCTCCAGCCATCGTCGGGATGTTTCGCCGCAATTTTGCCGCTTGGAATTTGGCGAAAATCTTCAGCTTTTTCCCATCAGTGCTTTCCAACCTTTGGCGTTTCCAGAAGCGATATCGATAAGCGAAAAACGTATAAATTGGCGTTAAAAACATCGCTAGTAAAAACGCGCCGACGCTCAGTAAAAACACGTGCGTCAATTCATTGGTCATTGTTTGTAAAGCTATTCCCATATTTATTCCTTTGGTGCTATTTTCATATAATCAATCATCCAATTGGATATATCCGTAAAAATTGGTCCGGCATGAAGATTTCCCTGTAGGTTAATCCCTTTTCCCGGAGCCGCTACACGTACCATTATGACATATTCGGCGCCATTTTTTCCACCGCCATAACCAATATATGTAGCAATCGTTTCCTTTTGAGTGTAAGCGCCATTAACCACCGCTTCAGAAGTACCAGTTTTTCCACCAATTTCATAGCCAGATTTGTCACTCTTTGACAAAAATGATGATCTACGTGCTGTCGTTAACATCGTTCGCATCTGCGATGACGTGCCGCCACTTACGGTTTGGCGAATAACTTTATTTTCCGACGATTTCAGATTGCCAGATTCGTCAATTGTACCAACGAGAATGGTTGGCTTGTAATATTGACCGCCGTTAACTAGCGACGAAAATCCAGCCGCGACTTGAACCATAGTCAAGTTCATACTCTGCCCGTAAGTCATGGCTGAATAGCGAACCTCATTTCCCTCAACGCTATCCGGCGGGTAAATATAGCCCGAAGCCTCGCCCAGCTCAATTCCAGTTTTAGCGCCAAAACCAAATTTATCGTGATAATATTCATACAAAGTCTGGCGAGCCGGCAAATTAATCTGCGAACCATTTCCTAATTTTCGAATCGCGGTAATCGTGCCGACGTTGAGCGAATTGTTAAACGCACCTTGAATCGTCATCGTGCCACCCAAACCTCTCAAGACATTACACATCGTGCGGTCAGCGACTTTAATACAATCGGTATTATTATACGTGCTGGACGGAGTAATAACGCCCTTGTCAATTGCCGTAGCGAAACTAAAAGACTTGATAATCGATCCCGGCTCAAATGGCACCATCGACGCGCTATCCACAAATACCGACCCGTTTTTCTGCTTGGCAAAATCCGCTGGATTATAAGTCGGATAATTCGCCATTGCCAAAACCTGACCGTTTTTCGGATTCATAACAATCACACTTCCCTCGGTGGCGCCAGCCGCTTCAATTCCCTTTTTCAGTGCCAATTCAGTCTGATTCTGAATATTCCTATCCACCGTCAGCGCCAAATTGTCGCCAGATTTCGCCTCGATTCGCATATTATTTTTTCCAACCGTCAAAGGTATATTCCTCACGTCAGTTACAGATTGTAATAGCCCGTCCCGACCCTTAAGTTGCTTATTCAAAGAGCCTTCGACGCCATATTGACCTTCGCCAGCCGCATTTACAAATCCAAGCACGTGCACACCCAGTTCGCCCTCAGGATAATTTCGAATAGAACTTTGCTGATACAACACGCCCGCAAAGTTTTTCTTTTTCAATTTTTCCGCTTGAGTTCTGGTAATATTCTTCGCCAAAACTTCATAACGCGACTTTTTATTATTGAGCCGTTCAGATACATTTTCCGTCATTTCGCCGCCAGCAATTTCCCTCAAACTATCAACAAGCTGATTCCGCTCTTTATCGTCAATTGACTGCGGGTCCGCAATCACCGTATAAACCGCCTGATTAAGCACCACAGGAACTGGCGTTTTCCCGTCCATCATGTAAATTTTCCCGCGCTCCGCAGGAATGATAAATTGACGCTGCTGACTCGCTCGCGCTAATTCCGTATATTTGCCATATTGCAAAACCTGCAATTGAAATAATCGCAACACAAAAGCCGCCATCACTACTAGTAAAGCGATGGCCAGCCAACCAGTTCTTGAACGAATAAGCCGCTGCATATTGCTTATCCTATTATATCACTATTGAGCGTAATGCGTTTCAGTTGTCGTCATAGCTGAAGCGACATTGCTATTCTTCACCTTCTCTAACGCCGTCAGACGAGCATTCTGCACTTCCAATTCTGACTTTTTTGCGCTTAGTTCGGTGATTTTTGTATCCAGGCTCTGAGCTTCATAGCCGTAAGCCGTAAGTCTGGTTGCCTGAGTAAGATAAATCAAGCCCAGTACTGTAATCATCAATGCAACTAGCACTGTATGAGCAACAGGACCAAGTTTGACCTGAGACTGAAAACGTGTAGAATTCTGATTTCGGCGCAATTGACCGTGCGAGCGTCGTGAAGTAAATGTGGTGGTGGTTGTCATTTGTCTCTATCTTTTATGTTTATATTTGTGTTTAGCATAACAAACCAGCCCGCCCGTTAAAGACAGGCTGGTTTCTCTAAGGTATATTCCGGAATACGCTTTAGTTTAGCCGCGGCGTACTGAAACAGCCTCTGCCTTGTCCGTATTCTGGAATTCTACTTTGATGTGGATTGGCATAATAGCCTCCTTCTTTTTGTTTTATTTTTTCACGGCGTATCGAAACTTCGCACTTCGACTACGCGGATTGTGAACATCTTCAGTTCCAGACACCGGTTTTTTCTCTGGAACAATCAGCTCAGCCTCATAGCCAGCCGTTGCTTGCTCCGAAAAGTAACGCTTGATCAATCTGTCTTCCAAGCTATGAAAACTAATTATTCCTACTCGCCCGCCCTTATTAAGTAAGCGTGGCAAAAGTGGCAATAGTTCTTCAATCAGCTTAAGTTCGCGATTGACTTCAATGCGTAGCGCCTGAAAGGTACGAGTCGCAGGATGATGTTTCATGTTACCGCGACCAACGGTTTGCTTGATCAGATCAGCCAGCTCAGTCGTTCCCTGAATTGGTCGAGCTTTGACAATTGCCTGCGCAATTCGCCTTGCTCGTCCCAGGCTCTCCTCGCCGTAACGAATAATCAGCCGCGTCAAATCATCAACCGAATATGAATTGACAATATCCGCCGCTGTGATTTCCGTCCGATTATCCATCCGCATATCTAGCGGACCGTCAAATCTGAACGAAAAACCTCTCTCTGCTCTGTCAAGCTGTGGTGACGACACCCCCAAATCAGCCAAAATCACGTCAAACTTACGCCCCTGCTTGACCAAATCTTGCGCTGCACTCACAAAATCTTTGTGAATTAAAGTTACGCCTTTTTCAGCCAAATCGCCCAATGTCTTAATCGCGTTTTCGTCGCGATCTACCAACACTGAGCTCAAGTAATTATCCGTCCTATTTAAGAATGCCCTGGCATGGCCGCCATAGCCAGCCGTCAAGTCGAGATACGACTCGCCTTCGACTGGCTGCAGCTTGCTAAGGGTTATCTCCAAAAGTACGGGAACATGAATCGGTTCGCTTTCCTGAAGCTTTTCCGACTGTGGTGGATGTTCTTTAATACTCATCATTATTCCATTATACAGAAATAATGCTCGAGATCACCTAACTGGATATTTAATTCTGGCTTTTTTGTATTTGTGTTTTGTTTGTTTTTGTTGTCTTAGAGTGGAAATTTGTTGATTGTCAGTAACAACCATGTTTTCCAAAGAGACTTATGTGTGAGGTGGAGTTTTTTTGGGAGGTGTTTGAGGAAGGTGCGTTGCCTTTTTTAATGTGGAGCAAATTGCCACATGCCATTTTCAAATACCCAGATAGTTGATCTCGAGAGGTTTTAATTGTTAAGGTGCTTAGCTAATCTACTATTCCGCATTCTCGGCCGCTATTAGCCGAAAATATTCCCCTGCTCGCACAGCAACGACTTCTCTGTCAATTCCAGCGTAGTCGAGCAAATGCTGCTCAATCGTCACTCGTCCTTGTTTTTGGTCGAGCGCCGATGCGGTTTTACCTCGTCGGAATTTAACGTTCAGGTCGGCAACTCGCTCATCCAGAATACTTCCCGTTAGAGCGCTTTCCACTTCCCGATCCCAGATTTGCTGTGGATATAAGTGGAGATATTTACCAAACCCGCGAGTTAGCACGACGCCTGATGCAAATTCTGCCCTGAGCTCAGCCGGAATTGTCAAGCGTCGCTTGTCGTCCAACTTACGCTCAAAGTAATCTGTCTGCACGTCGTCCTTCCTTCGTGGTAGATTAGTTGTTTTTTGTAGTGGATGTTTGTTTTTTGTTGGTGATTTTCCATCAACTTTCGTTCCACTGACTCCACTATACTACCCACACCTACCCACTTGCAAGCCCTTTTTATGACTTTTTACCCATTTTTGCATCAAATAAAAACTTTTCCACATTTTTGTGGAAAAGCCTAGTGTTGAGTTGGTGTAAGTCTACGCTATTTAATAGTTTTGGGCAATGGATTAGCACTTAAAGTTATTTCAGACCAATCTACAGCTGAAAGGTAAACTAGTATACGCTTTAACAATAAAAAGAACACCGGCGAACCGCTCAAGTAAGGCGATTTAGCTCCGGTGGTTCTTAGCGGCAGTATAGTAAATAATCCTCAATAAATCAATAGCGATAAACTCCAGCACTCTATTCAATAAACTACTAATGAGATCTAGAGACCACGTCCCTATATCTCTCAACAGATTCCCTACTTGCCTGCCTCAAGACCTCATCAATTGCCAGCACATCGGGAGAAACTTCCAGCGCTCTACGGTTAATTCCGTATAGATATAAATTATCCAAATCTCGCACGCGACTCAAAGCCACATAACCCATACCTTCAACAAACGCCTTTCTCAGATCAATCTTAGCCACATCCAGCGTCATTCCCTGACTTTTGTGAACCGTTATAGCCCACGCCAAACGCAGCGGAACTTGAGAAATGCTCGCTCGTTTGCGCTCTCCGTCTCGCAATTCCCAAACATCCGGTACCATCGTCACTCGACGACCATCTCGAAACTCAACAACCGGATATTCCGTCAGCGGCTCAAAATCCACGACCGTGCCGATGCTTCCATTGGCATATAATTTTTGCGGCGAATTTTTAACTGCCATCACCAACGCGCCCAGCTTAATTACCAGATTTTCTGGAGCCAAAACCGACCTTTGCAGATTCTCTACATAAATTTTCGAGCCCGTCGTCGTTTGCTGATACGAACGCTCTTCTCCCGGCAATTCCGCCAATTTTTGAATATTGATATCATCGACATCAACATTTACGGTGTGCAGTTCTGTGATATCACCATCTGGCGGCTCAATTTCCGTGCGCGCCAGCAACGCCTCGACGTGACGTCGCCTAACATCGCCAGTTCTTAGAGCGGTCAAAATCTCCAAGAGCTGCTCGTCATTCTGACGATATTGTCGCTCCAAATACAAAACTGCCGGCTGAAGTTCTTGCCAAGCATCAGAATAAACCACAAAACCGCCGCCCTGCTCGTTCGGGCGATTCACTGGCGGCAATTGGAAAAAGTCGCCACTCATCACCAACTGAATACCGCCAAACGGCTGATCATTTTCCCTGACGGTTCTTAAAACCTTATCAATCATATCCAGCCGAAAATCGTGAAGCATTGAAATCTCGTCAATGATCAACACGTCAGTTTTAGAAATCACATCACGCCGCGTTTTTGACAATCGTTCAAAAAAATTGTTCGGCAAATGATCATTCACACCAATTCCACTCCAGCTGTGAATTGTATTGCCTCCAAGATGTGTTGCCGCCAGACCAGTTGTCGCTGCTACCGACACCTTTTTACCCCGTTTTCGTGCCTGCGCAATAAAAGTATTCAACAGGTAAGTTTTGCCCGTTCCAGCCGCGCCAGTCAGCAACGCCGACCGACCGCTCAGCAAAATAGCCAGCGCTAATTCTTGATCCATTTTAGCCCCGTGGCGGTTCGCCTTCTGGCTCACCGAGCAACTTCTTCGACTTAATTTCGTAACGCTTGCCCGTGATTTTACTCTCGATATAATCCTCGTTAATGAGATTTACGAACATATCCAAATCATTGCCGTCCATGATAATAATCGCGCCATTATCGTCGCTCATCAACTCCAATTGCATCTCATCAGCATAGTCCAAAACATCTTCCTGTTTAACCGCGCCGATTTCCAATTTCTGCAATTTATTAATCGTCTTTTTGCGCTCCTTCACTAGCGTATTAAGATCCATTCCCTCCGGAAAACTTAGCTTATATTCCTTCTCAATTTCCGCTACTTTTTTATCAGCAATCACCTGCTTTTTATATTCATAGCCAAACATTCGCTCAAATTTTCCAGGATTAAACGCAAAAATATCTTTACCGACAATCAAAACTTGATTATCATCCGGAACCTTAAAGCCAATTTCCGCATTAAACGAACCAAATTTGCCGTCAGAAAACTCCCAAGCCAACGCACTCTTTAGCGTCTGACCTTGCTGGATTAGCTTAACTGTATAAAATACTGCATCAGGATTATTCGGATCGGTAAATCGCGCCACAATTCCCTTCATACGCTTGAATTCGTGCTCAGTTTCCGAAAACTCCACGATGTCGTGACGTTCATGTTCAATCAAATGAATCAGCGTTTCAGCTCGCCCAACCTTTTCCAGATCAGTCCTCAATAGAACATTATCTTCTGATTCGCTCAATTCATAATCGCGAACGCTCAATCCAGTGCCTGCGCCCAAATTGACCTGATTGATATAATCAAACAAGAACAACGGCCTAAGCTGTTGCTCAACATCGCCTTTTATCGGCATAAAATACGGCGTGTAATTTTTGCTAAATAAGAATAGCTCTATCTGTAAATCATTCTTCTTTGCATCGTTTTGATTTGCCCACAAAAAAATATCAGTCGTTTCCCTCACTTCTTCCATTTTTCTAGTATAGCAATTTTTATAAGATGTCGCTAGCTGTTATTTTGTCAATCTTTCGCCTTCACGCGCCCGATTAGCCCATTCGTCCGCTAGTTCATTCCCTTCATCACCTTCATGACCGCGTACCCAACGCAAATCCGCCTGAGAGTTTGAATATAATTCGTACAATTCGCGCACAATATCCAGATTTTTAATATCGCCGCCTTTTTTTGTCCAGCCGCGCTTTTCCCAGCCCGGCGCCCACTTAGTAACCACGTTAATCCAAAATTCACTGTCAGAATAAATCACGCACGGCGCGCCATTAGCGTCTTTCAATGCCGCAATTAAAGCTTTGCCCTCCATGCGAATATTAGTGGTATCACCATCTTCCGATCCCAAAATATAAGGTTGAAGATCACGAATAACCGCAAACCCACCTGGACCGGGATTTGGCGAAGCAGAGCCGTCAGTATAGTAAGTTGTCATTAGTATGATTATATCACGCGCAAGTCATTAATTGTCAGCCCGTAGATCAATCAGTCTCTCAATAAATTTATCTTCACTAGACAGAGACTTCGGATTAATACCAAGTTTACCCGTAATCTTACTATTTATCATATCGTAGCGTCGCTTATGTAGATCCCCCAAGACCTCTTTCGCAAGACTGACTATTTTCATTCTCTCGACACGTTGACGAGTCGTCTCTTTCTCTAGGTTGTCTTTGCCAAAACCCTGAGACTGTAGATATTTATAAGCAATATGGGATACTTCACCCGTACGCGCGCGACGTCGCTCGTCTTTTGTAATAAACTGTATTTCAACTGGAACTTCAACATCATCAATATCCACAGCAAATGTTACTTTAGATATTTCATAGATAGAATATCCTCGTTGTTCGCGCTTTTCATCGGTATCAATTTTTACCAAATACTCATCCGAACCAACACCCAATTCACGAAGATTCTGCTCCACGGCATCAACATATTCTTTAGTTCCCTGGATATATACAGGTCTGTTTTTACTCCGAGCACATACTGGCCTAAACTCCTTCAACCTATCAGCAATAAAATGCGCAAAATCACAAGCTGTCGTTTCACGATCTCTAGATATCACCATCATACCGACAATATCCATAATTCCGTCACCGCCCTTAAGTTTATCCGCAAGCGATCCTACAGTTTTAATACGCCAGTTTCCAGCAACCATATTGCCATATTTGGTATCAGCCGCAAATTCCCCCATGTGAGTAGAATATTCGCCAGAATCCTCATCTTTACGAATAGCATAATTGATAGTACCGTCATTCACACCAAATATCTTGTCTGCAATTTTGTCCATGCCGACCTGTAGAACCCTGTCTTGTATCTCTTTAGCACTTTTAACAAGGTCTTCCTTACCTTGACCAATTAGTCGTCTTACTTTAGCCACACTACGTAGTTCTGCAGCAAAAGCCTCATATCCCATCGCCTCAAGAATTGGAGCATAGAATGACTCAGCTTCCAACACATCCTGTAAAACTGCAGATTCCCTCTTTGACGACGGATACTGCAAATTATCCATTATCTCGGCACCTTTTATTATAAACGCCTCAATATTAACCTTATCCATTCCCATTCTCATATGGTCAAGATCTAACAATGGCTGAGCAACCCTCCATTGATCTGGAGATACTTTGCCCATGTACCTCTCAGCGATCAGAGAGTATGCCTCTCGATAATCATCGTTAGACTCTTCTTCGGCGATTTTAGCCATTAACTTACGATGATGCGCCGCGTTCTGCTCAATTTCAACCATATCGGCCAGTAAGCACGCGGAGTATTTCAACTGATCATGGCTAATATTCTCATCATCCATAAACTCATAAAGTGCATCTGTGGCGTTCCTAGCCCACGTATCGTTATATTTTGTGCTCTTTTTATTAAACATCCTATCAGCAACGTCGTGAATCAATGACAACGAAGCTGCCTCTGGCGGTAAATCATCACTCGTATATGCTTTTACGATCTTATACACTCGGTAAGCATGATCCTTAAAATCTTCGCGCTCGCCTTCAGTGCAACTAATATAGCCGTCTAAAACCTTACGGCATGACTCATGAAAAACCTCTTCTGCGGGTATAATCTCTTTTTCGTTCAAAATACAATTTTCACTTGACACAACCCTTGCATTATATCATAGTAATGGGAAATTATCAAGCCCTGGAATCTACGCGAAATAAATCCGCATCAATTCGCGCGCTACCCTGTCGGCGTCGTGTCGAATCAAATCGCTGTCAGATATATGATTACCGTGTCTCATAAGAATTAGCTCACTCATATTATACACTTCCTAATGTATCTCATAATCTCAGCAAAATTAGCAAAATCATGGTGATAGTCTTGTACTTTATCAAATTCCACAAACTCCCTGGCTGACGATTCGTGCGAAGCTACAAAATCATCTATTCGTTTTACATCAGCCAGAAAAAGCAGCTGATATGCCCTATCAGGGTATCTACCGTTATATTCAGAATGAAATAGCTTTTCAATATGCCAAGCACCAATCAATTTTAGAGAATTTAGTTCAACGGATGCTTCCTCATACACCTCGCGCCGCGCACAATCTTCTGGCGTTTCCCCTAATTCCATACGGCCACCTGGCAAACCCCAGCCACGCGGTGGCTTGGCCAGAAGTATTTTATTTTCATGAACTACACAAACCATACACGATGTCACAGGCGAGGAATCGAAAATCTCTTCGCACGGACAAAATTGAGCTTTCGTCGACTTGTCTTTGCCCCAAAAAACAGTTGGAAAACTATCGTCAATTTTCATTCAATGCATAATTCCTTCGCATGTTTTATGATAGCACACGGCACGTCTATACCATAATCCGACACATCAATCCTCGCTACTGGATTAACCTCAAGAATTGAAAAGTTTTTGTCGCCCATTAGGCAAAATAAATCCGCATCAATTCGCGCGCCACCCTGTCGGCATCGTGACGAATCAAGCTGCGCTGAGCCGCTAACGGATCGCTGTTGGAGTTCGTATTGACCCACACGTCATCAGCAATCAAACGCTTGCCCGACGCATAATAATGCTTTTTCTTCAGCAATTCCTTATCCCACTCGACCAAATATTCGCCGTCGTGAGCATATTTCTTTATCAATTCCTCTGGCGGGCGATGGTTATTGTAAAGCACATAATCCATATTCACCCCTGAAAATCGCTCAATTTCATCCGCAAAATCCGCCACGGTAAATCCATCAGTCTGCGTTGGTTTTGTGACCAAATTGCAAACATAAACCTTCTTAGCTTTCGTTTCCGCAAGCGCACGAGTAACACCTCGAACCAACAACGCTGGCGCCAAACTGCCATATAAAAGCCCCGGCGCAATCACCACCAAATCGGCATCCAAAATCGCTTGACGGGCTCGCGGGTTAATCGTAGCTGGCGGTTTAAGCTCTAGCCACGGACGCTCGCCGCGCGGAATCTTTAGCGACTCAGCCGCGTGCTGACCGTCAACAACCGTGCCGTCTTTCAGCTTAATCGACATTGTCGTATCATCCAGAGTAATCGGATAAACTCGACCATTGACGCCCAAAACTTCGCTAGCCAACTCAACCGCATCAGCAAAACTTCCCGTCATCTTCTCAAGTGCTGCCATAAACAAATTGCCAAACGCATGGCCTTTCATACTGCCCTCGCCGAACCGGTAATTGAACAAATCGCGAACTTTCGGCGAAGTACTTAGCGCCACCAGGCATTGCCTGACGTCACCCGCCGGCAACACGCCCAATTCATCGCGCAATACGCCCGTTGAGCCGCCATCGTCGACCATATTGACCAACGCCGTGATGCTGTGCGTATATTTTTTCAATCCAGAAAGCAGCGTGAAACTTCCCGTTCCGCCGCCAATAACTACAACTTTTACCCCAAAATAATCATTATTCGAACTATCCGTCATGCCTGAATTATAGCACTTAATAAGCTCTAAACCAACGTGCCTTTTGGCAACGCCCATTCCAAAAAGGGCTGCTGCTGACAATCAATCGCGTTAATAATATGCGTGGCGATTTTTGCTGGATCATTAAAAAACATATAGTCAGCCGGAAGTTCTCGACCGTTCCAAAACGGAGTTTTCATAGCACCAGGCAAAAATAGTGCAACTTTAACTGGAAGTTTTTGCTCATCTGCCTGCATTCCCAAACTTCGCGCCAAACCCGCTTGAGCGTGCTTCGTCGCAACGTACACAGCTTCATCTGAGCGCGCTTTAACACTACTTGTCGACCCAATAATCGTCAGTACAGACTTGCGATTCTGCGTTGACATCTTACGCCAAGCCCATTGGACCAGCGGCAACGCGCCCGAAAAATTAACTTCCGCCATACTGCGAACGCTCGGCTGATCTTCAAAATTGCCGCGCCAGCCATATCCAGCCGCCCACACAAATTGATCAATATCATCGCCGTTTAAAATCTGCTCAATTCGCGCCGACGCCGCTTCCACTTGATCTGAATAATACACATCCAGAGGAAAACCTTCTCCGTGTTTTTGCGGATCATAAGTTTTACCTAGCACCAGCACGCGATCGCCACGCTCTCGCAGCTGCTTCGCCATTTCCAAACCGAGCCCACTCGTCCCACCAAGAATAATATGCATATGGTTATTATAGCAATGGCGATATTAAATGTAAATTCCGTATCTAAGCCTCGGCCACGCTTCTGCCAGCTCCTCGGCTGAAAATTCCTTAACAGAATCCAGCTCTTGTAAAGGCGTTTCCAAGCAAAGCCCAACAGCCACGGCAGCCACTCGTCTCATGAGATATTCCGCATTGTCTGAAGAAAAATAAGCATTCTTCCTGAATCCTCCTCTTATCCCTCCAACAGAATGTACACCCCGCCCATCCCGCCAGCTTCGCAGCTCAGTTTTACCATACGGAAACTGAAATGGCGATTGTATGGACGTAGACTGACTAGGAAGGCGCTTCTCTGCTAACATGATATGTCCCGAATACTCACGACAGCGACTAGCCAACATTACATCCATATCGAGAACCTCGTCCTTAACAACTAATCTAGTCAATAAAGCAAATAACAAATCCTCGTCGACTTCGCCCTCCATAATATTCTCGATTTTAACTCTGGCGCCGTAATTATCAGTTTTTTTCATACGTTAAATCTTTGGCTATTTTCTTATACTCTCTCCACTTGCTACCAAAATCCACATTGCCATGGAAACGAGAAACAAGATCATCCACTTTATCCGGAGAGAAACTCTCAGTAGGCGATTCCTTAAGCTCTTCTAACGACAATCCCGCACAATGCAAAGCCACAGCTCCAACACGCAAGGCAAGCCTGACGATCTCTAGCTTCTGATCGTCGTCAGGGTTATTTTCAATAGAATCAGGGACAACAAGCTCGGTTGGTATTACTTTGCGCAAGAAAGAAATTCCACTATGCGACATAGGATCAGCTAATAGCCAGCCACTTACCTTCACCTCATCTTCAACCGCCAGACACTCTGAAATAGACACTCGCGCCATATTCTCACCGATTCCGCGAACCTTCTCTATTAAATTCTCATGACTACGAATATCACCCACTCTCCTGGCAAACACCATGGACGCATTCACCGTCCCATCTTCTTCCAAAGACCAATCGCCATCATAGATTCCAATCAAGCGCCGACTTTCGACAGAGGAATACTTCTCCGAGCCATCACCAGAGTCAATAAATCTAATATCAAAAGATACGCCGCCTGTACTTTTTTCCATGCGTTATATTCTATACTATTTTATGGAAAAAGTCAATACTATTCTGTCGGCAAACTATTTGCGCCACACAATTTCTGCCACTTCAAATGCACGTTATATCGAATCGGCGCACCCGACTCGCTCTCTTGGAGTCGCAACTCTTCAGGATCTATAAACATCACTTCGTCCGCATCAACGCCCGCTGAAAAATCAAAGTTTTCCGTCCACACACGACAAGAAAAACAAATTTGATTAGCATCAATTCGCTCAACATAAATCTCGTCCGACGCGTCAAAAAGCTGATAGCGAAGATTGCCCTTATAGCCAACCTCCTCATATAATTCCCGTTTCAAAGCCGACTCAAAAGTTTCACCATAATCCATTCCGCCGCCAGGAAGATCCCAAAGCGGCCGCCCGTCCTCTTTAACAACCAAAATCTGCCCAGCATCATTATAAATCAGAGCCTTTATGGAAACACGATAGAGGTAATCGCGCTTGATAGCTCCTTCTGAATCATGTGTGATGAGTTGTCCGTTTATGGCGTTTGACATAATAGCGATTATATCACAATTCTTTACTCAACTAACACGTAAGTGATCTTGTGTTATTATATGAACTTTTCTAGCTTAAAACCGGCATACGTACCGTCCTGCCGATACGCTTTCTCTCCGAGGAACGACGGAATTGCCCTGAGCGTATTGCTATATACAAAATTCTCAAGACCAGAATCCGTCTGCACTTCTTCGGGCAAAATTTTCCCTATCATCTTATAAAAAGCATGTTCTTGATCTGACACTTTTCCGTCTAGATATTTCCGAATATCCATACAGATCCGTTCATATAAATCGGCGTTCAAATGAGAATTTGACACCTCATAAGCCACAAAATGCGGAGCTACAGTCGTGACATCATTAAGCGGTTCAACAACTAGCACATCTTTAATCACACTCGCATTAATAAAATCACGAGAGACTTTATCTTCCACGTTCGCGGTAATTAGCAAATCTGGCTGCTCAGCAGTGGTCGTATGAAAATCTAGCACCAATTCTGGCTGCAACAACTTAATTCGATCCTCTATGGCTTTCGATCGTCGTGCTTCATACGTATCCAAATCAGACCCATAACTCCTATTCAAATCAGACTCAACGTATCGAACATTCTGCGAATAAGCTCTGGGGTTAGCCACCATAAAATCAACATACTCCAACAGCTCCGAACGTTTATTTAACATGTACGAAAGTATATTCGGTCCTAATAATTCATTACCATGAGTAGAAATAATTGCAAGTATTTTCGTCATTACACCTTCCTATACGAGATCTTTTATATTAACTCGCCTCTGCTCCGTCGTATCCCGCTCGCGAACAGTAACAGTGTCATCTTCCAGCGTCTGGAAATCGACAACCACGCAGTGTGGCGTACCAATTTCATCCTGACGGCGATATCGCTTACCAATATTTCCATTGTCATCCCACATAACACGTCCAGGATTTTTCTTAGATAGACTAGCGTAAATTTCACGCGCCTTCTCCACCAGTTCCGGCTTATTCTTAAGTAGCGGCGAAACAGCAAATTTAACCGGCGCCAAATGTTCTGGAAGCGCCAAATAAACACGTTTACTGCCGTTCTGCTCGTCCTCGCGATACGCACTCGACAAGACCGCCATCAGCGCCCGCTCAACACCAAAACTCGGCTCAATCACGTGCGGTACAAACTTCTCATTCGTCCCCTTGATCGTATATTCCATACTCTTTCCGCTGACGCGCTGAATGTTCATCAGGTCAAAATCAGTCCGATACGCAATTCCCATCAGCTCTTCCTTGCCAATTGGAAAATCATATTCAATGTCAATCGTTTTCTTACTATAATGTGCCCTGTCTTCCGCCGGAACATCCAACTCGTGAATATTCTTAGGGTCTAATCCCAACGCCTCCAAAAACTCGTGCGTCGACTTCAACAATTCATCAAATGCTTCCTGCCAATTTTCTGGATTGACAAAATATTCAATCTCCATTTGCTCAAACTCCCGAGAACGGAAAACAAAATCTCGCGGCGCAATTTCATTGCGAAACGCCTTGCCCTGCTGAGCAATTCCAAACGGCAAGTCTGGATAAAAACTATCAACAACGTTCTTAAAATTGGTAAAAATTCCCTGAGCAGTTTCTGGACGAAGATATGCAACGCTGTCTTCACTTTCGGTGGCGCCAACACTCGTCTTAAACATCATATTAAACGTGCGAGATTTACTCAGTGGATTTCCGTCTGGGCTTTTAATTCCTTTTTCTGCAATCACTTCATCCATTTGCTCCATCGTCAAACCGTCCGCATCAACCCCATTGTCTTTAAGGATATGATCCGTACGATAACGCCGATGATTAACCGTATCTTCACACAATGGATCGACAAACGTATC
The DNA here is from genome assembly GCA_007845355.1 of TM7 phylum sp. oral taxon 352. Taxonomy (GTDB): domain Bacteria; phylum Patescibacteriota; class Saccharimonadia; order Saccharimonadales; family Saccharimonadaceae; genus Nanosynbacter. Next base: position 26,245 of record SDRQ01000002.1, read on the forward strand.
CACGTGCCCACTTGCCTTCCAAACTTTCGGATTCATCAAAATCGCCGCATCGACGCCATATATATCATCGCGCTCGTCAACAAACATTCGCCACCATAAATTCATAATGTTGCGCTTCAATTGAACGCCAAGCGGACCATAATCCCACGTTCCAGACAAACCGCCGTAAACATCCGACCCCTGATAAATAAAACCGCGACGCTTACACAGGCTAATAATATCTTCCATTTTTGCTTGACTCATTGAAAAACCTTTCTCCATGTTGGCAACATGACGATTCACATTATTTCCTAAATTATACCATTTTACGAGCAATTTTACACCGCGGCGTGCTGTCTGGCGGTCAACCAACAATCGTTTATGACCTCAGTTATTCCGCCAATTTGCGCCACATTCGCGAGCGGCTTTGCTTGAATCAGCCTCAGTAGCTTGATAGCGTCCGCGCCCAAATCGCCCTGCTCCGCCAACCTCAAACCTTTTTCCGCGCTATCATACATATATTTTTTATCAGGAAGTAGCGCCGCTGTCGTTACGTCCGTACGAAGATTCAGCTCATCTCCCAGCAAACTCGCGTATTGCAAATAAAACCACGTTTCAATCAATTTTTGGTTTATTGCGGGATTATTCAATTGCTCCAAAACTTGACTCAGCACATAATACCACTCTGGTTCGTCAATATTTTCACTCGCCGCAGAAACCAATTTCATTACCAAATAAGCAAACTGCATCCGATCATAATCTTCCAAAATATGCCGATAAAACGCCGACAATCGAGCGGAAGTTAATAGCCCCAAATCGCCACGACCAGAACGAATAACCACATCACAAATCGCGAATAATTCAATTCCACCCGCCAATTTACTGCGCTCGCGTCGCACACCTTTGGCAATCACACTACGTCGACCTTTTGGCGTTAATAATTGCAAAACTCGGTCAGCTTCGGCGTAATTCGTTCGCCTCAAAACAATTGCTTTTACTCGTTCACTCTGCCCCGTCATTTAGAACCTCGCGAAAAACCGCCCGCGCCTCATTCGGACGCATTGATGTTTTATTCAAAATCGCTTTCACGCCAAGCGGACGCAAATCGTCCATTTTAACGTCGATATTCGTACAAACCACAATCGGCAAACTCGCCAAATCCGCGTACGATCGCAGTTCGTTAAGCAGAGCAATCGCCGTTTCACCAGCTAACAACATATCCAAAATTAAAGCGTCAGGTCGCCAATCATCAATAATTTCAATCGCCTGACCACCAGAAACCGCCACTCGATGTTCCGCCCCAACATCCGCGGCAAACTTGCCCAGAATATCCGCCCAATTCTTATCATCCTCAACGATTAACAGTTTTTTCATATCAGACTCAACTGCCGACTAATTGGCATTTCTACATAAAAAGTCAATCCATCGCGGTGACGAATCAGACCAATCCGTCCGTTCATCGCCCGCGCAAATTGATTCGCCACGTAAATCCCCAGCCCGCTACTTTCCGGCCTTGTTCGCACGGTTTTTCGCGTTTCCATTTCATCAAGCAAAAGCCGATATTCCTTCAAACTCATCATCGGTCCAAAATCTCGCACGCTCATTCTCACGGCATCTTTTGTCGCCTTAACCGAAACCTTAATCTCCGATCCGTCCTCCGTATACGCCAACGCGTTATTCAAAAAGTTCGCTAAAATTCGCCCCAAAAGTGTTCGGTTCGCCAATATCAATTGACTATTTCGACTACTCTTAGGCCAGCTAACTTTTCGCCCATAAAGTATTGCTTTGAACTTCGTTTCCATCGCTACCTGCTGACATAAAGCCAACGGATTGACCGGCTCAAGCGGAAATAACGACGGCGTTAAATTGGCTGAATTTGCCAAATCAATCGTAAGTTGCAACGCTTGCTCGGAAGTCCGGATAATTCGCTGCTGAATCTGAGTTTTATCGGCAGAACTGGTTAAATCGTCGTCCAACAGTAGCGCCAGTTGCCTAATCAAAGCCAGCGGCGTTTTCAGCTCGTGAGCCGCCACCAAAACGCTCGGCAATCCCCCAAAATCAGCATCACTCCACTCTTTACCTGCCATACAATTCTAGTATAGCAAATATGTACTGGGTTTTTCTATTCAGAGATTTTTACAGTGCTCAATATAGTCTGGAAATCTGGCTTAAACGTATCCGCGTCGGTTGAAAAACGAATAGTTTTATCGCGAACTTTCATCAAAACCACAGAGCCACGCAATTCTTTCTCAAACGTACCGTCAATTCGAGTCGCTGAAATTCCGTTAAACTCGGTACTACTTGAGGTCAATTCACCCTTCTTTAGTCGTGATTGATAATCATTCAGCACCGTATCCATATTCTTATTGATAATCTCTAGCCTCAGCGCAAACCGACTATTTTTATTAGTTGTCGAAGGAACTGAAACAGGATGAAGATAAGCTTTGTAATCACCTCTGTCGCTACCGTCATTCCCTATATATACACTCCAAGTTTTTGGGTACATGAACGATACTCGACCATATTCAGCAGGACCAACAAATTCAATACGCGGGTTTTTTGCTTCTTCAGAAAATTTCTTCTGGTCTGATTCGGCTTGCTCGCTCTTCCCCTTAGCAACTTCAATTGCCACTTTACTATCAACACTGCTTTTTTCTCGGGAGTATTGCATGTACGCCCAAATTGCCAAAGATCCAGCAATCAAAAACAATATCAGACAGCCGATTGTACCGACCATCCAGCCATTAACTGAGCCACGCTCACTCTTATCTCTCGTCATCATATTGTAAAGTATAGCTTATGCTTTAATTGATGTAAAGATCTTACTCAGCATTAAAATTCTCGCTAAGAACCTCGATATCATGTCGCATATCTTCCAGCGTGGCAGTAATTTTTTTTGACAATTCTCTCGCCTCAATAAACTTCTGTTTTGCTTCGTCCAGATTAAAATCATCGCCTTGAAACCACGCGATTCGCTCGTTCAATTCAGCCATCATTTGCTCAATTGTCATATCGTTGTTCACTATTCTCAATCCTCGCTTTCATAATTATATCTTTTGTTGTAATCTCTACAATATTACCAATCTGTAAATCACCCTTGATCATTGCATAGCCACGACGCAGCGCCATTTCTGGATCATACTCAGCGATGACTTTTTGTTGCGACAATATTGCATTTACAGCCGCATCCACGCGACTTGACCACTGCTTGAGTGCTTCTTTTTGCAACATTGTTGCATTAAGCGACTGTTCTTCGATAGCTCTACAGATTGAATCTTTCGCGTCAATTAGCCTGTAATGCAAATGCCGAATCACTTCTCGCTTATCAGGAAACAGCAATTGCGCGGCGTTACTCGGCGTGGCTGCGCGAACGTCCGCTGCCAAATCGCATAAACTCTCATCAATCTCATGACCAATTCCAGTCATTGTCGGAATGCGACTACTCGCCACCGCGCGTACCAGTTTTTCATCATTAAAACTCGCCAAATCTTCCGCACTGCCACCGCCACGAATCAAAACAATCACATCTGGAGATTCTGACATTTGATTAAAATATGATATTGCTCGAACAGCTTGATTTGCAGCATTCGCACCCTGCACATTAACATCGGCGACTACGAATTTCACGCCACCCCAACGCTCACTGGAAATCTTCATAAAGTCGGCATATCCCGCCGCTTTTGTACTGGAAATAATAGCCACCCTCTGAGGATATTGCGGTAATGGACGCTTTCTTTCAGAATTAAACAAACCCTCAACTGTCAATTTTTGCCTCAAAAGATCAAAACTTCGCTTCAAGCTTCCCTTGCCTAATGGGCGAATCTCTTGAATATTCAGACTGAATCCACCATTATCCCTAAGATTCGGCATTGCTCGAACGACAACTTTCATTCCATCTTCAATTGGCGTACGTAAATTGCTAAAACCAACAAAACACCGAACCAGCCCGTCGTCATCTTTCAGATCAAAAAAAGCGTATTTCGGAGGATAAGACTTGAAACTAGAAACCTCGCCCTCAACTTCAACCATTCCAGCAAAAGCCACGTCAAAAGTTTGATTGACAATTGCTATGAAATTGCTAACACTAAATCTGGGAATCATCTGGCTTGCCGTATTTAATCAGTGCGTGTTGATAGAAAATATAGCCAAAGATAATCGTGCCAGTAAGTAAAATTGCTCGCGTCAAAATTATACCAGCAATCGCCAAATCCGGCGGAGTGCCTGCCATGCTTAAGAAAATAATCATAATAGTTTCATAAACGCCCGTCCCTCCAGGCGTAAACACGACAATCGCTGCCAATCCCGCCACGCCGTATCCAACCATCAAAATCGCCGGATTAACAAAAACACCCAGCGACAAAAACGCCACGGCAAACATCGCCACATCAAAAACAGTATAAACAGCTCCCCAAATCATCGGTTTTATTAGAAGTTTCGGATGATTGGATAAGTCTTGAAAATCGTCCTGCATATCAACAAAAAACTCTTCGACTTTCTTCGACTTCATAACTCGACGTTTTTTACCCAAGGTCACAATTTTCACCAATGTATTGATAAACTTAGACAATTTAGCGGCAGTCATCTGCATACGACGCTTTGACGAAAACACGAAAATCAGACCAAACGTCAGCGCTAAAACCACGATAATCAGCAAGAAACTCGCCGCAACGATATAACGATTAACCTTACCGTCAATAGCCAGCGCCAGCACAGCAATCACCAATAAAACCAAAAGCGACAAAAATCCCGTAACGTAACGAATCACCTGTGCAAATGTCGAACGCGCCGAACTCACGCCAAGCTTGTGCATTCGCCACGTGGTATACGAAATTCCACTAACTCCGCCCGACGGAAAAATGTGATTGACCAAATTAAGCTCCAGCGCAATCCTCGTCTGCTCCAACCTGGAAATATGATGAATCAGATTCTTCTCTCTTAAATACGAAAAAATCATTTCGCCACCAGCGAAGTACACGATAATCTGAAACGGCAATAACAAAAACAATAGCCATAAATCCGCGTGCAAAAACAGATTCCACGCCTTAACGAGCTCATGTCGAGATAGAAAAATTATTATTGCCAAAACCGCCAACGTCAAAACGCTCATAATGGCTCGTGGCGATTTCAACAGTTGCAACACCTTCGGTAACATAACCTTCATTATACCACGATAAATGTTATAATTACGACATGTTTATAACTATTCTTGGACGCCAACCAGAAATCTCTATCGCTGAATTAGAGGCGGTTTACGGTGCTAAAAATGTCCAAAAAATCTCCAACCAAGCCGCCACGGTTAATTGCGACAATTTTTCAATTGACAACCTCGGTGGAACGATTAAATGCGGACAAGTCATCACGAAAATAAAGTCACAAAAATCGGACCGCAATACCCTGCTCCAAGCCTCAAAAATTATTGTTGAAAAATACACGAAAAAACTTTCGAATAGTCAGAAAAAAATAACCCTCGGAATAAGTTTTTATGGCAATAAAACAGATCCGAGAAACATCCAAAAAATCGGAATCATCTTAAAAAACAACCTGAAAAAATCTGGCGTCAGTTTGCGCCTAATTCCTAATAAAACCGCCGCTCTGTCCACTGCGACCTCTCACAATAATAAACTCGGCAGGTCTGAGGCGAAAATTGAGATTATCATAGCTAAGAACGTGTACGGAGATTTGATAATCGCTGAAAGTCGTGGCGCTCAAAATATCAATTCGTATACTCAGCGCGACCGCGGACGACCAAAGCGCGACGCCTTCGTGGGAATGCTTCCGCCCAAGCTTGCACAAATTATGATTAATCTATCTGGCGCAAAACCTGACGATTATCTCTGGGATCCGTTTTGTGGCACAGGAACGGTACTGCAAGAAGCTGCGCTTATCGGCGTGAATGCTTATGGCAGCGATTTGAGTGATAAGATGATATCTTACACGACTGAAAATATGAGCTGGGTGGAAAAAACTTTTTCGACAAACACTTTCTGGCAAGCACATCAGGCCGACGCCACCTCTGTAAAATTGACGGATGAACAGAAGAAACAGATTTCTCGCGTTGTTTGTGAAACATATTTAGGCCAACCGTTTTCCGCACCACCTAGTCCAGAAAAACTTCACGAAGTAGTCGGAAATTGTAATCACATAATTAGCGATTTTCTGCAAAATATCCATTCGCAAATTCGATCAGACACGACACTTTGTATAGCCGTTCCAGCGTGGCAAAATCACGAAGGTAAATTCACCCACCTACCTCTGATAAAAAATCTTAAAAAACTTGGATATCAACAAATTATCGATAAAAACCTCTTATATTACCGTGAGGATCAAGTCGTTGCCAGAGAAATATTGGTATTAAAACCCGCAGATATAGCCAAAACCGCTTGACAACTGGCTTTATTTTCGATAAACTAGAACAGATTGTTTTATAGAAACTATAAGGAGTAAAGAATGTCAAAGGTTAAAGCTGGTGGTTCTAGTAAGAATATCCACAACAATGCTGGTCAACGTCTTGGCGTTAAGCGATTTGGCGGTCAAAAAGTTTCCGCTGGAGAAGTTCTAGTTCGCCAAACTGGTGCCACAAAGATCGCTGGTGACGGTACATACGTTAGCCGCAATTTCACCATCCACGCTGCAAAAGATGGCGTAGTTGGCTTTAAGTCAGTTAAGAAAACCAAATTTACCGGCAAATCAGAACGCCGAACGCAAGTTGTTGTTCTTTAATCGGTAAAAACTTTTTATTAAAATAGCTCCGGTAAATACGGAGCTGTTTTAATATCAATCACCTCTCTTGATAATATCCTTCACGCTTAATTACCTCAACATCACCTACGATACCCCGACGGTGCCTACTAGTTATCGACAAATCATTAACAATTTCACCAATCACCTGAGATATATTACTTTTATAGCCGTCGGCTCCCCATCTGTCATTCTGCCACCCCTCAATATAACGTCTTATTCTTATTAATTTATCCAACAAGCCACTAGTTGCCTCACCCAGAACCGTATTATCCACACCCATCTGATCTACGTGCTCAGTTAACTTAACTAGACGTCTACGCTTCTCGTCTTCATTTTCAATTTCACTTTTTAGACCCTCCAGAAGACTATTTATATCATTCTTAAATTTATTCACAGACTCAGCCCTAGAAGCTTCAAGATCTCTAATTCTACCCGACGTAGATATTATCATCTCTGAGATCGCAGGATTATTCATTGCTGTTGGATTATATTTAATTAGCCCCCTAAGCCGATCCAGCTCTCCAGTTATATATTGAGCCTTTGCAAAAAACTGATTATTATTATCTTCGGTAAGTTGTTTAAAACTGTCAATCGCAATCTTAAAGTCCTCAGGCAATATGTCTGTATTGGCTTCGTTCGTCTCCATCGACTTTTCAACCACTGGGTTTTTAGCCGACTCAACCGCTGGCAAATCTACTAAATCAGCGCTTGCCTTATCCACCTCTACCGGTTTTTTAACTGGTTCGGTTGCCACCAAATCCGCTGGGTTAGCACCTACCTTATCTGTCTCCACTGGCTTTTTAATTCCAATAGCCCTAACCGCTGGCAAACCTACTGAGTCATTGACTTTAATTGCCCCAATCGACGCCAGAACTTCTTTAGTCATCTTCAAGGCTGGTGAATCGACGCCAGTCTTATCCGTCTCCACTGGCCCTCTAACTGGCTCGTTGGCTTTTACCTTATTCGTATCTATCGGCTTTTTAATTCCAGCAGCCTCAACCGCCATGCTTCCTATCTTAAGACTGACTTTCGGCCTCTCTAAATCAGAACCGCCCTCTTCCACGACCGAACTATTACTAATCTGCTCAGCAGCCCTTTCTCCTTCTTCAATCATTTCTTCAGTAGATTTTCCGTAAAGCTCCTGAATATAAAATTCGTTAAAACCTTTATTTTCCTCTCGACTTTGGAGCTTCTTCAATGACACAATCTTAGTTATAGGAACACACTCTTCATAAACATGCTCTCCATAAACTTTAATCAGCTTATGTACTTTCACAAACAACTCAATCGAACCAATACCCTCCTTACGCACACATAGCATATCACCAGGAGTCCACCCTTCATCATCCCTGATACCTCCTCCGTCTTTGCCACTACGAATAACAGTTAACGGACGTATCGTAACGTCTAAGTCAGCAGGAAAAGTCTTAACTGCATAGTCTTCCAATGTTTTTGGTCGTTCTTGTTCGTGGTTCTGTGCTGGTTTTGGTTTTTCCATATATAACTACTTTATACCAAAAAACAAGCAAAAAGTCAACCCCCGTAGAGGATGACTTCTCTTACTCAGCTTAGCTTCTATTGAATGCCCAAATGATGCTTTACGCGAGCCACGACGTCGCCAATTACAACCTGAGATTTCACCAAATAATCATCAACGCCCAAGCTCTCAGCACGTTCCTTATCCTTTGGCTGACTAAGCGCCGTCAGCATAATAATCCTAACGTTAGCAGTTTCTGGCGTATTGCGAAGAATATCCAGGACATCAAAACCACTAATCTTTGGCATCATCACATCCAAAAGAATCAAATCTGGGCGATATTCAACAGTGGCAGACAGAGCGTCTTCTCCATTATTGGCTTCCCTAACATCAAACCCTTCAATCTCTAGTCGCGACCTGTAAACCGCAGACAGAGCCATGTCATCCTCAACTAGTAAAATCTTCTTTTTTTGTCCGTTCATACTATCTCCATTTTATGTTGTCCAGCCCAAAAACACAAGCTTTATAACGACTTCGCCTTATCCATCTGCGGATCTACGTTATTATTGACATCGTCCGACGAAAGATCAACTTTTACATCAGGTTCTATACCAGTTTTATCTATATTTTTGCCCTTTGGCGTGTACCATCTGGCTTCAGTAACTTTCATTTGCGACCCGCCAGGCAGTCCAAGTACAATCTGCACGCTTCCCTTGCCGTAGCTCTTCTGCCCAACCAGCGTGGCTTTTCCGTATTCACGAAGCGCCCCAGCTGTAATTTCGCTAGCACTAGCACTGTTGCCGTTAATAAGCACCACTGTCTTCATATTGCCCAGAATTGGCGTTCCAGTTGTACGCAGCGTTTTAACAATTTCAGAACCTCGACGCTCGGTCATAGCTATTTGATTGTCCAGCCAAATACCCAATAGCCCTTGAGCAGCTCCAACCGTTCCGCCAGGATTATTCCGTAAGTCCAAAATCACCTTTTTAACACCTTTATCAACAAACTCCGAAGCGTATTTTCTAGACAAGCTCACTGTATCATCGCCAAATCGGTTAACTTTCAAAATACCAATTTCTCCATCAATTTCCGACTCTACTGCCGGAGAAGCTATATTCTGACGCACAACCGATACCTCACGCGTTTTACCATCGCTTAATAACGTCAATTTAACGGACGTACCAACTTCTCCGCGAATTTTACTCACAACTTTTTCTACTGACCAGTCAGAAGAAGCCTCGTCGTTCACCTTAACAATCGCCTCACCAGCCTTAATTCCCGCCTTCTGAGCTGGACTGTTTTCCAGGGGTTTTATGATAGTCGGCTTATTACTCCTAAGACCAATCTCCGCACCAATTCCACCACCAATTTGCCCACTCAGCGACTTATCAAACTCCTTCGTCTCGTCAGGATCCATATACGCCGTATGAGGATCACCAGCCGCTTCAACTAGCCCGCGATTAGCACCATAAATCAACTTTTGAGTATCTAATTTTCCGTCATAATTAGCAATCAATTCTTGATATGTTTTTTGAACGCTGGATAAGTCTATCGTCTTATTTGAAGTTCTAACGCCAAATACCGACGCCACATTAGCAAACAGCGCATCGGAGCGAGCTCCCGCCACAAAACTAACAATAGCCACAATAACAAGCGTCAAAAACCAACTTAATTGCTGTCTTTTTTCTCCCGTAACCATATGCTTATTATACTACAAAAACGCCCGTTTAACACGAGCGTTTTTGTATATCACTATGCTGATTAGAAGTAAACGTATGTCAATCCTGAAGCTGAGCGTGTATAGTGCCTATATAAACCATCCCAGGCAAAGTTGTAATCGCTAACGGTAATAGTTCCGTCGCCATTGACAGATTCAACATACATAACGTGTCCGTAATATCCAATATTCATAACGGCTGCTGCGCCAGCTTTTGGTGTTGAGCCGCTAGAAATGCCATAGCGTGCTGCAGTCGACGGCCATTGATTTGCGTTACCTGCACCACCAAAGTGAGGCACATACCGACCAGTACTGTCAATCTTCCAAGCCACATAACTCACACACTCACGCGTATACAATCCCCAATCATCAACGTAGGCATCAAGCGGTGCATTAGCCCACTTGCTTGGATATCCGCCGCCGCCAGGTACGCCGCCCGGAATCGAAACATTACTACCGCCAAGAGCTCGTCGGTTGGCTGCAGCCTGCTCTTCTCGCAACTTCGCTACCTCAGAATTGCGCTTCTGAGCCAGCGCCGCATAGTTATTCTGGTCATTCTTCGTGTCAGTAATCAGTTTTGCCTTCTCAGATTGTTTAGCCGCCATCGCATTGCGCTGCAATTCTTGGTCACGAAGCGTATTCTCGACAGACTTCTTATTCTCTTCCAGCTTTTTCTGCAAAGATTTAATTTCTTTGATCTTATCATTCAATGAAGTTTTCAAAGAATTACGCTGTTCTTGCTTATCGATGTAATCGCTAATATTTTTTGAGCTAGCAAGCATCTCCAATGGCGAAATCTGATCATCAACATACAAATCCGCCAAAATTCGCCCCATCGCTTTACGATTGTGCTTAATTAGCTCTTCGTTCTTTTTTATCTGGTCATTAAGACTATTAATCTTCTTTTGGCTGTCAGAAATCTGTGTCTGAATAGCTGATATTTGTCCGTTTATCTTATCAAGTTCCGCCTGCAAACTATCAGCCATCTCACCCAAGCGCGAAGCCTCAGAATTATAGTTGTCTGCTTCTTGTTGTTTTGCCTGAATTTCGGCGTTATAGTCGCGAGCTAATACGTGTGATGCCAAGCCAAAAATGCTCGATCCAGCGAGCAATGCAGACATCGCCACCAGAGACGCTCTGCTGACTAATGATGCCGAAACTGGTGTGGTGGACCGTAGTTTCATACGTCTATGTTAGCATAAGCATAATCAGCATGTCAAGGACTTTTACAACTTAAGATATTTGCGAGTTGCCACCCAGGATGACGTCACGCCAATTGCCGCGCCGACCAGAATCATACTCAAGAAAACCAGCACGCCGTACATTTTTAGATGATTCAAAAGATTATCGATAGGAATTCCGTATTTTACCATCGGATCATGTGCAAGAATTAGCAACCCATACCCAACCACCGTTGCGATAATTGCCGCAATAAATCCGTACATTATAGCCTCAACGATAAACGGACCTCTGATGAAACTGCGTTCTGCGCCGATCAACTTCATCATCTCAATCTCATCCTTGCGATTGAAAATTGCCATACGAATAGTGTTAAAGACCACAAGCGATGAAATCACCACGAAAACAACTGTAGCGATTGAGCCGCCGATACTCGCCAATCTCACCCAACTACCAACTGTTTTAATAGCTTGCTGGCGCTCACCTGAGAATGATGGCTCCCTGTTAGGATCTTTGTACTTTTTATACAAATCATCAGTTTTAACAAAATTATTTAATGATTGCTGGTCATTCAATTCTTTCACAGAAACACGAAGCGTTGCCGACATCTCATTACTAGACTCGCGAATCGCCTCAAGTGTGTCTGGATTGTCCTTATATTGCTCGGCTTGCTTTTCGCGCGCTTCTTCCGCGGAAATATACTTAACGCTATCGACATTATCTAATTTTTCAATTCGAGATTTAATCGTTTTAATCGTTTTTTCTGGCGTATCACCCTTTAAGTAAATTGACATATCGGCACGCTTGGAGACATTTGAAACGGTATCAACCAAAACCTGACGCGCTGATAATGTTATGAACACGATAATCAACGTAACACTCATCACCGCAGTTGCAGCAATTGTCAGCCAGGCATTACGGCTGAAGTTATTGATACCATATCGACACATCCTAACAAAAGTCAACCAACCTCGTCGACGCTGACGTATACGGATAGTTTCTTTGTTCTTGTTGGATTTACTAGCTGATTTCATTACTGTTTATAACTCCCTCTCGCCTGATCAGAGGTGATTTTACCATGATCAATTGTAATAACGCGCCGCTTCAATTTATTAACAATCTCCACGTTGTGAGTCGTCAAAATAACCGTCGTGCCATACTTGTTAATCTTTTCCAGCAAGCGAACAATATCCCAGCTGTGCTTCGGATCCAAGTTTCCAGTAGGCTCATCTGCAATCAAAATCTTCGGCTGACGCACCACCGCCCTAGCAATCGCCACACGCTGACGTTCACCACCAGAAAGCTGATGAGGAAAATGCTTTTCCTTCCCCTTAAGACCAACCAACTCAATAACCTTCGGCACAGTTGCCTTAATTTCCCGATTTGTCATTCCAGCAATTTCCAGCGCAAACGCCACATTTTCAAACACCGTTCGATTCGGAAGCAACTTAAAATCCTGAAAAACCACGCCAATTTTCCGACGCAACAGCGGAATATGTTTGTCCTTCAAATTGTCATAGTCAATTCCGCCAACCACAATTTTTCCAGAGCTTGGCTTTTCTTCGCGAGTCAAAAGCTTCAAAAGTGTCGATTTACCAGCACCCGACGTACCAACAATAATCACAAATTCACCAGCGCCAACATGAATGCTTGCTCGATTCAATGCCGGCTTGTTACTTTTTCCGTAGTTCTTCGTTACCCTATCTAACAGAATCATTACTAGTATTATAACATAAGCTAAATATTTTTAGAATTAGCATTTTGTTCTAAATACGCCGTGATAAATTCGTCAATATCGCCGTCCAGAACACCCTGAGCGTTGCGATTTTCGTGCTTCGTGCGCGTATCTTTAACTAGCGTATATGGATGCAAAACGTAATTTCTAATTTGACTACCCCAGTTTGCCGATTCGCCAGCCCTAAGATCAGACAGAGTTTCGGCGTGTTGCTCTAATTTCATCGCTAGCAATTTTGACCGCAAAATCTTCAATGCCGTTTCTTTGTTCTGAATCTGTGAGCGCTCATTCTGAATAGCCACCGTAATTCCCGTCGGCTCATGCGTCACCCGAACTGCCGAATCTGTCGTATTTACACCTTGACCGCCCTTGCCGCCCGAACGATAGACATCAATTCTTAAGTCATTCGGGTCAATTGATATTTCATCTGGCGCGTCAATTTTCGGCAAAACCTCGACAAGCGCAAAACTAGTCTGCCGCAAGTTGTCCGCGTTAAACGGACTTAATCTCACCAAACGATGCACGCCATTTTCCGACCGCAATTTTCCATAAGCAAAAGATCCAGAAATCTCCAAAACGACCGTTTTAATTCCAGCGTCGTCATTCGTCGAGCGTTCCAGTGTATCAACTTTCATTCCAGATTTTTCCGCCCAGCGCAAATACATTCGCTCCAACATCGCCGCAAAATCCTGCGCATCCAACCCGCCCACGCCAGCGGAAATGCGCATAATTGCTGAACGATTATCATATTCGCCGGAGAATAGCAAATCGGTTTTATGCCTATCAAAATTCTTCTCAATCGCCGCAACTTGCGCTTGGAATTCCGGCAACAAATCGTCATCGCCAAGCTCCATCAGCTCCACCATATCACCAACCTGCACCGTCAAAGTCTGCCAAGGCTCGACAGTCTGACGAAGGCTGGCGGCCTGTTTCGTTAATTCTTGGGCGTAATCAGGATTATTCCAAATTTCCGGCTGGTTTAATTGATCATCCAGTTCCGTCAATTTCTGCTCCAAATCAGAAAACTTCAGCGCTTTTTTAGCCTGTTCAATTTCTTTTTCTAATTCACCAATTTTCTTTTTTAGCGGTTGCATATATTTTATTGTACCATTTTTCAACGCTCAATTCTCTGTTAAAATAAAAAGATGGATAAAGATATTGAGAAAATTCTATTTACGAACGAAGAAATAAAAACGGCAGTTCAGAAACTTGGGAAAAAATTGACCGAGGATTATCACGATAAAAATCCTGTTGTCGTGGGCATTTTACGCGGCGCGGCGCCGTTTATGATCGACTTGATACAAGCGATGGATTGCTATATGGAAATTGATTTCATGGCGGTCTCCAGCTACGGCGACGACACAAAATCTTCTGGATCTGTAAAAATTATCAAAGATTTGGACACCGACGTAACGGATAGGCATGTGTTGATAGTTGAGGACATAATTGACAGTGGTCGAACCGCCCAGGCGCTAAGAGAATTATTTGCCGCAAAAAATGCTGCATCGGTAAAAATATGCTCGCTATTAGACAAACCAGCACGGCGCGAAGTTGATGCAAAAGCTGATTACGTCGGCATCGATACGCCGAATGAATTTGTCGTTGGCTACGGACTGGATTTTCGCCAGCAATATCGCAACTTGCCATACATCGGCATCTTAAAACCAGAAGTCTATCAAGATTAAAGCTCTACTACGGCGGCGACAAATTGCTCGCCACGATCAGAATAGCTCTTAAACATATCAAAGCTGGCGGCCGCTGGGCTAAGAATCACCACGTCGCCAGATTGCGCTTTATTTTTAGCCAAACTAACAACTTCCTGCATTTGTGCCATATTCAATTGGACAATTTCGCAATCAATTTTTTCTTCCCTTAAAACTTCCCTAATTTCATCAGCGTTAGCGCCATTGATAATTATCAGTCGCACGTTTTGCCTGGCAATTTCTTTTGCTAGTTCAGAATAGTCCGCGCCTTTATCTGAGCCGCCCAAAATCAAAATTTTCGGCTCCGCAAAAGCTTTTAATGCCGCAATCGCACTGCCCGGAGTTGTCGAAATGCTGTCATCGTAATATTTCACGCCGTATTTTTCAGCAACAAACTTCAATCGATGCGGTAGCCCCGTAAACTCACTAAGCCCCTTCTTTATCTCATCATCCGACACGTTCGGCAAAATCGATTTCACCGCCGCTATCGCCGCGCACGCATTGTCAATATTATGTTTCCCCGGCAAGCGAATCGCAGAAGTTATATCGTCCGAAAGAACAAATGGATATTCCTTTTTTTGTGCCGAACTCGTATCTGCAATCGACGAACTAAACTCATTTTGAGAATTATAGACAACATAATCGTCAGCGGTTTGGAACTTGGCAATATTCGCTTTTGCCGCCAAATAATCATTAAAATCAGCGTGGACGTTCAAGTGGTCAGGTTCAATCATCAACACCACGGCAACGTGCGGAGATTTCTGCAAATCCCACAATTGAAAACTGGACAATTCGTAAACAACGATGTCGTTTTTCTCAATTTTTGGCAAAATATCCAAAGCTGGCACGCCAATATTTCCCACCAAATGAACGGTTTTACCTGCCGCGCGCAAAATCGACGAAATAAAACTACACGTCGTCCCCTTGCCTTTTGTGCCAGTCACACCGATTATAGTCGCTGGGCAATTGGCAAAAAACTCATTTGTCGCCGACCAAATTCGACCGTTAGTCTTTATCTTTTTTGGCGGAAGACTTGGCGACCTAACGATTAAATCCGCGTTCTCCAGCCCCGAAAATCCCGTCTGATAAGCCACATTTTCCGGCAAATTATCTACTTTTTCACGCTCGTCCGCCACCAAAAAATCAGCTTCCGGAAACTTCTCCCGAAAATAACGCAAATTAGATTGACCTTCAACACCAAAACCAGCAATGACAATTTTCATAACCTGATTATATCACGGGCAATTTACGATTACACCCTAGAACAGCTTGTCGAGCTTATCGTACAGCTTTGTTAATAACTCTTTTTCTTCCGAAGTAACTGCCGCCAACGTCCATGTGTTGGATGCAAAAAATTGACGAGCCGTTTCAATCAACTGGTCAGGAGTTACCGCCAAAATAGAATCTGGAACGGCGGCATAATCTCTCACGAAATCATCAGCAAAATATCGTCCTACGTAAAAATTGCTTACTTGCCCAACAGTTTGAGCACCCATTTGATAACGACCCAACGAATATGACTTCACACTTTCCAAATCTTCTTCAGAAATAGATCCAGCCAAAACTTTCTTCAACTCTCTCACGATAATATCAAAGAGCTTTTCTGCAGTTTCAACATTTACTTGCCCACCAAAATCCCAAGCCGAATCGTAAAAACCAATCGATGTATCACTAAAAATACCATACGCCAAGCCTTTTTTACGAGCCGCGCCAAAAATCCTCGAGCTCATTGTTCCAGTCAGAATGTGATTCAATGCGTTCATAGCCGTGACTTCTTCATCGCTTAACTCGCGCGGAATCATCATTGACCAACCAAACGTCAAATTCGTCGCCTCTTTTCGTCTGACTAAAACCGGATTAGCCCTGCGCGGTTCATCACGCGGAATAACGAATCGCTCGCCCGTCTCTAATTGCCAACCCTCAAGATGTTCTTTAATAGCCGCTTTTCGTCCAGCCATTTTTCCAGCCACCACAAACCGCATATTCTTCAAAGTATGCGTTCGCTTGTGATGATTTTTAATGTCTTTCAGTTCAATATTAGCAATTGTTTTTAAGCGCTGATTATACGTCAAAATATCTTCACCCAGTGCCTGCTGAATGCGCGGCCACATCACGCGGTTGTGATTGTTAAGATAACCAGTCAATTCAGAGCGAACATTACCTTTTTCCGCCTCAAGCTCATCGGCATTGAAACGCGGCGTTGTAATAGCCAACCTCTGAAGCTCCAAAATCCTGTCCCACTCAAAATCCGCACAAATCGCTTCATAAACCATTGAATAGTCAGAAGTGTAAGCGTTGTGATAAGCGCCATTCTTGGTAAATTCCTGCTCGTAATTGTGCTCCGAACGAAACTTTTCATTCGCGCCGAACGCCATATGCTCCATAATGTGAGCCGTTTCGTAAATGTCTTTATTCAGAACGTAGCGATTGCCTGCCCTGAATTGCACCTGAAAACTCATTACCGTAGCGTCTGGAACGTCAATCAATAAGCCACGCGCACCATTCTTCAGTCTAATTTCCTCAACTGTATGTTTCATTGCCTAATTCTCTGATTATTTACGATTTTTCTTACGGTTCTGTCGCTGAGTCTTTTTCTTCTTTCGAGCTTGATTCTTCGCACGATTTGATTCCGCGCTGGTCTTGCCCTTTTTCACAGAGAAGTCATCGTCGCGATTTTCCTCGCCCGAACCAATTTCATTTACGCCACGCTCAACAGCATTTTCTGCCAACCTAGTTAGCTCGGTGTCATATTCGTCGTCTTGAGATTGACGAACTGCAGCGTCGGCTTTATGAATATTAAATATCGTTGCCAGAACTTCATCACGGAGATTAGCCTGCAAACTCTCGAACAACTTCTGGGATTCTGATCGATATTCCACCAAAGGATCGCGCTGTCCAACACTTCGCCAGTGAATTCCTTCGCGCAAATGTTGCATATTTTCCAAATGCTGCATCCACAATGTATCCAACACCGCCATGTAGACTTCGCGCTCAACTCCGCGCAAATCATCGGCGCCAATCTCACGCTCTTTTTCCGCGTAAGCTTCTTCAGCCAGCTCCAGCGCCTTCTCATAGCGCAAACGATCTTTCTTTTCCTTACCAACCTTTTCAATTTTTTCCTTATCAACTGGGAAAATAACCGAGAAATCTTCGACAAACTTTGGATTATTCTTCGATGGAAGAGTTGTCAATTCGTGAACTTTAGCTCGCAATAATCGCTCAATTTCTGGCTTAATATTATCGCCTTCCAAAATCCTACGTCGCATAACATAAACGACGCGACGATGACGGTTAATCACATTGTCGTATTGAACAACATTTTTGCGCGTATCAAAGTTATAGCCTTCAACTCGCTTCTGTGCCGCTTCCAATGTTTTCGATACGGCACGAGTTCTGATTGGCGTATCATCATCAACGCCCAGCCTATCCATCAACGACGCAATTCGCTCGCCCTGGAAAATTCGCATCAAATCATCTTCGGTCGAAACGTAAAACTGAGTCTCGCCTGGATCGCCCTGGCGTCCGCCACGACCGCGCAACTGATTGTCAATTCGGCGTGATTCGTGTCGCTCTGAACCGATAACAACCAATCCACCAAGTTCCTTAACACCCTCGCCAAGCTTAATGTCGGTACCGCGACCAGCAATATTTGTAGCCAAAGTAATCGCACCTTTTTCGCCGGCTTTCGCAACAATCGCAGCCTCACGCTCATTGTTCTTGGCGTTCAGAATCTCAAACTTAATGCCTTCTTTTTCCAAATATTTGGCAATTTGCTCGTTCTTTTCAATAGAACCAGAGCCAACCAAAACAGGACGACCTTGCTTATGGTAATCTTTAATTGCTTCAGCAACAGCCTTCAGTTTGGCCTTTTCAGTCTTGAAAATCAAATCTTCCTTATCCTCGCGAATAACTGGTTTGTTCGGTGGAATTTGGATAACATCAAGTGAATAAATTTGCTGGAACTCTTCAGCTTCAGTGAACGCCGTACCGGTCATACCGCTCAATTTATTGTACAAACGGAAGTAATTCTGGAAGGAAATTGTCGCCAAGGTCATACTCTCTTCTAGCACAGGAACGCCTTCTTTTGCCTCAATTGCCTGGTGCAAGCCTTCGTTATAGCGGCGACCCTGCATCAAACGACCAGTGTGCTCGTCAACGATAATAACCTCGCCGTCATTAGTTACGACGTAATCTTTATCACGTTTAAACAATGTCTGCGCTCGCAAAGCCTGATCCATGTGATAAACACTGCGCACGTGATCTGGTGTGTACAGGTTTTTTATTCCCAACAATTTCTGAACCTTTTCAACACCTTCATCAGTCAAGGCAACACTTCGACGCTTCTCATCCAAAACGTAATCTTCCGGAACCAACTTCGCGGCGATTTTAGCAAACGTGTAATAATTGTCAGGATTTTCAGCCGCTGGAGCAGAGATAATAAGCGGCGTACGAGCTTCGTCAATCAAAATTGAGTCAACCTCGTCAACGATCGCAAAGTTCAATTCACGCTGCCTGAGCAAATCGACATCATTAACCATGTTATCGCGCAAATAGTCAAAGCCAAACTCGTTGTTAGTTCCGTAAGTAATATCCGCAGCATAAGCTTCCTTACGCGAAACTGGACGAAGCTTGCGCATTCGAGGATCGTCGTGATGCTCATTGTCATAATCTTTATCATAAACAAATGACGCCTCATTGATAATCACACCAGTAGTCAGACCTAGGAAATCATACACTTGACCCATCCAACCAGCGTCGCGCTGCGCCAAATAGTCATTAACCGTCACCACATGAACGCCCTTGCCCTCCAAAGCATTCAAGTAAGTCGGCAATGTTGCCACAAGAGTCTTACCTTCACCAGTTTTCATCTCGGCAACGTTACCCTCATGAAGAACCATACCGCCAATCAACTGCACGTCATACGGACGCTCACCAATCACACGCTTAGCAGCTTCCCTTGCCACGGCAAACGCATCTGGCAAAATCGTATCAAGCGTCACACTCTTCTTCGACAAACGCTTTTTCAGCTCATCAGTTTGCGCCCGAAGCTCCTTGTCGGACATCTTTTCATATTTGTCATTCAGACCGTTAATAACGTCAACTTGCTTACGCAATCGTTTCAAAATCTTCTTCTGTGGATCGCCAAAAATCTTACTCAGCGCTTTTTGTTGTGTAATTGCCATAAACCTTAAAACTCCCTCACTTTCAGGCATTTTCAAAAACTTCTTTTATTATAACTTTTTTCGGGCAATTTGAAAAGAAAAAGCGCCCAGAATCTGAACGCTTTTCTACTAATTTCATCTATCAATTATTTTCGACCGAAAGTTTGCTTTAGCTTCGCCAAAATTCCGCGACTTCCGCCAACGTGAGCCAACACATCGTCTTTATACTTACGAACTTGACCGTTCAACCTAGCTTCAACGATATCCACCGCAGCCAAAACGTTCATAGTTGAGTCCTTAGCTACAATTTTCTTATCTGGTACATCGATAATAACTTCAACCTCGTACTTGTTGCCGCCAGGATTGTCAATCTGCCTAATCTTAACGTCTGCAGATGCACTCTTTCGGGCATGTCGCGGCAAGTATTTACCTAACGAACCAATTTTCCTTTCAACATATTTTTTTGTTGTGGCGTTCAGCTCATATTTAACGCCAGTAATTGTAATATCCTTAATCATTTTTCCTCCTACTAACTAATACACCCTTATTATATCACGTCACGGCCATTCATATATGGACGAAGCACTTCAGGGACAGTCAGAGTTCCATCTGGATTCTGGAAATTCTCCAAAATCACCACCAATGAGCGAGCTAGCGACACCGCAGTTCCATTCAATGTGTGAACAGATTCAATTGCGCCATTTTCTCGGCGAACTCGAATATTCAAACCGCGAGCTTGATAATCAGTACAGTTCGAACAACTCGTCAGTTCACGATAAGTTTGATCAACTGGCGACCAATACTCAATGTCGTACTTCTTCGCAGCCGGCGCACCCAAATCGCCCGCCGCAATATTAACCACGTGATAAGAAATCCCAATTTGCTGCCAAAGCGCCTCTTCAACACTAAGAATTTTCTCATGAATTTCTTTAGATTGCTCAGGCAAACAAAACGCGTACATTTCCAACTTATTAAATTGATGAACTCGGAACAGACCACGCGTGTGCTTGCCGTATGTTCCCGCCTCTTTTCGATAGCAAGGACTATACCCAGCGTATAACAATGGCAAATCTTTTTCGTCCAAAATCTCGTCCGCGTGGTAGCCGGTTAATGGCATTTCCGCCGTACCAATTAGTGTCAAATCTTCGCCGTCAACTACATATTCGTTACTACCCTCACCCTTTGGAGTAAAACCTGCGCCCTCAGCTGTTCGCAAATTGACCATATGCGGCACGGTCATAAATGTGAAGCCTTGCTTTGTTACGTAATCCAAAGCAAATTGAGTTACGGCATTTTCCAATAAAGCCAAATCGCCCTTCAAATAATAAAACTTCGCGCCAGCCACCTTAGCACCGCGCTCAAAATCCACCCAACCGCGGCTTACGGCGTAATCCAAGTGATCCTTTGCGCCAGTTTTACAATCGCCATAAACTTTTACCTCAACGGAATCTTCTTCGCCACCCAGAGGCACGTCGTCAAAAGTGATATTCGGGACGTTTTTAAGAATTGCCGCAACTTTTTCTTCGGTCGATTTCAAATAGCTCTCACGCTCTGCCAGCTCAACTTTCAATTGCTTACCCTGATCAATCAGTTCTTGGTCTGGTCGGCCGCCTTTCATTTTCGCTGAAATTGCGTTACGCTGCTCGCGCAAAGCTTCGACTTGTTTTTGCAAATCGCGGCGCTCATCGTCTAATTGCAACAATGCCGCAATATCAACTTTATAGCCTTTATCGTTTGCCGACTTTTGCACCAAATCGGCATTTTCTCGGATGAATTTGATATCTAACATACTTTCATTATATAACAATTCTGAATAAAAATAGTCTCAAGAGCAGTTGAAATACTGCTAAATTTATCTCTTTTAAACGTGAGAAATCATTCCCATACTAAGCATAACCAACAAAAACAGCCCCAGGACAAATCGATAAATTATGAATGGGCGAAAATTATTACTCTGAATAAACTTCAATAACCACGACACAGCCAAATAGCCAACACCGAATGAAATTACCGTGGCAACTATAGTTGGAGTCCAGCCAACGCCGCCAGAAATGTGTTTATATTTGGTAGCGACTTCCAATAGTCCTGCTGCAACTAGTGCTGGAATACCCAAGAAGAAACTCAACTTCGTAACCGACACGCGGTCAAATCCACGAAACAGACCGACTGAAATCGTTGCACCGGAACGGCTGACTCCCGGAATGAGCGACAAGCATTGCCCCGCGCCAATTGCCAAAGTGTCTTTCCAGCTCGTCTCAGTTTCGCCACGCTTGTTATTTACCGCACGATTGTCAGCCAGCCACATAACAACACTCCAACCAATCAACCCAAACGCCACAAACCACAAACTGCGCAGAACCGTTTCAACTTCATGCTTAAATAACAGTCCGACAATCGCAATAGGAATTGAGCCGATAATAATTGCCCAGCCGTATTTATAATCAAACTTTCGGCGCGCTCGTTTCCACCACAAACCACGCCACCAAGCCTGTAAAATTCGCCAGATGTCGCTCCAGAAATAAATCACCGCCGCCAGAATTGCTCCGATCTGGATTATCGCCGTAAAAGCCACGACGCTCGGATCGTCAATTCGCATTCCCAACAATTTCTCAGCAATTGTCAAATGTCCAGTCGAAGAAATCGGTAAGAATTCCGTAATTCCCTCAATTACGCCGAGAATAATCGCTTGCCACCAAGCCACGCTTAAAAATTACCTTTCATCCTTCAAGTGTAGCATTAGCGGTAAAATCATTCAAATGCGTGAGCCTAAGATTCGGGATCTTCCATTTCAATCGAGTTGTGATAGAACAAACCGCTAACATTCACGCCCGCAGGAGCATAAATTTTCAAGCCAGTTATCGGCTTATAAAAATTCAAGCAACCGTCAAAGAATATCGCGTTACACTTTTTAGAAACGGACAGCACGATTTTATCGCCATCACGGCGCACGTTAATTTCTGGCTTATTCGCCTTTGGTAAATCCACAAACTCCGCTTCCACCTTAAATTTGTCAGAATTTATTCGCGAAACATTCCCCACTGGCATATCGATAAAAATTGAATTAGCGTTTGTCGTATCTGGAATATCGATATTCACTTTCTTCGTGAGCTGCTGCGATTCACGTGCATATTCCAAGCCAGCGTGAGCGCTAAATATTGCGGCGCTTGCCAAACTCATGAAAACAACGGATGCCGCCACGATCATTGTGATTACAGACATTCGATTAACCTTCCAAGCGAATATGCTACGCGTTACAATTGCGCCAAATATAACCGTCGCGATTCCGCCAATTGCCAAGGAAATCCATACTCCCCACGCCCACATTTGCATTCCCAAACCGCCGAGCATATTAACCACGGAAACACCAAGCGCCCCGCCAACAATCAGCCCAAACAGTATCGCTAGCGTCGTAAACAGCACTACGGCACCGACAAAATATTGGAAAAATTTCGCAATTGGAGTTTTTCCGGCAGACACAGTTGAATTCCCATCAGCGGAAACCTCCTTAAGTGCAGCCAAAGTTACCGGCTTCCCGCGCATTCGTAATTTGTCCGACGCGGTTTTTGCTGGCGGCATTGACACCCACATCGCGAGGTAAACCAGCACCATCGTACCGAATGTTACGAACGGCGAGATAATTGCAATCAGTCGCACCCACAACGGATTGATATTAAAGTACGCCGCTATTCCCGCGCACACGCCGCCAATGACAGCCCCGTCCGTGTCGCGCATCAATTGCTTTTCTGGCTTCTCATTATCATCCGTCAATTCATCAGTTGAGTCCTCGCTATCATCCGAAAAATCACGCGGCTCGCCCATTTGATTTTTAATCGCCAAAACGTCATCATCACCAATAACACCTTCTTTCATCACGCCACGCTCGGCTAGAATTTCAACCATTCGCGCCTCAATTTCCTTCATCGCTTCCGCGTCGGCGTGCATATTTTTCTGAATCGAATTAAGATATTTTTCTAGCGATTTCTTAGCGTCAATTTCCACACTAAACGCCGTTTTTGCCAGATGAATCCTGGTTATTTCCTTCATTATTTTATTCCTTTCTCTAAGTTATCAAGCGAATTATTTAACATATTTATGCGATCTTTAAGTTCATGAATCAATTGATCACCGTGATCTGTCAATGAATAATATTTTCGCGGCGGACCTTGCTCGCTTTCCTGCCATTCGTGCTGCAAATATCCGTCCTTCTGCAGCCTATTCAGCAGCGGATAAATCGTACCTTCGACCACTGTTAAATCCGAATCGTTCAATTGCTTAACGATGTCGCCAGCGTACTGCGCTTTATCGGAACAAACCAGTAAAACGCAGTAAACCAAAAATCCTTTTCGCAATTGGACCGCCAAGCTTTCCGCATAGCTATCAACGTCCACTTTTACCTTCTTTCGGTATATTAGAGCCTTTAATTTTGCCGTCTTTGATCAGGATTTGATAATCGCATTTTTTAGCCAAATCAACGTCGTGCGTCACGATAATCAGTGTTGCGCCTTCTTGCTTGTTGTAATTGAACAGCAATTCTTCCACCTTCGCGCCAGTTTCGCTATCCAAATTTCCCGTAGGTTCGTCCGCAAAAATGATCTGAGGACTGCCGACAATTGCCCGCGCAATCGCCAAACGCTGCTTCTGACCGCCCGACAAATCCTTTGCACGATTCTTGCGTTTCTCGTACAAGTCCACCGCCTTCAGCGCCTCATTGATCTTACTTTCCCTCAAGCCCCTTGGCATCTTCACAATTTCCAGCGGCAAACTCACATTATCCGCCACGCTTTCATTGCCCTGAACAAAGAAACTCTGGAAAATAAAACCTATTTTTCTCGCGCGGAACTCGTCAACTTGCTTTTGTTTCAATTTCAGAATGTCCTGACCGTCAATAATCACTTGACCTTGCTGCGGTCGATCCAAGCCAGAAATTGCGTGCATTAGCGTCGATTTTCCTGAACCAGATTTTCCCAAAATCGCCACGCTCACGCCCGTTGGGATTCGCAAACTCACATCATTTAGCGCCACAAATTGGTTCTTCTTTTTGCCGTAAATTTTCGTCACATTTTTAAGCTCAATCATAACAACTCTCCTATTCCGTCCTTAACGCTTCAATTGGATCTAATTTTGTCGCCTTGCGGCTCGGCAGCCAGCCAGAAAGTACCGCCATAATCATCAGCCCGATTATCAAAAGTCCCATTTGCAGAGGATTGATGACTAATAGATTCGTACCTTGCTCCAACTTCAGGAAATTAGCAATCATAGGGTTGAGCAGCGACATCAAACTCGCCAAACCAACGCCGATCAAACCGCCGAGAAGCCCAACCCACGCCGCTTCATACCTGAACATTTTACCGATATCACGACCTCGCATTCCCAAAGCTTTCATTAGCCCAATCTGACTAGTTCGCTCCAAAACCGAAATGTACATCGTATTAACAATTCCAAACACGCTCGCAAGTAACGCCAAACCACCAAACCCAATCAGTGCCATTTGGGCCATATTCACGAAAGTCAGCATAGCCTTGCGTACATCCTGAACCGAAGACGCCATGTAGTCCTTGCCAAGCTCACTCTTCACCGCCTCAACGTTTTTCTCATCATCAACCGACGCAATTACGTAAGAATAATCATTAGGCAAATTTTTAGCGTGACTGAAAGCGTAAATCTCCTTAGCGTCGTCCACAGAAACGCGCACGGCTGGCTGATAAAACAGAATCGTGTCCGAAGGTTTATCGACTGCCGCAACTTTCATAGATATTTCTTTGTCAGCGTTTTTGCTCGGCGAATCTCCTTTTTTCAATCCCAGCGTAATCGTTTGTCCAATTGCCGATTTTGCATCACTAAATCCCATTTCTTTTACGTAAGATTCTGGAATAACAACCTCGCCCTTTTTCGGCATAAAATCATCCAAACTACCAGCTGCAAAGTCCATTCGAGTCTTATCAAACTTCACAGTTACACTAGGCACGAATTTTTTGTCACTTGCCGAACTTTTGGCATATAAAACTCCATACATAGAATAAGCTGGCGTCACTTTTTCTACGTGCGGGATTTGCTGTATTTTTTTCACGTCGTTATCAGTCATCGAATATTTTTCTATCGCCTTAGACTGATCCTTTTCCGTATCTTCCGAGTCACTATATTCTGGAAGATTGCTATCAGGTCCCGACGAGGTCACTTTTTTATAGACCGAAACGGATTTTTTATCACCAGCCGCGTCGACCATGCTGTTCGTATACAGCCGACCGCCTTCTCCAGCCATCAGCGCCAGACCAATCGTAAACGCTCCAACTGAAATTGCCAGCGCGGTTAAAATCGTACGACCTTTTGATTGCCCCAAATTTCGACCGGCGCGTTTAATAATGTCAATTCTTCTCACATTAAGCTCCTTGTTGATTTACTATACATAGTACTATGTTATACAAGGTACCTTAAATTGTCAAGGTATTTTTGAAAATAATATTCAAAAAATCGCAGGCTCTGTCAGACTAGGGATCGCTATTTTCGCCTAGCTTTAACTATCTTCGCCAAGCCATTAAGCGTGCGCTTATAAAAAGAGTCAGCATTCACACGCTCCCGCGACTCGCCGTCGCTCACACTGTCCTGAGTCTCGCGACTGCCCGCAACAACCTCATTCTTCTCTATCGACTCATTATCCACCAAACCAGCCATATATCTAGCGGCATCAAAAAACGTCGGATCTCCCCAAATCTTGACTTTTCCATCATCTCCGTAATCAACTACTGCAGAGATAACCTGCTCGTCGTCCTTATTGTAGATTTCATCATCAATTCCATCGCAATCATCAATCTCTTCGTCGCCATACTCAGCATCAAAGCATCCGCTATAAAATCGACAATCGGCGACAATACCACGGCACAAATCCCCTTGGTCATTTCTCTGCCATACGCTCATCAATATCACCAGATCAGGCGTAGACAGATCAGCTTCCTCAAGTAACTTAACAGACTGTCCTTTACTGATAATTAGACGACCACTTCCCTCTGCCCTAGACTCATCAATATATATCACATCCTGCGGCGATACGTCCGAATAAGTATCAAGTGTATATAGCGCTTCAGGAGACATTGTCTCGGCTGTAACTTGTCGTAATCTATCAGGCACTCCATTATTATATTCTTCAAACATTTTATAACCTCCTCAATTTAATCTTATTCCTCGTCATACTCATCTTCAATCTCTTGATCCAGAATCTCTTCAATAACGTCTTCTAGCGTAATAATTCCCAGCTCCGCCTCATCGTCCATCACCACAAACAAATGATTGTGCGTTTGAATGAATCGACTTAAGACCGTATCCAGGCGCGACCTCTTGTCAATATCATAAATTTTATCGCGGTACAATTGACTAATTGGCAACGGCAAATCTCGTCCAACGACATCCTTCACGTATAAAACTCCGACCAATTCCCCGCCAGATTGAACTGGAATTCGCGAATGTCCAGCGTGCTTTATTTGCGCCAAAAGTGTAGCATCTAACTCATCATCCAAATCCACAACAAAAACCTCGCTCATCGGCGTAACCAAATCGCCAGCCGTCTTTTTACTAAACTGCAACGCACCCGCCGCAATTCGGCTTTCGTCATAATCAACCGGACTATCCGACCTGACGGCGTGCTCGTGAATAATCTCCTCCAGCTCTTGATGAGAATATAATTGCGGCGTTTCCTTACCCAGCCAGCGATTCAACAATTTCGACATCGGCTGAGCAAGCGGCCAAAATAGCACATAAATTACATCAAGTAGCCAAAAGAAATATCGCACAAATCGATATCCACGCTGCGAGAAAATCGCCTGTGGCAAAATCTCGCCAAACATCGTGATGAGAAGCGTCGCAATCAGCCCGCCAACCACGCCATTCGTCATATTTCCCAGCAAAATCGACATCGCGGTATTCACGCCGACGTTGCCGAGCAAAATACAGAAAATCAAATAATAGCCATCTTTTCGATATCGATACACTCGCGCCGCAATTTTGTCGCCCTGCCTGGCCTTTCGCTTCAGATCATCAGGCCGCGCCATCATTAAGCCAATATTCAGCCCGGAAAATAGCCCAGAAAGTGCCAATAAAACAGCCGCCGCCAGCCATAATAAAACATCAGACATAATTATAACCTCTACTCTGAATTACAGCTAAAAACATCCTGTCAGAAAATAACTCCAATAAAAAATCCATATCTTTAATTATACCAAATTCTACCAGCCGCCGCCTCCGCCGCCGCCTCCGCCGCCACCAGCAAATCCACCGCCAGACGAACCGCCAGAAGTTGAAGAATAATCACTAGCATGGCCAGCCGCCGTCGACAAACCGCTTAGTCCAGACGAAAACGCCACAGCATTGAACATGCCTTGCCCAACATACCAATCTGGCGCCTCGCCAACTTGCTCGTAATATTTGCCCATTTGCTTGCTCCAATTTTTCTCTTGCCCAAACAACACAGCATAAGGCAAAACTCTTTCATATAATTTAACGAGTTGTTTTCCGTCGTTCACATCAACAACTACTTTTTCCGCACCCTCAGGGCTTTGTAGAATATTCAAGCGCTCAGCTTCAGCCACACCAATATACATTTTCAATCCCTCTAAATATCGCCTCAAATTTAAACCTTTATCTGTCAACGACCAACCTCTGGACGCGAAGACGAGCATAATTGACATAACAAGGAACATCGGTGACAAAAACAAAACAGTCAACACAAGAACTCGCTTAAACCACCCTCTCATTATTCGTTGCACCTCTGGATTTTGCTCGCATAAACCATATTTCTCTCTGGCTAGCGTCTCCAGATTCTTATCATCGTCACGTGTTCGCGTCATGTATTTTATATTATTTTGAAGATTTTTCAGATTTAGGCGTTGACCTGGTTTTGGAATAGATGGACTGTCGAACATATCCTGGATAATTTCAATTTCCTCGGCTTTAAGCTCTTGCAAATCTTTAATAATTTCAATCTCATATTGCGCACCGCTAAACAGCGAAGATTTTTTCACTTCATAAATTTTAATATAATGCCGAACCGCCAGGTCTAATAATTGCGCAACCTTTGGCAAGCCTTTAGCCTTGAATGGATCGTATTTTTTCAAAACATATGTCGACATCAAAACACTAATATCCTCTGGCGGCAAATATTCCGGTGGAATCGGTTTTAACTCCTTCTCTCTGCCGACTAGCCGCATATATCGAATTATTAGAAAAATCGCCAAAGGTGTCGCGATTGTATAAGCCAAAATCTGCATCAAGTTCCAAATTCCAATCAACTTCTCCATTAGCGTTTCTTGATATCCAGAAAAAGTCCCGCTCTTAAATCCAACCGCCACAGTTACGCCTTGTCGACGACCCAACTTATCTATTTTCGCAGTAATCTGGCTCTCATCTTCGCTCAAATCACATTGCGTCGTCGAACCTCGACTACCGACATAACAAAAAGCTTTTCCTTGCCTTGCCGCAGCCAAAGATTCATCAAACTTCACAGAAATTTGCACATTTTCCATCGGAACACGCCATTCGTCACCGATCACATCCCAATAGAATTCATCACGCCCCGTGTCGCCGTAATTCTTAGTTACGTCACGCTGTGTAAACTTAATAATATAAGTTTTCTCGCCTTTCACGTAAGTGTTTTTATTGCCAATCCTCAGCTCATCGTCATTCCAGGAATATTCAAGCGGCGTACCATTTTCATCAGTTACAGATTGCAATGAAAAATTCGTCGAGTGATCATCGTACTTCTTAACAAAAACTGGCGCGATTCCCCGATTTTGGTTCGGCGGAAAATTAGCAGTAATTCGCCAGGTAGCTTCCAATTTTGATCGATTATCAGAGTCGCGGCTAAGTGAATATTCCGCATCAAATTTTGTGATAGTAAAATTATCCGTCGAGCGCGCCGCAAACGCCATTTTGCCAGACCCGACCAGCAATAGCCCAACAGTTAGTAGCCCCAAAAGAAAACGTTTCATGCTTTAATTATAACAAAATTACAAGTTGACTTGCGGATAAATCGCCCGAGTTGTTTCGTCAATTTCGCTCTTAAGCTGCGGGAACGGCACACCTTCACGCGCTGTAACGCCCTCGAAAATCCAAAATACTCGCTCAGAATATCCCCAACCACAAGCCGGCGGCATTCCATATTCCAACATCTCGACGTAATCAATATCAAGCATCATCGCCTCTTCATCGCCAGCGTCACGCATTTGCTGCTGCTCAAGGAAACGATTTAACTGATCAATCGGATCATTCAGTTCAGAGAATCCATTACCCAATTCCGAACCAGCAATTACCGGCTGAAAACGCTCCACCGTCTCTGGATTTTCCGGATTAGTCTTTGACAACGGACTAATAAACTTCGGCGTGTTCACCAACCAAACCGGACCAGCAACATCTTTGCGAATATTCTTCCATAACTTATCAATACTGCGTGGGATAGAGTCGGTTTTTTCAACTTCCAAATTATACTCTTTCAGCTTAGAGGCAACTTCTTCAATTGTCGTGTTATAAACATCGATTCCGTAATGCTTGCGAATAACCTCAGCATAATCCCAAACTTCCCACTCGCCACTCATATCGACGTTGAACTTGCCCAATTGGAATTGCAGAGTACCAAAAGTCTTCTGAAGCACATCTTTATACATCGACTCCATGAAACGCATTCCCTGTTTCCAGTCCCAGTAAGCCGCGTACCATTCCATAGCAATATGCTCCGGCAAATGCTCGTCCGAGTAATTTTCATTGCGAAAACGCGGACCGAGGTCGTAAACTTTCTCAAATCCAGCGCCAATCAGTCGCTTCAACGGCAATTCATGGCTAATTCGCAAATAAAACTGCTGATCGCCCAGCGCATCCATATGCGTCACAAATGGGTTCGCGTCAGCACCGCCAGTTGTATGCTCCAAAACAGGAACATTAATCTCGATGAACCCATGATTATTCAAATAATCTCGCGTTGCTTGCCAAAACTTACTTCGTCGAACGAATCGCTCGCGAACTTCAGGATTGACGTTCATATCAACATAACGTCGGCGCAAGCGCTCTTCCTTGTTCTCTAATTTTTCTGGCATTGGCCTCAACGATTTAGTCAACAATCTAAGTTCGCGCACACCAACGGATTTTTCACCTGTTTGCGTGGTGGTCATTACGCCCTTCGCCTCAATAAAATCGCCCGTGTCCAGTAATTTAAGCTGCTTCATTCCAAGCACGCCGCGCGCAGCATCTAATTCCGCCACGTCATCACGTTGCAAGTAAAGCTGCACATCACCAGATTGATCACGCAACTTAATAAACGCCAATTTACCAAAACTGCGAATAGACGCCACACGACCCGCAACAACAACTTCCTTACCAGCTAGCTCGTCATACTTAGATAAAACCTCAGCACAAGTATGAGTTCGTTCTGATTTTGCTGGATATGGTTCAACGCCTAATTGACGTAATGTTTCCAGTTTTCGTAGTCGTTCGTTTCGATAATCTTGTAATGTGGCCATAACAGAGATAATTATAGCACATTATACGCGGCAAATCCCGCCGGACTTAAGATATCGACTTAATAATGTAGGTAATTTCGGCTTTTGGCGTCTTAATCGTTACTTCATCGCCGATTTTCTTACCAATCAATTCTTTACCAATTGGCGACTGATCTGAGATTCGTCCAGCCAACGGATCGGCCTCAACTGGTCCAACCACCGTGTAGGATACGGTTCTTTCTGGGCATTGCAATTCAACTGTACTACCCAAGCCAACACTTGAGCTGCCGTTGGATTTAATAATTTCGGCGTTCTGCAGAATATCTTCAATTTCCAAAATTCGCGTTTCCACCAAGCCTTGCTCTTCGCGTGCAGCGTCATATTCCGCGTTTTCGCTCAAGTCGCCAAAGTCTCGCGCTGCCGCAATTTTTTCAGCAATTTCGCCACGTCGGCCTTTCAACTCTGCCAATTCTTTTTCTAAATCAGCCTTCCCAGCTTCTGTAATTTGATAAGTTTTTTTCATACAAATTTCCTCCTCTACTGTATGTAGTGGTATTAGTCTTACGATCTACACTAAATATAGTGTTTTTAATTAGTCTTGATTAAGTCTATCTGAGTATATCAATCACTATTTATTATGTCAATATAATCAGCATTACCGACTCAAGCAAAAGTCCATCAATTGCTGATAATCCATTTTTCGCGTTTCGCCAGTTGCTCGTTCCGTCAATTCAAACAAGCCATCACCGTCAATCGCTCGATCGCCAATCGTTATCCGCCACGGCAAGCCCATAAGCTCAGCATCAGCAAATTTCACGCCTGGACGCTCGTCGCGATCATCAAGTAGCGCATCGACGCCGCTATTAGCCAGCTCGTCATAAAACTTGCCTGCTAGCTCCTGTCCTTTTCCACCAATTGCAACAATATGAACCTTAAACGGCGCAACATTTTCTGGCCAAACCAAACCTTTATCGTCAGCGAACTTCTCAACAATCACGCCCATAACTCGCGTAATTCCAATGCCATAACTTCCCATATAAGCGTATTGTTCTTTACCTTCGGCGTCAGTAAATACCAACTTCATTTCTTCGGATTTCTGCGTACCAAAATTAAAGATATTGCCAACTTCGGCAGTCTTCACTTTTTCCAACTCACTACGATCGACGCCAAGCTCCTCAATTGCCTCATCCAAAACTTCCTCATTAACAGCGATATTTTTACCACGATGCAAATAAATATAATCCTCACCAGCATCGCAAATCGTCTGAAACTCATGGCTAAACTTCGTGAAAGCGCCGCCAGAAGCAAACGTCACATACGTTTCATCACCAATTCCAAATCGGCCATAACAACGCTTATACGCCTCAATGACTGAATTGTAATAACTGTCCAAACTCTCCTTGCTGTCGTGAATCGAATACATGTCCTTCATCACAAATTCACGACCACGCATAATTCCACTCTTAGCGCGAAGCTCGTTTCGCAATTTATTCTGGAATTGATAAACGCTAATTGGCAAATCTTTGTAGCTCTTTAAGTAATTGCGAAGAAGATCAACAATCGGCTCCTCGTGCGTCCAACCAAAGCCAATATCTGTGCCGTCTTGCAGCTTAGACTTAAACCAAACATCGACCAATTCATCACTCCAGCGACCAGTTTCTTGCCACAATTCCTTTCGCTGCAAAGTACTCATCACCAATTCTTGGCTATTAACCTTATCCATTTCCTCGCGAACAATTTGCTTAATATTCTCAAGAACTCTCAAACCCAACGGCAAAAACGAATACACGCCCGCCATCGTTTTATGCACGTAGCCAGCACGAATCAAAAGCTGGGCGTTTCGCGCAACCTCGCCAGCTGGTGCCTGCTTCAAAGTTCTAGTAAAAAGTTGTGTCATTCGCATATTTTTCTCCTTTACATAAATATAAATGGTAATAACGATTCTGTCTGATTAATCGCGCCCGTATTGATAAACAAGAAATAAAAAGCTATTCCGTTTTTCATCATATGCATCATAATAGGCACCCAAATTGCACCAGTATATTCCCTGGTCGCGCACATAACCAGGCTTAAAGTAAATGTATCAACTGCCACCGCCCATTGCAATGGCGAATCTGGACCAACCCAAAGATGTGCCGCGCCAAACGCTATACTTGTTACGATAATTGATATCCAAATCGAGAAAGAATTGCGCAACTTGCCGTAAAGATATCCGCGATACAAAAGTTCTTCAACAATCGGCGCCAGCACCACCAATACAACAAACACCATGATAAATTGCCAATGAGTCGCCAACATACTCTGACTGAACGGTATGACCTGCTTTTGCTGCATATCCACCGAGAAAACACCACTGGCGATGCTCATCGCAACCATTGTTAGTAAAAAGTAAGCTACGAAAGCAAACGGAGAAATGAATATTTCCAAAAACGTTGGCCAGTCATTCACACCCAAATTGCTTAAAGTTGTTCGGCGCTTCTTAACCAAAAACGGTACAGAAATCACGATAATTAACGACAAAATATATACGACAACCGAAAGCACTGTGTTAAAAATAACTGGATTCACAGAATTGAGAGGTACGCCGATTTTTGCCAAAGCACCGACCGCCAATGAAACAATAACCTCCACCGCCAAAAATACGCCATAAACCCAAGCTGGGAGCGCCAAAATCAGCCACCATTTGCGGTTTTTTAATTTCTTAGAAGAGCTTTCCAACATCACTGATCGTCACCAAAATTGTTAAGATTAATAGAATTAGCATACCGGTTGCCTGAATATTTTCCTCGCGCTCTTTTGTTAAATCTTTCTTAAATAAGCGGAAAATTGTCATCGTGAACCAGCGACCGCCGTCAAGCGCTGGAATTGGTAAAATGTTCATCACTGCCAGTGTCAGCGAGATTAACGCCGCCACGAAAATGATGTACTCAATTCCAGAACTGACAACTGACGGGAATAATACACCCAGTATGCCAATTGGTCCTGCTACGCTCCCGCCGACAGAAGCCAAATCAGCTCGTGCAGATTCTTTTGATTCTGCAGAACCGAATATTTGTCCGATTGATCCGTGCACGGTTTTTACCAATAACAGACCAACGCCTTTGATTGTTTCGTATGACAATTGCCCAGTAGTCGCCACACCCACAATAGGCGCCGACCATGTGCTATACATTTTCTCCGTCTGCCCCGGAATAACGCCCAGATATCCGCCTCCCTTCACGGACTTTTCATCGTTCAGCTGGACATCAAGCGACGATTCCTCGCCATCACGCTTGTATTTGACGTTGATTTTTTTGCCAGCATTCTCCTTTGTTACAATTGGCAACTTTCCCGCCTCTGTAAGCGACTGACCGTTTATCTCAATCAGTTCGTCATTAATCTTAAGTCCAATTTTATCCGCTGGAGAATTCGGTGTGATTTTTGCTATTGTCACCGGCGAGCGGCGGACGTCCGTATCAAACGGCAATTGAACTTGATTTGACAAAACTTTCGGCATACCAATCAACGCCAAAACCGTAAACAGGACAGTTGCAGTTATCCAGTTCATCACGACGCCAGCCAGCAAGATTTTCGTCTTCACCCAAAACGTCGATCCGCCATATGTGCCCTCGCCTTTTGCGGAATCATATTCACCCTTCAGTCTGACAAATCCACCAAGCGGCAGCCAATTCAGGCTAAACGTTACGTCCTCACCCAAGAAACTTTGCTTTACTTTCCACTTTTTTGCGGCTGGCGGAAACCCAATTCCAAATTCCTCAACCTTAACGCCGTTTCTCTTGGCGACAATAGCATGACCTAATTCATGCAAAACCACCAATAAAATGAGAACAAATAGCCCTAAAAGTACTCCCCAAATGATCATTTTCCAAACCGCCTATTCCGATTAGCATATTCCTCTAAAATCACCGACACGTCATCAACTGTCATGTCTGGCCAATTCTTCTCAATAAACATCAACTCACTGTACGCCGAGCGCCACAACATAAAGTTGCTGAGCCGCTGTTCACTAGAAGTTCTAACAATCAAATCGCACGGCGGCACCTCTGGCGCGTATATATTTTGAGCAATCAACTCAGGCGTAATTTCCTCAGCAGAAACTCCAGATTGAACAATTTTTTTAACCGCATCAGCAATCTCCAAATGTCCGCCATAATTCAAGCATAAAACCAGTTCTCCGCTTTTCAGATCGGCAGTTTTCTCCTCAGCCTCGTCAATCGCTTTGATCAATTGATCCGACAAGCCTTCCCTGGACCCAACAACCCTCAAGCGAACCTCGTTTTCAATAAATATCGGAAGATCAGCTTTCAGTATGTTCAATAGCAATTTCATCAAATGTCGAACTTCTTCCTCTGACCGCTTCCAGTTTTCCGTACTAAAAACGTAAGCGCTCGCATATTTCACACCTCGATGAAGAACTTCCAACGCCACGTCTTTTAACGCGTTATAGCCCGCCAGATGTCCTTCGTATGTCGGCAAGCCATGCTGTTTTGCCCATCGCCGATTTCCATCAACAATAAACCCGATATGCCGCGGCAAATTCGCATCTTCACTCATTATTCGCCCTCCACTCATCAATTAATTTCACATCCTGAACATCTTTTTCGCGACTACGCCATTTTTTCCATCGAGATAAAAACTCTAAATTGACGAACCTCACGTCATCATATTCCACTGATTGGCTCAACAGCTCGCCATAGCCAACAACTTGCCCATTGAATTCCCAGCCATCCCAAACTTCAGCCGAACCGTCATCTTTTACAAAATAAAAACGCTGGTTGTCATCAAACTTTTTAAGCCAATCGCCACTTTCCTCAGAGAGCTTTTTCATCAAATCAGAACTTGCCGCAAGATCAATATCACTAGCTGGACGAATCCCCAATTGATCCAAAATCCCGCTACCAATAACAATAATTTGATCCAACGGCAAATTCAACGCTTTCACTTTATCGGCAAAAGTTTCGCTCATTAAACGGTTAAGACGTCCTTTTCTTTCGCCTTAAACGCCTCGTCAATTTGCGCCTGCATCTTACTCATTAAGCCGTCAATCTCTTTCTCTACACGCTTCAAATCGTCTTCGCTCAGCTCTTTATTGTCCTTCATTCGCTTAGCGTCCTTTAATGCATCCTGACGGATATTTCGCATCGCAATTCGAGCCTCCTCAACCTTCTCACTAACCTGTTTCACCAGTTGGTGGCGGCGCTCTTCCGTCAAAGCTGGAACTGGAACGCGAACCACTCGCCCATCGTCAGACGGATTAAAACCTAGACTTTGATTGTCGCGAATTGCAGAAGAAATTGCCGTAATGTTGCTTGGGTCAAATGGCGTAACTAACAGCATTTGTGCCTCTGGAGCGGTTACGTTTGCAACCTGATTAAGCGGCATTTTTGAACCGTAAGCTTCAACCATAACACCGTCGAGCATTCCAGCGTGTGCCCTGCCCGTTCGCACCTTCTTCAATTCATCTTGAAAAAAGCTAAACGCTGCATTCATTTTTTCTTCATAAGGGTTTGTGTCGAACATATTTCCTCCAATTTATCTATCCGTTATTATATCAAACTTCAAGCGTCTTGTCTGCTAATTTTGCCTCGCACCCCGTGCTATAATAACAGAGTGATTTCTAAGATTAAGCTATACAATTTCCGGTCTTATCATCTGCACGAAGCGGCTTTTAGCAATTCTGGGACGGTAATCGTTGGACCAAATGGCACCGGCAAGACGAATCTGCTCGAGGCGGTTTATGTAGCGCTACGCGGCAGTAGTTTTCGAGGCAGCCTCAGTGATTGTATGACACTGAACGCTCCGCAAACAATTGTTCATCTGGAAGGCGATTTCGGCGAGCGACGCATTAAACTAGACTCAATTTCCGGAAAAATCAACAAAGAATTCATCGTCAATGACAATAAATCAAAGGTCTTAACCAGAAAAAACCGCTTGCCTGTCGTTTTGTTTGAGCCAAGCGAACTAAGATTAATTTCCTCCTCACCGTCCCGACGACGCGACTTTCTGGATGGCTTAATCGCCCGACTTGACCCCAAATACGACACGGATTTAAGAGCTTTCAATCGCACTCTTTTACAGCGTAACGAACTCTTAAAATCCCACCAAGAAGACTCATCAATTTGGCGCGACAACCTGTTTGCTTGGGATATAAAATTTGTCCAATACGCAACCAACATTGCCCAAAAACGAGCCAAATTCCTCCAGATAAACGAGCCTCGCATAAAAAATTTATACGAATCTTTGGCGGGAAAAGACACGCAATTATCTATCGAATATGGAGCTATTGTACCTCTGGAAAATTACGACCAAGCCTTACTCAATCGCTTAGGAAAATCCCGCGAATATGAAATGGCTACGGGCTTCACTTCGGCTGGCCCACACCGTGAAGATTTCACAATTTTCCTCCATAATCAGCCCGCTATTAAGGTTGCTTCACGCGGCGAAATGCGAACCATTATGCTGGCGTTCAAGTTGCTAGAGCTAGAGCTTCAAACAGAAGTCAGTCAATCTCGACCGCTAATTCTACTGGATGACGTTTTCTCGGAGCTAGACGCCACTCGCGAAAAACTCCTCCAAGAAACCATCCAAAATCACCAA
This sequence comes from TM7 phylum sp. oral taxon 352, assembly GCA_007845355.1. Lineage (GTDB taxonomy): Bacteria > Patescibacteriota > Saccharimonadia > Saccharimonadales > Saccharimonadaceae > Nanosynbacter. The sequence goes on from SDRQ01000002.1 coordinate 64,009, forward strand.
TTTATCGTCACCACGACAGATGCGCGCCACCAAAAAGACGGCTGCTCAATAATTTCCACACAATAAAAAATCGACCGCATTACTACGGTCGACTTCTTCTCTGCGTGAAAATCTATTCGCTTACGCCCAGCTCAATTCGCTTAAACTGACGAATAACGATGTTCTCGCCTAATTTCGCAATCGCTTCCTTAACGTGCTGTTCAACAGTCTTAGAGTCGTCCAAGATGTAAGCCTGGCTCATAAGAACCTGCTCAGCAAAATGCTTCTTCAATTGACCTTCAACGATCTTTTCGCGCATTTCTTCAGGCTTGCTTGCCAAAGATTCGCTCGCCATAAGCTCAGCTTTAACGCGATCCATCTCCTCTGCTGGAATGTCGGCTTCAGAAACATACTTTGGGCTCATCGCTGCAATTTGCATAGCAATTTCGTGCGCCAATGTCTTAAAGTCGTCAAGTCGAGCCACGAAGTCGGTCTCGCAGTTTACCTCAACGATAACGCCGATTCGGCCAGAGTGAACATAGCTTTCGATCAAACCTTCACGGGCTTCACGATCACCCTTCTTTTCAGCTTTCGTCAAGCCTTTTTTGCGCATAGCCTCCAAAGCTTTATCGAAATCGCCCTCAGCTTCAACCAAAGCTTTTTTAGCGTCAGTCAAGCCTACGCCGGTCAATTCGCGCAATTTTTTGATATCGTCAACAGAAACACCCATCCTATTTCTCCTCTTTTTTAGCTGGTTTTTCTTCAACCTTTACGCTACCCGCACCTTCAGCAACAGCCGCAGTAAAGTAGTCTAATAGCAATTGGATACCCTTAACAGCGTCGTCGTTACCTGGAATTACGTAATCGATTCCTGTTGGATTAACGTTGGTGTCAACAATTGCAAATACTGGCACACCTAAAGTTTGAGCCTCACGAACTGCATTTGCGTCGGTCAATGCGTCAACTACAACAACAGCGCCTGGCTTGCCCATCAAATCCTTGATGCCGCCATATTTCATATTCAAGCTGTCGATTTCCTCTTGGAAACGCTGCACTTCAAGCTTGTTATAACGCTTTTCCAAATCACCTGAAGCCATTCGCTTTTCAAGATTCTTCAGTTTCTTAATTTGCTGAGCAATAGTTGAGCCGTTAGTCAGCATACCACCAATCCAGCGCTCAACTACGTATGGCTGGTTGATTTTTTCAGCTGCTTCACGAACAACGTCTTTAGCTTGCTTTTTAGTACCAACGAACAAAACCTTGCGGCCTGATGCAGCAATCTTTGTCAATTCCGGCAAAGCCTTATCCAAAGCTTCAACGGTCTTAGTCAAGTCAATAATGTGACTATCCTGACGCTTACTGTGAATATATGGCGCCATCTTTGGGTGCCAGCGGCTGGTTTTGTGTCCAAAATGAACACCTGACTCCAGCAAAGCCTTGATGTCTACCTTTACAGACATTCTCTTCTCCTTTTGCCTCATCCGACCACGATTTGGAGTGTGAAACGGATTGTGTCATTAAAATTAGTTACCTGGCAATTATACCAAATAATCAATAAATCTGCAAATATTACTCTCTTTCTAACAATTGTCTAAATCGCGACAAACCATCAAAATCTTCACCATTTCGATACGGTCGCACTATATTTGCCAATGCGGGCAGACTTAGCTCATCAATTTTCTCTCCTTTGAGAATTCCTCTTTCGATAGCACAGTACGCTATACCATCAACTTCATAGCCAAATGTGTTATCGGTCGAAGAATGTATACCCGTTACCCTGCTCATACCCCCAGCATCAGGACTATTCTTGAGTCTGTAGTAAGCCTCTACAGGATATATCGTTCCTCCATACTGAGAGTACGCACTTATGCCGCCATCAAGATAATCTCCACTAGCCGCCATAACCAAAACACTTGCCTCATGGCTCTCAGGATCATTATCCACTTCAAATCCTGCAATTCGCTCCTTTACCTGATCGCCGCTAACAATCCAATCATCAAGAAATAAAATCTTAGAACTCTTGCCAATCTCACCTCTACCGCCATACACTTTCAGTCTACCTTCATATTCTTCGAATTCATCGTCTGGAAATTTAGATAAGACCAGACTTAAAATATACTGACTACTTTTCATCTCGTTTTTAGCACGATACTGACTTAGCGAATTTCCTACGTCAATATAGACCGGCTTATTATCAACCTCCAAATGATGCCTCAATCTTTTTGCTAACGCGTTTGCTGCGAAATTTAGTTCCGGCATGCCCAAAAACGCCAATTCATCTATTAATTCTTTAGCGCAATCCTCCATGTAATCAGGTAAATAACGCTTTGTCGTCTCTATAAATTGCACAAAATCATTTATCGCTTCGTATTCAGTCGTTTTATATCGACTTTTCATGAACGAAGGGTCGCTCGTTTCCGTGCCCAGATAATTATCTGCCTTTACATAGACCATAAGATTACCTCGACTAGCGTCTTGAGCCTGTGATAATAACTTTGGCGGCGCCACTGGACTTAACTCACTCAAAGCATTAGGACTAGTCGGTAACTCAATCATACCTATATTATGTCATAATTTCGCCAAAATAGCAAAGTTAAGGCTACGAACTTTTGACATTTTCCGATAAATTATGTACAATTGAACAGTTATGAAAAGCAGTATTCACCCACAGAACTATCGCCCTGTCGTATTTAGCGACGAACAAGCGGGCTTCGCGTTCTTGACTCAGTCAACAGCGCAAACAACCGAAACTATCAAATGGGAAGACGGCAACGAATATCCATTAGTTAAGGTTCACATTTCATCAGCTTCACACCCATTCTTTACTGGTGAGGAAAAGATTATCGACACCGAAGGTCGTGTTGATCGCTTTAAGGCTCGTCAAGCAGCCGCTGAAGCTCGTAAAGCAGCTTTGGCAAACAAAGCAAAGAAAGCTAACGCTAAAAAAGCAGCTAAAACTGATTCTCCAAAATCAGATAAAAAGACTAAATAATCTAACAAATTAGTCCGACAACTCAAAAACCGCTCAATCACTGGGCGGTTTTATTTTACACTATTTCAATCTGACAATACTTATCTCGCGACATAATATTTCATGGTCTCCCCGCATCTTTGCAGCACATAAGCGGTGAGCGCCGTCACCTTGCAAAGTCAAAAATACTCCGCCGTCAGAGTCTATGACAACATCTACACTTCGTATTGGAGGGCTAGTTTTCGGATCCATTTCTGCGTATTGTCTAATAAATATCGCGGCTACTTTTTCCACCTTTCGATTCCGACACTCGCCCTTCTCGCCAATCTTTAATCATCGGTGCAGCCACAAATAACTCAACCGGCAACGGAATATCAGATCCCGAAATCGCTCTCATGTCGGGCCACTCACCCTCATATATAGATATTTTCGTTTCACCGGCAATATTATCTTTAATTAATTTATTTAAATCGCGTAGTGAAACTGGCTCCTCTATTGGATGAGCGTCGTCAATACTAAACAAACTCTTCACAATCAAATCAACTCTCGGATCGTTTGCTAACTTTTTGGCTTCTACTAAGTTTTTTTCCAGGTTTTCTCGCTCTTCGCCTTTGGAGATAAGCGTTTCTAATTCTGAAAATCGTTTGTTTTTTACCGTAAAATCTGGTGAGCTGTAAGCATCAGGTTGCGCTAAAAAATTGCTTAAATCAGCTCGCTCATTTTTCAGAGAATCCATATCTAAAGAAATTTTCGCCATATCTATAAAATTATATCATACATTGACAAATGTTTCTCAGTATTGTATTATATGATGATAATGAAAGAATGCAAGGTTGATTCGCGTGATTTGGTTTACGAAAATACTGATAAGTTGGCGCTTTGCGATGTCGGAAAGTCGCCTAAACTGGTGCAGTGTATTGA
>SDRQ01000025.1 GCA_007845355.1 TM7 phylum sp. oral taxon 352
GTCATCACGCGATTTGGCGCGCCCAATTTCCTTCAATTCCAACGTAAGCGCTTTCTCTGAAATCTCTAGCCCAGAAATTTCTTTCTGAAGCTCCTTAAATCCTTTTTTACTTAAAAATGTTGTACTCATACTTCCCCTTTCGGATCTGCAATTTGCCAATCAACAGTCCTATTACAACATCTAATTCTGAAAAATAGCTGAAAATTTACAGAATCGGCAAAGAAATTGTGAAAATGGTTGAGTTTTTTGAGGTACTAACAGAGATTTGTCCGCCTAGCGCTTTTGTTAATTGTTCCGCTAATGGCAATCCTAATCCATAGCCTTTCGTCTGTTGGCTGCCGCGGAAAAATCGCTCAAAGACGTGCGGCAGAGTTTGTTGTGAAATCGTTCCGTCGTTGATGAAGTTGACAGTGATGTTTTGTTTCGATGGGGTAATGCAAATTTTTACCACAGAATTTTTCGGGCTATGTTTCAATGAATTGTCGAGCAAAATCGCGCACAATTCTCGCGTCGCAGTGTGATGAAGCGGAATATTTATGTGTTCCGGGCAATTCATTTTAACTCGCGCTTCAGCTTTTCGTTCGCGAACGAGTTCGGATATCAATTCCGTCAAATTGAAACTTTTATCTTCCAGTGCCAACTTATTTTCTGTCCGTGATAATTCCAGAAGCATCGCTGTAAGCTCAGTCAACTTATTTATTTCCTCCAAATTGCTTTCCAGAGTTTCTGTAAGTTCTGCCTTCTCTGCCTTTCTATTTTTCAATGCAAATTCAGTTTCAGCCTTCATGATTGCCAGAGGCGTTCGGAGCTGATGGCTGGCATTAGCAACAAATCGCGATTGAGCTTTGTGGGCGGTTTCTATCGGTCGCAGAGTGATTTTCGCCAATAAATATGAGCACCAACCGCCAGCGAGCAAAACTATAAGATTTATATAGCCCAGACTAATCAAAAGATTTCGAGTTGAATTATCTATTCTCTCCGACAAATTAATTGCAGGAAAATCACCCTTCCTTTGAACGATAATTTTATGAATTTGCGCATCAACTTCCGAGCGCGCCACCTGAAAAATAATGCTACTAAACAGCAAACTGACGATCATCAAAATCATCAAATACCAGCCCGCCAACTTAATTGTTGCTGAAGTAAAAATTTTCATGGTTCAATCCTATAACCGAAGCCGCGCACGGTTTTTATCAATTGCTTTTTGAACGGTTTGTCGATTTTTTGGCGTAGATTTTTTATGTACGCCTCGACATTATTCGGCAAAATATCAGCGTCAAAATCCCAAACGTGATCAATCAGCGTTTCTTTACTGAGAATCTGATTCGGATGCTGCATCAAATATTCCAGCAGCGCATATTCTTTGCTCGTGAGGTCGATAATTTTTCCTGCGCGAGTTACCGTCTGTTGTTGCTTGTCAATTCTCAAATCGTCAATTTTCAGAATGTCTGGTTGGCTAATCGGTGGCCGACGAAGTAAGGCTCGCACGCGCGCCAACAATTCATCAATTGCAAAAGGCTTAGTCAAATAATCATCAGCGCCCACGTCTAACCCAAGCGTTTTATCTTCGGTTGTACTCAGTGCCGTCAGAAACAGAATTGGCATATTTTTCCCATTTTCGCGCAATTTTTTAACAATCTCCGTGCCCTCTAATCCCGGCAGCATTCGATCGACAATCAACAAATCATACGGCTGACTGTCCGCCAAATTAAAGCCCTCTTCCCCGTCGTACGCCGCATCAACCGCGTATTTTTCGCGCTTCAAAGATTCGGTTATGACCCTCGCAATTTTTCGTTCGTCCTCAATAACCAACAGTCGCATATTTATATTATATCTTTTTTCCTGCGCTAAGTGTTATAATTTTATTTGAAGAAAAGGAGGCGTATGCCAGATAATAAAAAAATGGTTGAGATTCGTCATTTTAAGATGAGTTTCGGTGATAAAACTGTTATTAAAGACCTGAGTTTCGATGTTTTTCGCGGCGAAGTTTTTGGTTTTTTGGGAAGTAATGGTTCGGGAAAAACTACGACGTTGCGCGCATTGTTGGGACTATACCAGCCGACCGCGGGCGATTTATTGATAAACGGCAAGCCATATTCGGTGGAGAGCCAGATTCGCCTCGGATATCTTCCGGAGGAGCGCGGCTTGTATAAAAAAGAAAAAGTCTTAGACGTGATGCTTTACTTTGGTCAATTGAAAGGCTTGAGTCGCAAAGAAGCTAAGGATTTCTCTATGAAGTTTTTGGAGCGCGTCAATTTGAGCGACAAGGCTAATACGCAACTTGATAAATTATCTGGCGGACAGCAGCAGAAGATTCAGCTTGGCGTAACAATTATGGGCGATCCGGAACTGCTGATTATGGACGAGCCAGCCAAAGGTTTTGATCCGGTGAATCGTCGTTTGTTGATGAATATAATTGAAGAACAACGAAAAGCTGGCGCAACAATTATTTACGTTACGCACCAGATGGAGGAAGTTGAAAGATTGTGCGATCGCTTGATTTTATTGAAGGACGGTCAAGCGGCGGCATATGGAACATTGGAAGAAGTAAAAAGTCAATTTGGCGGCGCTTCAATGGACGACATTTTTGTCCAAGTTTACGGCGGCGAAGCGAAGGAGTTGAGTGATGAGTAAAATGCATAATTTGGGGACGGTTTTCAAATTTGAAACGCTTAGAACGCTGAAGAAACCGACGTTTTGGTTGACGGCCTTGGGATTCCCTTTGTTGATTGGCGTGCTGTATGGAATTATGTTTTGGTCGCAAAGCACGACTATTGAAGCGTCAAAAAATCTGGAAAAGCAAGAATTTTCACTGGAAGTCACGGACGATTCGAAGTTGGTGAAGCCAGAATTACTGACGGCAATTAAAGCCAAAACCGCCAAATCAAAAGAATCTGGAATTGACGACGTAAAAAATAATAAGGTTGATGCGTATGTTTATTTTCCAAAGGATTTGAGCAAGCAAAAGGTTGAAGTTTACGGTAAAGATGTTGGGTTATTCCAAAATGGAAAATACGGTGCGGTGGCACAGAGCTTATTGAGTCAATCGGTAGCAAGCGGCGTCAGCCCGGCGCAAGTTGCAATTTTACGCGACAAAGTCCAATTGTCATCAACCACATATCTGGACGGAAAAGAGCATGGCGGCATTAATGAGATGATCGTGCCTGGAATGTTTTTGGTTGTTCTGTTCATTCTCATCAGTATTTTTGGCAATCAAATGCTCATTAGCACCACCGAGGAAAAAGAAAATCGCACAGTGGAAATGCTGCTTACGACCGTTAAAACCGACACTTTGATTACGGGTAAAATTCTGTCTTTGATGGTGTTGGCTTTGATTCAGATTTTGGTAATTGTTTTGCCAGTTTTGGCGGG
>SDRQ01000026.1 GCA_007845355.1 TM7 phylum sp. oral taxon 352
CTCCATTTCCGCATATCTAGCAATCACCCAATCCACCGCTGGCTGAGATTGGTCAATCGCCGCTTGCCAAAGCGCTGGATCTTTTTGGATCAATTCGTCTGGATCTTTGGCGCCATCAGGCAAGCTCACCACTTCCAATTCCACGCCGACTTCCTGCGCTAAATTGATTGCCCGCTCCGTCGCGTTAACTCCCGCTCGATCGCCATCAAACGCCAAGCGAATCCGCCCCGCCAATCGACTAAGCGACTTCAAATGTTGCGTTGTCATCGCCGTTCCAGAGGTCGCAACCACGTTTTTGACGCCCGCTTGATGACTGCTAATTACGTCCAAATTACCCTCAACAATCACCGCTATATCGCTTTTTCGAATCGCTTCTTTGGCTTGATGTAAACCAAAAATATGTCGCGATTTATCGAATAACAGCGTTTGCGGCGTGTTCAAGTATTTTGGCGCGCGCGGATCGTCACGAATAATTCTGCCCGTAAATCCCACAACCTCGCCATTGCCGTCACTCAACGCCACCATCATTCGCCCGCGGAACAAATCGCCACCAAACCTATTCGACAAGCCAGCGTCCGCCAATTCCTGTCTAGAAAATCCTCTTTTTTCCAATGCTTTCGTCAACGTGTCGCCATTCTCCGGCGCATAGCCAATCAAAAAATCACCAATTGTTTGACGATTTAACCGCCGTTTTTTTACCACATAATCCAGAGCTAGTGAATTTTTCACCAAATTCTGCTGATAAAAATTGGCGGCCAGCTTCAGCGCTTCTCTGGCCCTGGCACGACGCTTGGCTGTTCGTCCGTCGCCGTTAGAAAACAAAGTCAGATCAACGCCCGCCTTCCGAGCCAAATGTTCCAGCGATTGACGAAAATCCATTCCTTCCACCATCATCACAAACGTAAAAATATCGCCACCTTTTCCAGAAGAAAAATCGTGCCAAATCTGCTTTTCTGGACTGACCATAAAGCTTGGGGTTCGCTCGTCGGTAAACGGACTTAAACCCTTCAAATTGCGCCCTGCTCGCTTCAACTGAACATACTCACCAATCACATCCTCGATGTTCAGTCGCGCCCGCACTTCTTCTTTGGCATCATTCATATTTTTATTATATCACTCTTTACCTCTGTTATTGTTTGTGGTTAAATAGAAATATGTATCCTGACAATTTGAACAACCAACCTCAAGGTATCGATTATCTGAATCAAATTGCCACACCTCCGCCAGCGGAAGGTTTTGATAAAAAAACCAAAATCATCATCGCTATTTTGAGCTTTATCGGTCTAATAACACTAATCGCGATATTCGTTTTTTCACAAGATTCTATGCCAAACGCCAACCCGTCACAAGTTGCATCACGCGTTAATAAATTACTCACTATTTCCAAAAAATACAATAATAAGTTCCGCTCAACCAGCTTACAAACCACCAATAGTTCTCTGGTTGCAGTGCTGACCACTGCGAATGCCTCAATGGGCGAAGCGCTTCAAGCAACCGGCATCAATTATAAGGAGAAACAAAAGGATATCCTCGCTCTAGATCCGCCAGAAAAATTAGAGAAAAAATTGGACGAAGCCCTTCTGAACACGCAATTGGATATTACCTATGCCCATGAGATGAATGTGCAAATAACAGATACAATCAACATGATGAAAAAGGTGTACAAATCCACCAAGTCAAAAAAGATGCGCGAATGGCTAGTAAAAACTGCTGGCGATTTAGAGAATATCCAGAAGCAGATTAATCAAATCATTAAAGCAGATTAAGCTTCCGAGACTAATCGATAGCTCAGCCTCGCCAGATCAAAGACCTCTTCGTCGGTCAATTGACCTGAACAAATAATTGTATTCCAATGCTTCTTGTTCAAGTGATAACCTGGTAAAACCGTTTCGTATTTTTCTCGTAAATTCTGCGCCAACAACGGATCGCATTTTAGGCTTACTCTGAGCGGCTTTGAGCCTTCCGTTACCAATGCTACCATTTTCCCTGCGCCGTCATTATCTCGACCAAATTTATACACCGCAACATCCTCGCCAAATGGATAATCCAGCCATACGCCCGGCAAGCTTAGAATAAATTCTTCAAATTGTTTATGTGTCATACCTTTACCTTTTTCAAATAATATTCAAGTTCCATAATGCTGCCGCGGATGTCTTCCAGTGCTCGATGATCTTCTGGCTTGGCGAATTTCTTACCATACTTTCCTTCAAACACCACCTTCCACGCGCTCACATCCAACACACGATAATGTAGTCTTTTTGACAACGTTGGCCACCATTGGTCAATGAATCGACGATCCTGATGGATTGAATTACCTGCTAGCAAAATCTTCGTTTCACCCGCAAAATGCTCATCACAAAACGCCAACAATTCGCGTTCTATTTCCGCCAAAGGCTTGCCCGATTCATTCTGCTCCTCCAGCCCGCGTCGCGCTTCCGGATGCTCATTCCAAAAACCAGCATTTCGGTCCAACAACTTAGCCAGCTTTCCCGAATCATGACGCACAATTCCTTCGTACGTCGCAATTTCCTTAAAATTCCAATCCGTCGCAATTGCCGCCACTTCCAAAATCTCATCACGCACTGGATCCAATCCAGTCATCTCCAAATCCACCCATAAAATCTTTTTCGCCTTACTCATACTATCTATTATACACTCGTTATCTGTTTATCTGACCATAAAAAGCTTCTTGCTGCTCGCTCGTTAACACATTCTGCACTTCAGCCCAAACCTTAGCCTCCGCCTCATGGACATTGTGACTATTTACCGCAGACCCGTCTAGGACCTGATGCAATTGACCCTTGGTGATAACTCGCTGATGTTGTAAATCAAACAATACTCTTACTTGTTTATTAGCCTTGTTTTTCATTGCGTCCACTATCAGCGCGATTTGCTCATCTGTTATGGCGGGGATTTTTTGCTGCCGCTCTGGACCGAGTATCAGCGAGCCGACTTTCGGCCGTGTCACACGAACCAAGTCACCATTAGGAGCAACTCTATCACCAAGGGATTCAGACACAGCGCTGCTACTCAAGGCTTGAGCAACTTGATTCTTGGTTACTGGTAAAATTGTGTTGAGTGTGTATCGACGACCATCACGCGTATCATACCACCACGGTAAAGCCAGGGCCAACTTCAGCGCCTCCGAGCCCATACATCGCACTAAGCTGTGCGAACTAATTTCATACTCAGAA
>SDRQ01000027.1 GCA_007845355.1 TM7 phylum sp. oral taxon 352
TACAGCTTTGAGCCAGAGCATCATCTGGAGAAAATTGACGAAAGTTTGACGCCGAATATGCGAGCTTTGCGCCTGGCTATGACGATTGCTGAGCAGCTTCTGAGCATGGGCGTGGTGGCGCGTGATGTGGTTCGTATGGCGCAAGGAATCACGCGGACATATTGCCGCAGACCCGTTCATGTGGACGTGAGCTACACTTTGGTGACAATTTCTCAAGACCGCGGAGTCAGCCATGAGCCTTTGACGATGGCGCGAGTTATCGTTCCTGACGACCCTAATTATCAATTGATTCAAGCATTGCAATTATTAGCCCTCGACATTCGCCGCAAGCAGCTTTCCCTGGAAGAGGCCGAGGAGCGATTGCAACAAATACTCAAAAAACCCACCGAACATTCCCGGCTAGTCGTTTACGCGGCGGGCGGATTAGTGAGCGCGGGTTCTGTTATTTTGTACGGCGGCAGTTTGCTCATGGCGTCAATCGCGTTTCTGCTCGGATTCTCAGCAACTGGACTACTGAGGTGGCTGGGGCGTATTGGCGCACCGTTGTTTTATTCGCAATCCCTCGTGGCGATTTTCGTAACATTGGTGGCGGCGGGCGCAGCTTGGTGTAGCAATTATCTGGGGCTAAGCGTCAACGCAACATTGTTGGTTATCAGCGGAATTGTCTTATTAGTCGCGGGACTAATGTTTGTCGGCGCATTTCAAGACGCAATCGACGAATATTACATGACCGCCAACGCCAGATTGTTAAAAGTCGTAATGGCGACGGGCGGCGTAATTGCTGGCGTGATGGTCGGATTATACATTGCGACAAAATTTGGCGTTACTTTTCCAGCAACACCAGATCGATTGACGTTGGCGGACGGACACACGCAATATTTGGGCGCTGGAATTATCGCGGCGGCGTTCGTCCTGAGGAATCATTCTCGATTTTTAGGAATGGTTATCTCTGGATTGATCGCAATTTTCGGCTGGTGGATTTCAAGATTGGCCATGAGCTTTGGTTTTGATATCGTGGCCGCAAGTGGTATCGCGGCGGCGGTAATTGGACTAGTCGCAGTTATGACTTCCAGATTATGGAAATTCCCTTCCTTGGCGATTATCGCGGCGGGAATCGTACCGCTAGTCCCAGGATTGTCGCTTTACAATGGATTGATGGGCGTCGTTCTATATCCACCAAACAGCGCAAACTTCCTACCAGCCCTAGCTATCTTAGCGCGAGCAATTCTCATCGGCGTGGCAGTAGCAATTGGTGCGTCATTCGGCAACATCGTCGGTCGCCCAATTCGCCGACAATTTATCAATTTATTCCGTCGCAACACGCAAGTATCATAAAAAATAACCCGAAATTTAGCCAAATAAAAATCCCCGGATTCGCTCCGAGGATTTTTTATGAGTTAGAGATTATTTATTTCGCTTTTCGATAATCTCTTGTGCAACGTTTGGTGGAACTTCCTCGTATTGAGCCAATTCCATCGTTGAAGCGGCGCGACCTTGAGACATTGAGCGAATGTCTGATGTGTAGCCGAACATATTTGCTAATGGCACAAACGCCTTAATCAGCTTAGCGCCACCCATCAAGTCTTCCATAGCGTCGATACGTCCGCGACGTGAATTAAGGTCGCCGATGATGTCACCCATGAAGTCTTCTGGTGTAGTAACTTCAACCTTCATAACTGGCTCAAGCAAGATTGGGTTAGCTTGCTTAATACCTTCACGAGCAGCTATCGAACCTGCCAATGAGAACGCCAATTCTGAGGAGTCGACATCGTGGTATGAACCATCGTAAAGTGTAGCCTTAACGTCAACAACTGGATAACCGGCAATAACACCGCCTTCCAATGTTTCGCGAATACCCTTCATTACGGCTGGGCGATATTCCTGAGGAACCACACCACCCTTAATTTCATCAACGAATTCAAAGCCTTTACCGGTCTCATTTGGCTCAAAGCGAACCCAAACGTCACCATATTGACCACGACCACCAGACTGCTTGGCGTGCTTACCTTGAACTTCAGAGCGACCCTTGATGCTTTCGCGGAAGGCAACCTGAGGCTCACCAATGTTGGCTTCAACCTTAAATTCGCGCTTCATACGGTCAATAAGAATGTCTAGGTGCAACTCGCCCATTCCTGACATAATTGTCTGACCTGTTTCTTCGTCAGTGTGAATTCGGAAAGTTGGGTCTTCTTCAGCCAAGCGCTGCAATGCCAACGCCATTTTTTCCTGGTCAGCCTTTGATTTTGGCTCAACCGCAATCGATACTGGTGGTTCTGGGAATTCAATTGACTCAAGAGCAATCGGATGAGCTACGTCTGCTAACGTGTTACCAGTCGCAGTAGACTTCAGACCAACCACAGCGGCGATGTCACCAGCTTCAACCTTGCTAATTTCTTCACGCTTGTCAGCAAACATACGAACAATTCGTCCAATTCGCTCTTTTTCACCAGTTGTCGTATTAAGAACGTAGCTTCCTGAGGTCAAAACACCAGAATAGACACGAACGAAGATCAACTTACCAACAAATGGGTCGGCGGCAATCTTAAACGCCAAAGCTGACAAAGGCTCTTTATCTGATGGTTTGCGACTAACTTCATCACCAGTCTTTGGATTCTTACCCCAAATTTCATCAACGTCTAGCGGGCTTGGCAAGAAGTCAACCATCAAGTCAAGCAACTTCTCAACGATCACACCGCGACCGTCACCACCAGTGACTAGGTAAAAGTCACCAGCCAAAACACGCTTGCGTAGAGCCATCTTTAGCTCGTCAACAGTAATAGCTTCTTCGCCTTGATCCAAGAACTTCATCATCAATTCGTCGTCAGCTTCAACGGCATTTTCAACCAACAGAGAACGTGCGTTCTTAGCTTTTTCAAGCATATCAGCTGGAATTTCGCCAACCTTCAACTCGTGGTCTGTGTAGTCGTCGTAGGTGTAAGCCTTCATGTCAATCAAGTCGACAACACCGTTAATAGTCTTTTCAAAACCAATTGGCAAGTGAACTGGGAAAGCCTGTTTACTCAAGCGGTTGTGGATCGACTCTAGAGATTTATAGAAGTCACCACCAGTCTGGTTGATCTTGTTAACGAAACAAATACGTGGCACGCCGTACTTATTAGCCTGGCGCCAAACAGTTTCAGACTGAGCTTCAAC
>SDRQ01000028.1 GCA_007845355.1 TM7 phylum sp. oral taxon 352
AAGTAATTGCCGCTACCCTAATCGGCGCAGCATTAGGCGGTAACCTATTTCTACTCGTCAATTACCGAAACAAAGACGAAGAATAGATTATAACTTCACAATAAAATATCCCGCTTAATCGGCGGGGTATTTTTTATGTCAATCTTCTTGAGTCGGCCGATCAATCAGCTCCGGCTGCGCCTGGTTATCGCCACCAGAAATTCGCACGACATCCTTATCGATCTTCCCCAACTCCTTGTACGTATTGTTATAATGACCAACGGTCGTACTAAGACTCTTGCCCATTTTCGTCATCAACTCGTCAAACTTTTTAATGTGAACACCCAATTGACCAACTCGAACCTGAATATCCTTAGCTTGCTCTTCAATCTGCAAACTACGAAGCCCCTGAAGAACAGTCTGCAGGTACGCGAGAAAACTAGTCGGACTCACAATAATCACTCGCTTATCTCGAAACGCATATTCAATCAGATCGCGACTCGAACCGCCCTGACCGACATTATTAATCAGAAGATCGTAATACAAAGATTCGCTAGGAATAAACATAAAAGCAAAGTCCATGGTGTTTTCGCGCGGACGAATATATTTACTAGTTTCGTCGATTCGCCCCTTAAGATCAGCCTTCACCTTATTTAGCCACATTTCACGCTCAGATTTTGTCTCGGCGTTAATCATCCGATTGTAATTCTCCAAAGAAAACTTACTGTCCACCGGCAATATTTGACCCTTGTCCAGAAAAATAACCGCGTCAACAATTTCACCGTCCTTGAAACGATATTGCATTTGATACTGCTTGGCTGGCAAAACATTATCCAACACGCTTTCCAGATAAAACTCACCAAAAACGCCACGCTGTTTTGGATTTTGCAGCACGTTTTGCAAGGTTTTCAGATCAGTTGCTACATCAACCACACGCTTATTAGTTTCATCCAATTTCGCCAATCGCTGCGTCACGTCAGCCACCAACTTCGCACTTTCTGACAATTGTTTCTGCACGGAAGTCTGAACTTGCGCGTTACTTCGCTCCAACTTATCGCTAACGGATTCATTCAGTTTTGCAATAGTTCGCCCCAATTCCACGACATCGGTTTTAATTAGCTCGACGGATGATTGATTTTTTAGCTCGCTGATTTTTGATTGCAGAACAAATAATGTCGCACCCAAACCAATAGTAATAACAATTAAGAGAATAATGATAATGATTTCCATACACTTAGTGTACAGTGATTATAGCGCCAAGACAACTCGTGCTAAGATTGCGAATAAAGTCATAAATAAAATTGCTGCGCCATTGCCACGAATTCTGTTCAACCAGATTAACGACAAATATACCAAAACTGTCGCCAAAACTACCCATAGTAATGACAAAATCCAAGATCCGCCAGCCCATAATGTAGCACCCCACAATGACACAGTTGCCGCGACTACCACCAACAGAGGTCGCTTAATACCAAATACCGCCAATATTGGAACCAGCATAATCCCCGCCAGAACTAACGCAACGCAAGATGCGATGCTTGTGCTGTTTGCGCAAATAGAAATATGCTCAGCGTTCGCGCAAAATACGGGTGTAATCATAAATTTATCAAACGCAAGCGCCAGCAACCAGATAGCCACGCCGCTAGCAACTAAAATTGCCAAAATCCTCAAGAAAACTCGCTTTGAAAATGGATATGTGTAATCTGATATTTCTTCACGGAAAATAGCTGACAATAATTTCATACGTAAATTGTAACGTAAACTTGTCAATATTGCAAATGTATATGCTTAAATATTATGCTTTTTCAGGAGATTCATCGGTTTATACCAAACAATCCCTACGCAGGCAATCAATAATCCGCCAATAACGTCAAGTGGCGTATGCACCAGAGCGATAACTCGACCGGCACACACTAAAATTGTCATTATCAAACACAATAAAGCCAGCCGCCAACTCTTTGCTCCGAAAAATACCGCCAAAGTAATTGCCATTGTAAATAGCGCGTGATCAGACGGAAAACCCGGATTATTAAGGAATGACGCGCCGGCAGATACGCCCAGAATCTCGAACGGGCGCATCTGATCTGGTTGATAAATTGACCCGATAATTTTTGCCGTCACATAAGCAGTCAAACCAGCCATCAAAACTTGACTATAAACTTGATACTTTTCTTTATTTGGAACCAATTTTATCAGCGCGTACGCACCAATTAGCACGACCGGCACCACTAGTCCGTCAGCAATTAACTTCACAATCCATTGCAAATCCATACTATAAGTATATCGCGTCAACGACCACCCGTAAACGCTTGCGGAAATCATTTTTCTATAGTACAATTATGTTTGCCGTTGGGATGTCGCCAAGTGGTAAGGCAGCGGGTTCTGGTCCCGCCATTCGGGGGTTCGAATCCCTCCATCCCAGCCAAGTTTGAAATTTAGCAGCCAATTATTTGGCTGTTTTTTTCGTCGATAAATTTGCGCAAATCAACAAAATCCACATCATGAATACCAGAAAAATCGCAGTCACGTTATTCACATTCTTTATCGTTGCACCAAATATCACCGCCCAATACCCATTCATAAACGCCAAAAAACTAATTACCATCATAATCCCCAAACTCAAAAAACCAGACACCCTACTAACCAAAATGGCTTTTTTAGATATATCCATATCAATTAAAAACGGTAACGATGTTAGCTCAACAACTACCAATATTATCGCAATCGGAAGGCTTAAATATGGCATAATCCCCGCAGAAGTAATGACCGCAGAAAACTTCTCAAACGTAAATAATTGACATAATAATGACACCATTATCAATAGTCCTGTAATCAATTTAACAATTTTATTCACTTTTCTAGACATAATTTCAGTATAGCTTGCGTGTCAAAAAAGCTCAAGCTTGTTGTATTTTTTACGAAAGCACTTGCACTTTTTACAAAAACGTCATAAAGTTAAATCAGCGAACGTTACAAAAATAAACACCATAAAACAGTATCTTTCGCTCTACGACAAATCCACCACAACTTAAAATATCCCGTCTCTATGGGGTATTTTTATTGGTCAATATCCGCGATTGTTCAGCGCGCCACTCGGCAATTTTTCCGTGG
>SDRQ01000029.1 GCA_007845355.1 TM7 phylum sp. oral taxon 352
GTTCAAATCGGCGGGCTGCCTCCGTGTCATACGATGTTTCAATTTAACGTAAGACCTGGCAAAAACGGCGAAAAGGACAAGCTGGATTTGGCGCTGACTCAGAGATCGGCGGATATGTTCCTTGGGGTGCCGTTTAATATTGCCAGCTATGCGTTGCTTTTGTCGATTGTCGCTCAAGTTACCGACAAGCAACCTGGCGAGTTTATCCATACCTTAAATAGCGCGCATATTTATAATAATCACCGCGCGCAAGTTGACGAGCAATTATCGCGCCGTCCGCTGCCGCTGTCGAAACTGTGGCTCAACCCAGACATCAAGAATATTGACGATTTCACGATTGATGATATTCGTCTGGAGAATTATGAGTGTCATTCAGCGATAAAAGCGCCGATTGCTGTGTAGTGTGATTTGCACTTATAGCCTGAGCGGCTAAGGTTTATTTTTTACGGAGATTTTTCTTCGGCAGAATTTTATATCGTCTGGTGTCGGGGTTAAACTGTATATCTCTATACGTTCCTTTTGCTGTAGAGTTGCCATTTTCAGATATTCCTCTTTCTATTAAGAACGCTTTGCTATTGACCGCCCCATCTTCATTACAGGTAGGATTATCGACAAGTATTGCAATGAGGGTGTGCACTGAATTCTGATATTTTGGTATATCTGTAATTCTAAGATCGCCACTCTCTTCGGGATCTATGATACATAGATTATATTGCTCATTCATGCGCTTTATCATACCACAAATACCAAATACTGTCAACTTAAGGAGGTTATTTTCTTTTATACGTCACAAAATCAAAATCGTAACTATTTTCATTATCTGCCGAATGATGTGCGCGACTTACTTCCTCCCACGCGTCCATATCTATCTCTGGGAAAAAAGTATCAGCATCGGGGAATTCGGCGTCAATTTCCGTGGCGTAAATAGTGTCGATCTCTGGAATATCTAGAGCGTCTTTATAAACTCGTGAGCCGCCAATAATAAAAGTCGGATATCGCGATAAAGCCAGGGTGCTTCGTAAATTCATAGCCGTAAGAACTTTTTTGACGCCAGTTGGCTTGGATGAAATGACAATATTTTCTCTGTCTGGAAGTGGTCGCGAACCAATTGACTCAAATGTTTTTCTGCCCATGATGACATTGCTGTTTCTCGTCAAACGCTTAAAATTCGCCAAATCGGCCGGTAAACTTCGTCCCCACGGCATATCGCCATTTTGTCCGATGGCGCGGTTTTTATCGTAAGCTACAATAATGGCTTTTTCCATAATTTCAGTTTAACATGCTGTAAAATTTACTGAAAGCTTGATAGAAATGCATAAACTTGTCATAATAAGATTTGGTAGAAAAATCACGCAATGGGAGGTGTTTAGTGAGCGTGTACTCAAATAAAGATATATTAGCGGCGATTGAAGACGGGACAATTGTCTGTACGCCGTTCAACCCAAAAAACGTATCGGAAGCCAGCTTAGATTTTACGCTAGGCTTTAATTTTTATAAGCAGGAATATGACGATATTTCGCGAGTTTATAATCCGTTTGACGAGTCTGAGGTCAATCGATACTTCAAGGGTCCGCTTAAGGCTATGCCACACGCCGAATGGTGCAAGCGGCACGGTTTTCGGGAATTTAAGAATATTCCGCCAGATCATCCGATTATTGTTCTGAAGCCTGGTGAGCGAATTTTGGCACACACGCACGAATTTGTTGGAATCCGGACGCATGGCGGCGCGGCTGAGGTGAAAAGTCGTAGCTCTTGGGGGCGAAACGGCGTGGCGGTGTGTTTTGATGCCGGCTGGGTTGATCCGGGATATATCAATCGGATTACGCTTGAGATTTACAATTTGAATAAGCATGAGAGTGTAGTTTTGCCTGTTGGCGAACGTATTGGGCAATTGATTTTTCATCACACTGGTCAGGTTGATGGCGGATATGCTAGTGGACGCGACGGAATGAGCGGTAAATATCAGCACACTGACGATTTGGATGAATTGATAAAGACTTGGCGTCCAGAAATGATGTTGCCGCGGGCATTTAAGGATCGTCGACATAAACCGATGGAAATCGCGGGACTTGGCGAGGGGATTTTGTGATGATGGCAGGTTCAATGTTTCGATCGCGAACGAAGGAAAAAGAATATATCGATCACAGAAAAAAACACAAGTCTGACGGCTGCGATTTTTGTCAATTGGTAAAGCATCACATAGATCAGGTCGTTGGTGAAACTGCGCATTGTCTGATCATTAAGAATAGATTTGGCTATAATTTTTGGGATGGCTGCGGTGTGGACGATCATTTGATGGTGATACCGAAACGACACGTCGATTCGTTGGCGAATTTGAGCGATGAGGAAAAGATTGACTACATGAATCAGATTGCGAAGTTTGAGAATGACGGCTATTCGATTTACGCCCGAGCGCAAGGAAGTAAAACCAGGTCGATGGCACACCAGCATACGCATTTTATAAAAGTTGACGGCAAGGCGAAAAAGATGATGATTTATTTAAATAAGCCGCACATTGTAATTACGAGGTGATGATGGGCAACGCGGGAAAATATATAGTTATCGAGGGCAATGACGGGACGGGAAAGTCGACGCAGGTCGCGAAATTGGCGGAATATTTTCAGTCAATCGGGCGAACGGTTTGCATGATTGAAGAGCCGGGAAGCGATGATCCGGAAAAATCAACTCCGATAGCAAATGAGCTTCGAAAAGTGATTAAAAATGGCGATTTGGCGCGCTCTGCGGCGGTGAATGTGGCGCTATTTTCTGCGGCTCGGCGTGAATTGTGGCGGGAAAAGATTCAGCCTGCGTTGGAACGTGGGGAAATTGTTTTGAGCGCAAGAAATTATATTTCAACGCTGGTTTATCAGGGGCGAGGCGAAGGATATGACGAGTCGGAGGTTCTGCGATTGACAGAATTGTTCACCGATGAAAAATACTTGAGGCCAGATGTTATGGTTATTTTGAGTTTGAGTCGTGAAAGGCGGGAAGAGCGAATTTCTATGCGCGGCGAGCTGGAAAATCCTGACACTT